>CAZWNV010000062.1:0-15268 GCA_964635265.1 uncultured Desulfobacteraceae bacterium
TGCAAGGACCCGGCTCTTTGCTGCCACTATTTAGTTTTCAAAGATCAAAGGCCAAAAGACCTCCCCAAGCAACACTTCCCCCTTATAAGATAACGGGATCGGTGTACCAGTCAAACTTTTTCTGTCTGCCAGAAGCTTAAGAGGAGTTCCTACCGAAAAGCCTTTATATACTCTTTCACCTTGACTCTGTCAAGAGGAATTTTTCTGTGAGAGAATTATCTTGTGATACTTCTTTTTTCCCGCCCGCAGAAGGATCTCATCATTGCGGGCATCCCCCGGAGAGATGGGGTAATCACTCGATCCCACACGTTCTCCGTTGAGATATGCACCACCTTGTTCAATCAGCCTGCGTGCCGCGCTTGCAGACTGCGCAAGCCCTACCTGATGATACAGCCGGAACGCAGCAATACCTTCTGCCAAATCGGATTTTTCATATACCGAAAACGGCACGGAGTTGTCAAGACCTTTTTTGCTTCCTTCCCTTGGTATGGAACTGGAGGGCAGAATGCCCGCCGGCACGGCTTTGGCACCAAAAATGGAAGCAGCGGCATTATATGCCTTTTCCGCTTCCTGCTGCCCATGACAGAGACGGGTAGCCTCAAACGCAAGGACAGACTTGGCCATATTCAGTTCCGCATCCCGCAGCTTCTCCACCTCCTCTATTTCCGGCAGGGGAAGAAAAGTAAACAGGGAAAGAAAGCGCACGACATCCCTGTCGTCTGTGTTGATCCAGTACTGATAGTAATCATAGGGGGAAGTTCGCTCCTGATCCAGCCATATGGCCCCCTTAGCGGTCTTGCCCATTTTGGCGCCGGAACTTGTGGTCACCAGGGGAAAGGTAATGCCAAAGGCCTCTTCCTGCCGCACCCGGCGGATCAACTCAATGCCGGCCACGATATTGCCCCATTGATCACTGCCGCCCATCTGAACCCGACACCCCAAATCCTCGAATAATTTCAGGAAGTCATAGGCTTGCAGCAGCATGTAATTGAATTCAATGAAGTTCAATCCATCCTCAGATTCCAGGCGGGCTTTGTAGCTTTCCGCTTTGATCATCCGGTTGACCGAAAAATGGCAGCCGATATCGCGCAAAAACGGAATATATTCCAGCCCCACCAGCCAGTCTGCATTATTGACCATTCTGGCATTGCCGGCAGAAAAATCAATGTAGCGGGAGAGCTGCTGTTTGATGCCTGCTGCATTCGCCTCCACAGCTTCTACGGTCATTAGCTGCCGCATCTCCGTCTTTCCGCTGGGGTCGCCTACCAAGCCTGTACCGCCGCCCACCAAAGCTATCGGCTGATGCCCGCTCTGCTGCAGATGGGCAAGGGCCATAATCGGGACCAGGCTTCCCACGTGCAAACTCGGCGCTGTCGGATCAAAACCAATATAGCAGCTTGCTGCACCGGCGGCAAAATGGTCCGTCAACTCCTGATCATGTGTTGTGTTTTCGACAAATCCGCGCTGTTTGAGTATATCCAGAACCGTCATTGCAGCACCTTACTTATATGCGTATTCAATTGCCCGTGTCTCCCGAATTACGGTAACCTTGATCTGCCCGGGGAATGTCAGGGTTTCTTCTATCTTCTTGGCAATATCCTTGCTCATAAGGGTCGAGTCTTCGTCTGAAATATTATCACCATCCACAATAACCCGCAATTCCCGTCCTGCCTGAATCGCATAGGCATTGGAGACCCCCTTGAAAGAGCTCGCAATGCCTTCCAGATCTTCCAGCCGTTTGATGTAGTTTTCCAGAAGCTCTTTTCGGGCTCCGGGCCGCGCACCGGAGAGGCTGTCCGCCGCCTGAACGAGCATATCGTAGACGGACTCCGGCGGTACTTCTTCATGGTGAGCGGCTATGGCCTGGACAACCTTGGGCGACTCCCCGCATTTTTTGGCAAGCCGCGCCCCGATTTCCGCATGAGAGCCATCCACCTCATGGTCGACAGCTTTTCCGATATCATGGAGCAGTCCCATGCGCTTGGCCAGCTTCACATTCAAGCCAAGCTCGGATGCCATGGCACCACACAAAAACCCCACTTCAACCGAATGCTGGAGCATATTCTGGGCATAGCTGGTTCTATACTTCAGCCGGCCCAGATAGCGAATCAGTTCATTGCTGATCCCGTGCACGCCCAAATCAAAAGCAGCCTGATCTCCGGCCTCTTTTATGGTCGTCTCCACCTCCTGATTGACTTTTTGAACCATGTCCTCGATTCGCGCCGGATGAATGCGGCCGTCCTCAATCAACCGGGTAAGCGCAATCCGGGCCACTTCCCGGCGTACCGGATTAAACCCGGAGAGAATAACGGCTTCAGGAGTGTCATCGATAATCAGATCGATTCCTGTTGCCGCCTCCAGGGCACGGATGTTTCTGCCCTCCCGGCCGATAATCCGGCCCTTCATTTCATCATCGGGCAGCTGCACCACCGAGACGGTTCGCTCCGCGACAAAATCGCCGGCATAACGCTGTATCGCCGAGGCCATGATCTTTTTGGCCTCTTTGTCCGCATTCTCCTTGGCTTCTGAGGTAATCCGCTTGACCAGCTTCGCCCCTTCATGACGGGCTTCATTCTCCATTGACTGCAGCAGCAGTTCCTTGGCGCCCTCGGAGGTCAGACCCGAGATCTCCTCGAGCTGTTTTCTCTGCTGCTCAATGATTTCATTATACTGCTTTTCCTTGCTCTGCAGGTCCGCGTCCCGCTTCTGGAGATCTTTCTGTCTGCGCTCCACTTCCTGTTCCTGCTGTTGGATCTGCTCGTTTTTTTTGTCAAGGTTCTCTTCTTTCTGCTGCAGCCGGCGCTCCTGCTTTTTTAGCTCAGCACGGGAATCGGCGGTTTCGGCATCGAAATCGCTCTTCATCTTAAAAAGCCGATCCTTGGCCTCGAGCTGGGCCTCTTTTACCAGGGAATCGGCTTTCCGTTCGGCGGAGTCAATAATCATGGATGCCTTCTCCTCCGCATCCTTGATTTTTTGACCGGCCAAGCGCTCGCGCAGCATCTGGGAGCCCAGAAACCCGAGGACTCCCCCAACAATAAACATCAGTATATACGCGCCTTCCATGGAATAACTCCCTTGTATAAGATACTATCCTTCCGACGGATGTCTGCCGTGGCAACCGATGCATCCAGGCAAAACGATTTTCCGTCGCTGAATTGCGTTATAGAGGTTCGCTATGGAGTTCGATGAGGAGTGATGGTCCGACAGAAATGAAGGGAGATAAGACGCAAATGCTTTCGGGTAGAAAAAGAGCCCCCGCCCGGCCGTGTTGAAGTAACCTTGATCCAGTTACGACCAAGTGGGCGCCTTATAGCTTCTTTAGGCTTTTCTGTCCGAGCAGAACATGCACACCAAAACCAGTGAAGGCTCCCTTTATAATACATGTTGGGTCAAGGGGCATTGTTCAATCACGCACCCGGCAGGGGCAATCTTTTCCGTATATAAAGTAAGTCCACCCCTACCAACAGTCAAATCCTTCAGCACCATGGAAAGCGATAAACAATCGAACTATATAGATTTACTTAGCAAATCATCCAGCCTGAACGTCCGATGGGTCACATCGGCTATAAACTCCGAATGATCGGATTGCATTTCAAAATATTGCTTGGTGATATTTAAAGCAGCAGAAACCAGAATTGCCAGTTTATTGGTTTTCCGAACATGTTCCGGATACTGTTGGGAAACCTGCTCCACTTCCCGGGTCAGGTAATCGGCAATTCTTTCTGGATCGGTATCTCCCTCATGAACCTTAAATTGAAAACTCTCCCCCAGCAGTTCGATTGTTATCAGCTGTTCCACAAAGTCCCGCTGTTCAATTCCTGCCTATCCGGATTATTGCTGATCGGTATCATTGATACTGAATTCATCCAGCTTCGATAACAGCCCGTCAATTTTGGACCGGATCAGCGCTTTTTGTTCCGAATACGAATTTTCCTGTTCGGTTTTCTTTCTCAGCTCTTCCTCTAAAGTCTCCACTTTTTCGGCAAGCTCGGCATTTCTGGCCTTCAGCGAGCGGCACTGCTCAACCAGCCGGCCGATCTTGCGTTCCACCTCATCAAATTGGAGCATGACCTCATCGTTATCCAATTTTCACCTCTATATCGTATATCTATAATACTTCACAATCCCCAAAGTCAAGGGTTTTTCACGCAGGCGACAGCAGGGATTCCACTCGCCTGAGATCTTCCGGAGTATTTACGCCCAGCAGTTCCGCGGGTCGCTCTGCTACCATCATGCCGACAGGCTCCTCAGCACGTGTCGCAATTTCTATAATATCCGTAAGATAAATTTCTGCCTGGGCATTGTCCGCACGCAGCCGGGGAATGGCGCTTTCCAGAAAACTCCGGCGAACGCAATAGATACCTGAATTAATAGTGCAAATATCTTTTTCTGCTGCTGTCGCGTCCGCCTCCTCCACGATGCGCTGAACCCGGCCTCCGGAATTGGTGATAACACGCCCGTACCCGGCCGGATTGTCAAGCTGGACTGCGAGCAGTGTAACAGCGTTATCTGCCCGATCGTGGAGACGCAGCAGGCTTGTTAATGTCGTCTCCGAAATAAGAGGCACATCCCCGCAAAGAATGAGCACATTTTCGATACCGGCATCCAGCACCGGCAAAGCACACTGCACGGCATGGCCGGTACCCCGCGGGGTCTCCTGATAAGCAAACGAGACTGAGGCGGATTCCGATACGCATTGTTTGACCTGATCCGCCTGATTGCCCACTACTACCACAATATTGCGGTCTACGAGTCTGGCGGCCGTCTGCAGAACCCAGGATATAAGAGGCTGGCCGGCCAGCGTGTGCAGGACCTTGGCCTTGCTGGAATGCATCCGGGTTCCTTTGCCTGCGGCAAGAATGATTACTGCGGTATTTCCTGCAATCATGGCACCCACACTCAAATTTCATGAAAAAAGGGCAATTCATTTTCATGAAATGCCCTTTTCACAATTTCTCAAAAATAAAAAAAGGAAGGAAAGACGGTTATCGGGTTTCAGCCAATTTGATGCGCTCTATAGCGCGATACATGGCACCCCGGGCCCTTTCATAATTGATGGTCTCGTCATGCTCCTGGGAGAGCCGGTTTTGCGCCCTCTCAAGGGCCGCCTTGGCCCTGTCCATATCAATTTCCCGACGCCTTTCCGCGGATTCTGCAAGAACGGTCACGCAGTTCGGCAATGCCTCTGCAAAACCGCCGCTGACAAACATCTCGCGCTCCTGGCCGGAGGTATCCCTGTAATGGAGCCGCCCAACCTTAAGGGACGTCAAGAATGGAGTATGCCCGTGCAGCACGCCGAATTCTCCCAGGGAGCCGGGGGCCATTACGATCTGGGCCTCCTCGCTGACCACATATTTCTCCGGTGTTACCACCTCAAGTGTTATATTTTCCGCCATCTGTCCAATTCCCTCAAGTATTGTTATTCAGAAGACATCTTTTTGGATTTCTCCACTGCTTCCTCGATGGTACCGACCAGATAAAATGCCTGCTCCGGAAGATCGTCGTGCTTGCCATCACAAATTTCCCTGAATGCGCGGACCGTATCCTCGATTTTGACGTATGCGCCTTTCAGGCCTGTAAAGGTTTCTGCGACATGAAAGGGCTGCGACAGAAAGCGCTGGATCTTACGGGCACGGGCCACTGTAATCTTGTCCTCGTCAGAGAGTTCTTCCATACCGAGGATGGCGATGATGTCTTGCAGCTCCTTGTACTTCTGCAGGATCTGCTGGACTTCCCGGGCGACCTCATAGTGCTCGTCCCCGATATACGCCGCATCAAGAATACGGGAGGTGGAGTCCAGCGGGTCCACTGCCGGATAGATCCCAAGCTCAGCGATTTGCCGGGAAAGAACCACGGTTCCGTCCAGGTGGGCAAAGGTTGTGGCCGGGGCAGGGTCGGTCAGGTCGTCTGCAGGGACATAAACACATTGTACTGCTGTAATAGAGCCCTTATCCGTGGACGTAATGCGCTCCTGGAGTTCACCGAGCTCCACAGCAAGTGTCGGCTGGTAGCCCACAGCGGAAGGCATACGGCCGAGCAGGGAGGATACTTCCTGGCCGGCCTGGGTGAAGCGGAAAATGTTGTCGATAAAAATCAGCACGTCCTGGCCTTCCTCATCGCGGTAGTATTCCGCCTCAGTCAGTGCAGAAAGCGCCACGCGTGCACGAGCTCCCGGGGGCTCTGTCATCTGCCCGTAAACAAGGGCCGCCTTGGGCAGAACCCCGGACTCCTTCATTTCATGATAGAGGTCGTTTCCTTCACGGGTTCGCTCCCCGACTCCCGCAAAAACGGAAATACCGCCGTGCTGCATGGCAATATTATTGACCATTTCCATCATGATAACTGTCTTGCCAACACCGGCGCCGCCAAAGAGCCCCATTTTCCCGCCACGGGGAAAGGGAACCAGCAGATCAATCACCTTAACGCCGGTTTCCAGTACGTTGACCGAAGTGTCCTGCTCGGTGAACTTGGGCGCCGGGCGGTGGATCGGGAGCATTTCCTTGCTCTCTACGGGACCAAGTCCGTCGACAGGGCGTCCCACAACATTGAGCACCCGGCCGAGGGCGGTTTCGCCGACGGGCATCATAATCGGTTTGCCGGTATCCTTTACCGGGGCACCGCGAACAAGGCCGTCGGTAATGTCCATCGCAACGGTGCGCACCACATTGTCACCCAGGTGCTGCGCAACCTCCACGACAAGATTGTCCTCCTCGTCATTAATAGCCTGGTTGGTAATCAACAAGGCCGTCAAGACTTCAGGAAGCTTTCCCTGTTCGAACTCCACGTCCACAACAGGTCCCAGTACCTGCGTAATTTTTCCCATGTTTTCTGCCATGAATAGACCTCCTCAAACTATATAAGGCAAATGTTCGTTTTGTTATCCCTTTAATGCTTCCGCACCGCCGACAATATCCATCAGCTCCATTGTAATTGCAGCCTGCCGGGCCTTGTTATAGGTCAGGGTCAAACTATCAATCATGTCATCGCAGGCCTTGGTTGCATTATCCATGGCCTTCATTCGCGCCGCATGCTCACTTGTCGAAGTTTCCAACAAGGCGTTATACAACTGAATGTATATGTTTCTGGGAAGCATCTCATTTAACAACTCGTCCGGAGAAGGCTCGATGATATGTTCCGCCATATACTCTTGACTTTCCTGTTTGCCCGACTGTTCGCCGCTCTCGAGCACAGGGATGGGAAGGAGTTGTTTGACGGTGGGCACTTGGCTTGCCATACCAAGAAAACGGGAATAGACCATATGGATCTCGTCATAGGTCCCGTTTAAAAAGCCGTCAATCAATTGCTGTCCGGCGGTGGAGGCCACATTGAAACCGAATCTGGCGCCTACGATCCCGATATACTCATTATCCCGTCGAAACCCGTTCTTGCGGCTCCAGTCCCGGCCTTTTTTCCCGAAATTGGTAAAGCTCACCTCCTGGCCCTGATTCTGCCTCTCCCGTGCCAGTTCTTCAGCGGTCTCGATTAAGTGGGTGTTAAACCCGCCGCACAGACCGCGATCAGAAGTCATCAACACAATGTGGGTTTTCTTTACCTCTTCGCGGGATTCGAGAAGCGGACTTGTCTCCTCTCCGGCTTTATCTGCAATGTTGCCCAGGACTTCGGCAAATTTTTCCGCATAAGGCTGGAAAGATTCCATAGCGGATTGGGCGCCACGCAGTTTCGAGGACGCCACCATATTCATGGCCCGGGTAATCTTCTTGGTCTTTTTTACACTATTGATCTTTGCCAGGACTTCTTTTAACGACGCCATAAATCACTGCCCTTGTCAGATAGCTGTTATTTGATTGTGTCCTTGAACTCCTCGCCATATTCCTCAAACGCCTTGGTCAACATCTGGTCTATTTCATCAGTAATCTGGCGCTCCTGCTGAATCTTCGTAAAGATATCCGGATACCGGGACTCAACGAACTGGTAGAGCCCGGCCTCGTATTTGGCGAGCACATTGAGCGGCAGGTCGTCGAGATATCCCTTGGTGCCCGCATAAATAATGAGAACCTGCCTTTCCAGCGGCAGAGGCTGATACTGCGGTTGCTTCAAAACTTCCACCAAACGCTCGCCGCGGGTCAGCTGTTTCTGGGTTGCCGCATCCAGATCGGAACCGAAGGCTGCAAAAGACTCCAGTTCCCTGTACTGCGCCAGATCCAGGCGCAGGGTTCCGGCAACCTGCTTCATGGCTTTTTCCTGAGCGGCCCCTCCCACGCGGGATACGGAGAGACCAACGTTGATTGCCGGGCGGACACCGGCAAAGAAGAGACCGGGTTCCAGGTAAATCTGCCCGTCAGTAATGGAGATCACGTTCGTGGGAATATAAGCGGAAACGTCACCGGCCTGCGTTTCGATAATGGGCAGGGCGGTAAGGGATCCGGCACCGAGTTCATCGTTTAACTTAGCGGCACGTTCCAGCAGGCGGGAGTGGTTGTAGAAAATGTCGCCCGGATAGGCTTCACGGCCCGGCGGGCGGCGCATAAGCAGGGATACCTGCCGATAGGCCGCTGCCTGCTTGGAAAGGTCATCGTAAATAATCAAGGCATGCTTGCCGTTGTCGCGGAAGTATTCGCCCATGGCGCATCCGGCATACGGGGCGACATACTGCTGGGTGGCAGGGTCACTGGCGCAGGCGGCAATAACAGTGGTATACTCCATAGCGCCGTATTTTTCCAGCACCGCTACAACCTGGGCAACGGAGGATTTTTTCTGGCCGCAGGCCACATAGATACAATAGACATCGGTATCTTTCTGGGCAAGAATCGCGTCCACGGCAACCGCTGTTTTGCCGATCTGGCGGTCGCCGATGATCAGCTCGCGCTGCCCGCGGCCAACCGGTGTCATGGCGTCGATGGCTTTGAGGCCGGTATAACAGGGTTCATGGACGCTTTTTCGGTCGATAACACCGGGTGCTACTTTTTCAACCCGCCGCGTCTCGCTAGCTTCTATCGGCCCCTTGCCGTCAAGCGGTTCACCGACAGCTGAGACCACGCGGCCAAGCACGGCATCGCCCACCGGGACCTCGGCGATCCGCCCGGTTCTCTTGACAATATCGCCCTCTTTGATTTCGATGTCCTCGCCCATGATGGCAACACCGACGTTGTCCTCCTCCAGGTTCATTGCCAGTCCGAGAACACCGTTGGGAAACTCCACCAACTCAAGGGCCTGAGCTTTCTCAAGCCCGTAGACGCGGGCAATGCCGTCGCCAACCGAGAGGACGACGCCGGTTTCGCTCAACTCCACCTTCTTGTCAAATTCCTGAATCTGATCCCTGATAATTTGACTGATTTCTTCGGCTTTTATTTCCATTAGACCCTCTCACCCCTTTTTAATGATTCTCTCATATTTTCCAACTGTGTCTTAACACTTCCATCCAATACAAGATCGCCGATTTTGGTCACCACCCCGCCGATTATGGAAGGATCCTGTTCCGTTTCCAGCACCACGTCCTTTCCGGTCATTTTCGCGAGTGCCTCCCGGATCGCCTCCACCTTATCAGACGGCAGATCGGCAGCTGAGATCAGATCAGCCCGGATAATCCCCTTGAGTTCATCGGCCAGCTGGTGGTAGTAGGTGGCTATCTGTCGGAGATAGGGAATCCGACCTTTGTTGAAAAGCAAGGTTAGAAAAGAACGCATCACGCTGGAAATTTCCAGGGTCTGCAGCACGGCATCCAGGACCTTCCAGCGGCTCTCGGCGCTGTAGAGAGGATTTGTCAACATCGGCTCAAGCTGGTCCTCCTGATCGAAGAGATCCACAAACCCTTGGAGTTCCTCCCTATAGGTTTCCGCCTGGCCGTCCTCTCTGGCGATGAGCATCAGGGCTTTTGCATATCTTCTGGCAATCGCTGAACTTCTCACTTTTTCACCACCTCGTTTAGATATTCGTCAATTAATTTCTCCTGATCATTATCGGTAATGCCCTTTTTCATTTTTTCTTCCGCTTTTGCGATGGCTTTCTCCAGGACCTCGGTTTCCAGCTGTTTTTTTGCCTGATTGAATTCATGATCAATTGTGCGCTTGGCCTGTTCTTCGAGCTTGGCCGCCGAGGCTTCCGCCTCCTGCAGGATCTTTTCCCGGGCTGCCTCCCCCTGCTTTTTGTACTGCTCTACAATCTGTTCCGCCTCCTCGCTCAGGCGGCTGAGACGCTGATCGTATTCGGCAAGCTTCTGCTCCGCGGCCTTTTTCTTGGCCTCCAGGTCTTCCAGCTGATCCTGGATGCCCTTGATGCGGCCACTGAGAAATTGGGAAGCGGGTTTTCGGAGAAGATAAACAAGTATGGCGAGCAAGACGACAAAATTCATAACGCGGTAGGTGTCGGTAGCCTCCCATCCGCCGCCGCCGCCGTGATCGCCGCCGCAGGAGGCAAGGACCAGCGCCGGCAGCAAAATCATTACAACAGGCAACAGGCCGAAAACAAGCCTTCGGGACTGACTGACAAGTGACTTCCGTTTCATTAAAGCGCCCTCCCCAGTATTTTCTTACTGATTTCAACGGCAAACTGCTCCACCTCCGATTCCAGAGACTGCCGTGCTGCTTCCATGTCCCGGCTCACCTGCTCCCGGACCTGAGCCAGTTCCTGACGGGCCTTTTCATTAATCTCTGCAACCTTCTGTTTTTCCAGATCCCTGGCCTCGTTTTCCATGGCCTCCTTTTGGGCGACCCCTTTTTCCCTGGCCTTGCGGATGCCTTCGTTGAGTTCCTTGTCTTTTTCTACCGCTCCTTGTTCATAACTTTCGATCCCCGATTCCAGCCCCTCGACTTTTTCATTTCTCTCACTGATAATCCGCCGGATGGGTCGGTAAAGAACCAGATTGAGCGCCCAGATCAGAAAAACAAAATTGATTATCTGGATGATGAGCGTACTGTCGACACTTACCATAATTCTCCCTCCGCAAATTTACCGGTCGTCTTGAAAAAACCAGCCGTAGAGTGAACGCCTGTATATCTTTGATTTTAAGCAAATAGAACTATCACCAAATCCTGACATTTGTCAAAGCTTTTTTAAAAAATTTTGGCCTCCAACCGTCACCAATGCCTTATTTACGGCGAAACTGAAGATAGAAAATTCCTTTCATAGATTTGCCAATCGAAAAACACGTCTAGTCCTTCATAAAGCGCCGCATACTGATATTCAGCAAAAGCCCGATCCCTGCCATTGCTGTCAGCGTGGCAGAGCCGCCGTAGCTCATCAGAGGCAGCGGCATACCGACTACAGGCAGAATGCCGATCACCATGCCCACATTGATAAAGGTTTGCCAGAAAAACATGGCCGTAATGCCGACGGCAAGAATCGTCCCGAACTTGTCCCGGCTGCAGTAAGCAATGTTTAGCCCGAACAGCAACAGCAGAAGAAACAGCAAAATAGCGCTGAATGCGCCGAGAAAGCCCCACTCCTCAGCGAGTACCGAAAAAATAAAATCCGTATGTTGTTCCGGCAGAAAGGCAAGCATTTTCTGGGTTCCGTTTAAATATCCTTTGCCCATGAGCATCCCCGAACCTACCGCGATTTTCGACTGCCGGATATGATAGCCGGCGCCCAGCGGGTCCCTGTTCGAAAAGATCAGCGTAAGTATACGTTCCTGCTGATAGGGCTCCAGCAGGTTCCATCCAACCGGGAGGATGATAAGGAAAAGCAGGAGGAGACCGATCAGGGTTTTGCGTTCGATTTTGGCAAAAACGGCCATACTCCCCGCAATCAGCAGGATCAACCCGGCTGTGCCCAGATCCGGCTGCGAGGCAATCAGAAAAAAAGGCAGCGCTGTCAGGAGCAGGGGAACGAACAGATCCCGAAAATTTAAACCTGAGGGCTTGACAGAATCGGCAAAGTACTTGGCCAGAACAATAATCAAGCCAAGCTTTACCGGCTCCGAGGGCTGCACTGTCAGGGGGCCGACAGCCAGCCAGCGGGTGGACCCGCCGGCCTGCCTGCCGAATGCGAGAACACATACCAGGAGGAGGATACAGCCGATATAGATAAACAACGCCCATTTGTCGAGATGCCGGTAATTAAACACGAAGGCAAGGACCATCAAAAAGATCCCCGCAGACATCCAGACCATCTGTTTATAATAAAAAATATGGTGCATGCCGCCGGCATGCACGGCACTGTAGAGTTGGAGCAGACCGACCCCTGCAATCAGCAGCGTGATCGCAAGCAGCCCCCAGTCAAAATAGGTTATCAATCGTCGGTCAAACATAGAAAGGGTATCGGTTCACGGATGATGACTCCCGCGCGGAGAAGCCCTTGCGGATCTTTGCAATTTTTTTAGACATCACCGGCATTGGCCCCGGCGTGCGCATGAATTTGGGATATCTGCTTTCTGCCTTAACGCAATCAGATGGCTATTGCAAGCCAATTCGGCAACCAGGGCATGCACTGCCGCCGGGCGGGCAAAGCCGGAAAAGCCGGTCTTGCCTTCCCTCATGAAATGGACTATGGTAATCCTGTCATTACTGCAAGAGGCCTGCGATCACCCATCGGGTGCGAGGGACACAACGGAACAAACGGAATCCGGAGGGAATATGGCGAGTAAAGTATATTTCATTGATTTCCGCGCTTCCTATAAGCAGAATTTCGTCACCAAACTCAAACAGCTTGCTGAAACAGCCGGCATGCCCGATTGCCTCAAGAAGCGGGATCTGGTTGCCGTAAAACTCCATTTCGGGGAACTGGGCAACACGGCCTTTATCCGGCCCGTCTATATCCGCCACCTTGTTGATGCGATCAAGGAAGCAGGCGCCCAGCCTTTCCTCACCGACGCCAACACCCTGTATGCAGGCTCCCGGGGCAATGCGGTCGACCATCTGAAAACGGCGCTGAAAAACGGTTTCGCCTACCCGGTGGTGGATGCCCCCCTGGTAATTGCGGACGGTCTCCGCGGCAAATCGGAAACCGCTGTGCCAATTCACCAAAAGCACTGCAGCGAAGCCTATATTGCTCAGGAGATTGCGGCAGCGGACGCGCTGATATCGGTTGCGCATTTCAAGGGCCACGAGTTGACGGGCTTTGGCGGCGCCATAAAGAATGTCGGCATGGGCTGCGCCTCCAGGCACGGAAAAATGGCCCAGCATTCCGACGTGGCGCCCAAGGTAAAACGGAAACGATGCGTGGGCTGCGGCGAATGCGCCCTGCACTGTGCCCAGGGCGCCATCTCCCTTGAGGAGGAAAAGGCACGCATTGATCCCGAGAAATGCGTGGGCTGCGGCGAATGCATCCTGGTCTGTGAACAGGGAGCGATCCAGATCCAGTGGAATCAGTCCATACCGGTTTTTCTGGAATACATGGTGGAATATACCCACGGGGTGCTCCGCGAGAAATCCGGTAAGAGCTTTTTTATCAACTTTATCAACCACGTATCGCCGGCCTGCGACTGCCCGCCCTATAATGACGCCCCCATTGTTCCGGACATCGGGGTTGCCGCCTCCACCGACCCGGTAGCCCTTGATCAGGCCTGCGTGGATCTGGTCAACCAGGCACCGACACTGCCCCACAGCTGTCTGCAAGCGGAGGCGGACAAAAGCCGGGATAAATTCAAAAGCCTCTATCCCAAGGTGGACTGGCCGATCCAGCTCGATTATGCGGAAAAGATCGGCCTGGGATCCCGGAACTATGAATTCATCCAGCTTTGACGGCGGCCGGGGATTCCGCTAGGCCTTTTGTGCCGCTGTGTTTTTAAAGGATGCCGCCGGGAAGAAACAGAAGGGACACTGCTCCGGAGGCTCCTGCCCGTAATGGACGTATCCGCATATGCGGCAGCGCCAGGCCGTGGATGCGGGATCGTCCGCCTGGTTTACCCCTTCCGGATCCTTGTCCAGATGCAGCGGCAGGTCCTCCATTGCCGGCATGACCGGCTGGTAGGTGTTTAGTGCGTGCCCGGAAACGATCATGCGCTGGATCTCGCTTGTTCCCTCGTAGATGCGGAACAGCCGGATATCCCGGAGCAGCTTCTCTACCGGGAACATCTTTGTGTAGCCGAATCCGCCAAAAATCTGGAGCGCTTCATTAGCCACCTCGAGCGCGGCTTCCGAAGCATAAAACTTGGCCACAGAGGCATCAATAGTAGGATCCATGCCGCTGTCGGCTTCCCAGGCCGCCTTCAGGGTAAGCAGCCGCGATGTCTCCACTTTCTGATACATTTCGGCGATTTTAAACTGGAGGGACTGGAAATTGGCGATCTTGGTGCCGAATGCCCGGCGTTTTTTCACGTACTCGATGGCATACTCCATGGCTGACCGGGCCGCCCCAACCGAAAAGGCCCCGATGACCGGCCGGGTCCGGGAGAATGTTTTCATGGCCAGGTAAAACCCCTGCCCCGGCTCTGCCAATACATTTTCTTTGGGCACCCGTACATTGTCAAAATGAATGCCCGCAGTGTTGGAGCTTCGCTGCCCCATCTTGGGTATTGCTCTTCCGACACTGACGCCTTCCCAGTCGCGTTCCACGAGAAAGGCACAGATCCCTTCATGCTGGCTTTTGGGGTCTACAGTCGCGAAAATGGAATAATAATCCGCAATTCCCCCATTTGTGACCCAGTACTTGGTCCCGTTCAGGATATAGTCCTCACCGTCGGGCGTGGCCGTGCAGCGGATGCCGGAGACATCAGAGCCCATCCCCGGCTCCGAGGTGGCAAAACTCATCAATTGAAACTCCCGGGCCATGCGGGAGAGATATTTTTCCTTCAAGGGTTCATTGTCGCAGAGTATCAGGGGCTCCATACCCAGGGAATTATCAAAAACCGAAGTGGCGATTCCCGGACAGGCGGCAGCGATTTCCTCGGTAACGATAACGCCTTCAAGAATTCCGTACCCCTTTCCCCCGTATTTTTCCGGAATATCAGTACTTGATATACCGGCCTCATAGGCAGCCCGCAGCACATCAATGGGGACTTCATCCTTTTCATCATAATACGCCGCAATCGGGAGCACCTGTTCCAGTGCGAATTGGCGGGCTTTCTGCTGCAGTTCCAACTGCTGTTCGCTTAATCGAAAATCAAGCATTATCGCCTCCTGTACCCTCATATAAAAATTGCCCTCAAGGGGCGCCGGGCAGAAACCCGGGATCCGAGCCACGTTTCCTTCACAACCCGCACCGGGATGGCGCGGCCGTGAATCCAATGGGCTTAAGTATAAACCCATGCGCGGGAATTGCAAAATGGCCGGCAAAATTTCCGGACCCGCCCGGATTGAAAAAAACAAGGCAGAAAATTTTGCTTGCCCCGCCTCAGCCCATTATTTTGTATTCTATCTGCCCAAACTATTGA
>CAZWNV010000063.1:0-15196 GCA_964635265.1 uncultured Desulfobacteraceae bacterium
AACTATTGAATCCCTCAGAAAAACGGAGGCCGAAGTCATGGACAAAAATCAACTCTGCGAGAAGATCAAATCCCTATACCCGGATATCGGGGAGTGCGGGATCGATGTCAATGTCGACTACGACGAGGATCAGAAACGCTGGGTGGTGGACCTGAAAAAAGACCCGCATCACCTGAAAACATTTCTGGAGGACGGTGATGCCGAGGCCTGCATGAACGGCAAGCAATGTGTAAGTCTGGGCGTTGAAATCGCCCAGCTTAAAAGCAATATCCAGCAGATGAAATAGGCCCGGCCGCCCCGGCGGAAGCCACGGATTCTGCCGGGGCGGCTGCAGCTGAAAAACGCCTCCCCTGTTATTTGGCGTCTGCCTGCCGGGCTTTTTTGATTTTTGCCCACTGATCCCGCAGGGACACGATCCGGTTGAACACCGGAGCCTGCGGACGGCTGTACCTGTTGTCTTTGCAGAAGTAGCCGACCCTCTCAAACTGGCACTGCGTCCCTTCGGGCAGATCTGCAAGGGCGGGCTCAAGCTTCGCATCGGAGAGGATCTCCAGGGAAGCCGGGTTCACGACGGACTCAATGCTTTCTGCAGCAGCCGGATCCGGCACTGTAAACAGATGATCGTAGAGCCGCACCTCCGCCTCGGCGGCATGGGAAGCAGAGACCCAGTGCAGGGTGGATTTCACCTTTCTTCCGTCGGGCGCATCGCCGCCCCGGGTCTGCGGGTCATAGGTGCAGCGAAGCTCAACGATCTGCCCCTCCGCGTCTTTTATTGCCTGGTTGCAGGTAATGAAATATCCATACCGAAGACGGACCTCCCTGCCGGGGGCCAGCCGGAAGAATTTTTTGGGCGGCTCCTCCATAAAATCCTCGCGTTCTATAAACAACTCCCTGGAGAAGGGGATCTGTCGCACGCCCATCGCCTCGTCCTCGGGGTTGTTGACCGCATCGAGCTGCTCCTCGGCATCCTCCGGATAATTTTCGATAACCACTTTCAGGGGGCGCAGAACCGCCATATAACGGGGAGCGCGCTTGTTTAGATCCTCGCGGATACAATGTTCGAGAAGTGCAAGCTCGACAACACTGTCGCGCTTGGCCACGCCGATGCGGTCACAGAAGGTGCGGATGGCTTCCGGGGTATAGCCCCGGCGGCGAAAACCGCTGATAGTCGGCATCCTGGGATCGTCCCAGCCGTCGACATACTCCTTCTCCACCAGTTCGATCAGCCTGCGCTTGCTCAACACGGTATAGGACAGGTTCAGACGGGCAAACTCGATCTGCTGGGGATGATACACGTTTAAGGCATCAAGGATCCAGTCATAGAGCTCCCGGTTGTTCTCGAATTCAATCGTGCAAACCGAATGCGTAATGCCCTCGATGGAGTCTGAGAGGCAATGCGCAAAATCGTACATGGGATAGACACACCACTTATCGCCGCTCCTGTGGTGAGATTTCTTGCGGATCCGATACAGCGTCGGATCGCGCATGAGGATGTTGGGTGCGGCCATATCGATCCTGGCCCGCAGAACGCAGTCGCCCTCGTTGAACTCCCCGGCTGCCATCCGTTCAAACAGATCCAGGTTCTCCGCAACCGAGCGATCCCTGTAAGGGCTCTCCTTTCCCGGCTCTGTAAGCGTTCCCCGGTATTCGCGGATTTGTTCCGGACTCAGACTGTCAACATAGGCTTTGCCGGATTTTATCAACTCCCTGGCGAGGCCGTAGAGCCGGTCGAAATAATCCGATGCAAAATACAGGTGCGATCCCCAGTCAAATCCGAGCCAGCGCACGTCTTCCTTAATGGACTCCACGTAGGATTCGTTCTCCTTCAACGGATTGGTATCGTCAAAGCGCAGGTGGCAGGTCCCGTTAAACTCTGCAGCAAAGCCGAAGTTCAAACAGATGGACTTGGCATGGCCAATATGGAGGTAGCCGTTGGGCTCGGGCGGAAAGCGGGTTACCACCCGGCCGCCGTATTTGCCGCTTTTGATGTCCTCCTCAATGATCTGGCGAATAAAATTGGATGCGGCGGCAGACTGCGGATTCTGCACATCCCGGGATTCATCGGCCATATTGCGTTACTCCTTTTCTGCCGGCTCTGTCGAGCCAAGATAGGTTGTCATCAATTCTCCGGCAATGGGTCCTGCGCCGCTGGAGCCGTGTTCGCCGTGCTCAACCAATACAGCTACGGCAATCTGCGGATCCTCGGAAGGGGCGTAGCCGACAAACCAGGCATGTGGCTTGTACTGGTCGGCAATTTCATCAGCACGCTTCTCTCCCCTTTTGCGGCTGATAATCTGAGCGGTCCCCGTTTTCCCGCAGATCTGGATCTCCTTGTCGCGCACATGCCAATAAGCGGTTCCGTGTCTTGCATTGACTGCCCGCCAAAGGCCCTTGCGCAGGGTTTTCAGCGTTTTGCCGCCGGCCGGCAGCCGCCCCGAAACGATCGGCTTGCCCTCCTTTACCGTTTTCCCCTCGACGGTTTCAATGCTTTTCAGAATCCGGGGCTGATATTGTACCCCGCCATTGGCAACAGCGGAGACAAGCGCCGCCATCTGAATCGGGGTTACCAGATTGTAGCCCTGGCCAATGGCAACAGAGAGAGATTCCCCGCCCTGCCAGTCAACACCAAAGCGCTGCCGTTTCCACTCTTTCGTGGGGACCAGCCCGTCGGCCTCCCGGCCCAGGGAAATCCCTGTGGGTGATCCGAGTCCGCAGGCCCTGGCGTATTCCGCCATCTTATCCACACCCAGACGTTTTCCCATATGGTAGAAAAACACATCACAGGACTGCGCAATGGCCTGAACCAGAGCAAGGCGGCCATGGCCATAGCGTTTCCAGCAATAGTAAATCCGGTTTCCATACCGGTAGTGGCCGGGACAGTATATTTCTTCTGCGGTATCCACCGCGTTTTCCTCCAGCGCGGCCAGGGCCGTAACGATTTTGTAGGTGGAGGCAGGGGGATACTCCCCCTGAACCACCTTGTTCATCAGGGGCCGGTCCGGGTTTTCCGTAAGGGCCTGCCACTGCTCGGAACTCATCCCCTCCACAAAACAGTTGGGATCAAATGCCGGCTGGCTCACCAGCGCCAGCACATCCCCTGTGTCCGGCTCCATGGCCACCACAGCCCCGACTTTCTCCTTCATCAGGGATTTCGCCTTCTTCTGCAGGGCCAGATCGATGGTCAGGAACAGATTGTCCCCCGGCTCCGGGGCAACTTTATCCAAAACCGCCACTACCTGGCCGCTGGCGTTCACCTGCACCACCCTTCCTCCGGCCCCGCCCGAGAGGGTCTCCTCAAAAATTTTTTCCACGCCGGAGCGGCCGACATAATCGCCCTTCTGCTTGTTTTTGAAAGCGCTGCCCCGCAGTTCTCTCGCGGTGACCTCTCCCATGTACCCCAGCAGGTGGGCGGCTGTCTCGGGATACAGATAGTGTCGGCGGGCCCGGGCTTCTATACTGACACCCGGCAGTTCGAACCGGTGTGCAGCAACGGCGGCCATGGTATTGCGGTCCATGTCCTCCTGGATCAGCACCGGATCATACGGCCCGCCGGAATCCCTCCGCAGTTTCTCCAATATGGCCGCGGGCTCCCTATCGATAAACCCGGCCAGCCGAAGCGCAGTTTTCTCCAGGGGTTCCGCGTCCTTTTCCACCATCATCAGGTTAAAGGAGGGGCGGTTTTCCACCAGAATGCGCCCCTCTCTGTCATAGATCAACCCGCGAAAGGCCTTTACCCGCTTTTTGCGGATACAGTTGTCCTGGGACAATTGCCGGTACCTGCTGCCCTTGATGATCTGCAGGTGCAGCAGCTGGATGCTGAGCAGCGAAAAGGCGGCCAGCACGAAAAACACCAGTACCAGAAACCGGCTGCGGTACCAGTCCGCATCAATGGCCTGCAGGTATTTTTGAAGTCGGCTTGAAGCTGCCATCCCCCTATACTTTTCCTGCCAGTCGGGTGCTCAGTTGATCCACCCGCTTAAACCCCGCAGACAAAAGATGATAAATCAGGGGCGCGGTGACGAACACCCACGCAACTTGCACCAAAAAAAGTTTGATGTGAACAAAAACATGCGGCACAGCCATTTGCACCAATACAAGGCAGGCAAAAAAGGCCAGATTCTCCAGCAGCACGCCTGCGGCCGTACACAGAGTGAACAGGAACCTTTCACCGGCATGAAAATAGCCGGCAGTATTGCGAAACAGCAGAAACACCACGAGCAGCACAGCCATGAACATGCCGTTGGGGGCCCCCGAAATCATGTCCGCGAGAAATCCGCTGATCAAAACCACGGCAAGCCCGGAGGAAAACCCCCGAAACAGGCTGAAGTACACGGCCAGGGGGATAAGAAGATCATAAAACTGCCTGCCGGCGGGCAGTCCGGATATAACGGCGGTCTGCAGCGCAAGGATGACAAGGGCTGCAATCAGATAAATCGCAATCCGCATCAGTGTTTTCCGGAGCTCTCATATTCCGGGGGATTTAAAAGCACCATGACCTCTTCCAGGGTTTTAAAATCGACAAAAGGGGTGATTTCCACCTCCTGAAAAAGACCGGCGTTTCTGCGTATAACCTTGGATACATAGCCGATGCGAAACCCTTTTGGGTAAATCCCGTCCAATCCGGAGGACATTACGACATCATTGATTTTCACTTCTTTCTTGCGCAGGGCGTATTCAAACCTGCATTTTTCGTTCCCTGAACCTCTGGCAATGCCGCGGATACGCGTCCTCTGGACCATTGCATCCACTGAAGTATTGCGATCAGTTATCAGTGCAACGGTGGCGTATTCATTGGTGGTATGCAGCACGTGCCCCACGATCCCGCTGGCAGTAAGCACGGGGTCCGCCCTGCTGACGGCTGATCCGCTTCCCTTGTTGATAACAATGCTCTGATACAGGGGGGAGGGGTCCCTGGCAATCACCTCTGCTGCGGCATATTCATAGGAACTGCGCTTATTGAGCCGCACCAGGTCCCGGAGGCGCTCATTGGCAAGCGCAAGCTCCCGGCATCTGTGATTCTTACGCCTGGCCTGCTCCAGTTTATCGCGCAGGCGGTCATTTTGATAACCCACCGATACCAGAAGAAAATAATGCTCCCACACCCCGTCCACAAAGTCCACCGTGGTATGAAACCCCTCCTGCACGGGGGCAACGAAAAAAATCGCCGCCCGGACGGCGGCATCATAAAACGAGGAATTGCGAAACCTATCAAGAGAAAAGACGATTCCGTTTAGAGCGATCAGGATGAGCACTCCGGCAACGAGCATCGTTTTTTTGGAAAACATGAACTACTCAATGACTACCTGTTTGAGAATTTCTAAACTGTTCAGGGTCTTACCGGAACCCAGCGCTACAGTGGAGAGCGGATCATCGGTTACTGTGATGGGCAGTCCGGTCTCTTCGCGCAGCAATTTATCCAGGTTTTTCAGGCTGGCCCCGCCCCCTGTCAAGACGATGCCCCGATCCACGATATCCGCGGCCAGCTCGGGCGGAGTCTGTTCCAGAGCGATCTTGGTGGTTTCCACAATGGCGTCAATCTGCTCGGAAATCGCAACCCGGATTTCCTCGGAGTCGATGGCCAGTATCTTGGGAATCCCGGAGACCAGATCCCGTCCCTTGACCTCTATGGTTTCGTAGTTCTCCGAATCCGGGTAGGCATTGCCGATGGTGCTTTTGATGATCTCGCCGGTTCGCTCGCCGATCAGCAGGTTGTATTTGCGCTTCACGTACTGCATGATCGCCGTATCCATTTTGTCTCCCGCCACCCGTATGGAGCGGCTGTAAACAATGCCAGCAAGCGAGATGACCGCCACTTCAGTGGTTCCACCCCCGATATCGACCACCATGTTGCATGTGGGCTCCGTAATGGGCAGCCCTGCACCGATCGCCGCAGCCATGGGCTCTTCAATCAAAAAGACCTCTCTTGCCCCTGCGGATTCGGCAGCCTCTTTTACCGCACGCTTTTCCACCGGGGTGATCCCGGTCGGGACGGCAATCACGATGCGGGGACGGACAAAAGAGCGGCGGTTGTGAACCTTGCGGATGAAATGCCGAAGCATGGCTTCGGTTACGTCAAAATCGGCGATCACGCCGTCGTGCATGGGGCGAATGGCCACAATGTTTCCGGGGGTGCGGCCGAGCATATTCTTGGCCTCCAGGCCCACGGCCAAAACCCGGTTTTTCATGCGGTTATCGGTCCGGACAGCGACAACTGAGGGTTCGCTCAGGACAATGCCCTTGCCGCGGACATAAACCAGTGTATTTGCCGTGCCCAGATCAATGGCCAAATCACTGGAAAAAACACCTAGTAATGCATCAAGAAACACCTTCTTGCCTCCTTTATCGCGCCATGCCGGAAAGGGTGATGAGCCGGACAAAATTATTCCATACAGCTAACAGAAAAGGCAGGGGATAGCAAGCAGAAAATAGCGGCCCGTCCATGTTTGATGCTATCTCAGAGCTGCCATTATGCAGTCGTGAAGACGGGGGCGGAAGGCATGGATGCGCTCATTGTCCCTGTCCGGATGAATCCGGTTGCTGAGCAGAACGATAAAAACTGCGCTGTCCAGGGCCATCCAGAAAGAAGTACCGGTGAATCCCAAATGGCCCACCGTGGCATCCCGATCAAAATAGAGCCCTGCGCTCGAGCCCGCCATGGAGGGCATGTCAAAGCCCAGGGCCCTTTCCGAGCAGGGGTGCCGGCGCAGAAAGCGCTGTACAAGCGCTTGGGGTGTACCCGGCTTTCTGCCGCAGTAGGCATCCAGCAGATGCATCAACAGCCCGGAGACTGCCCGGACCGTTCCGAACAGTCCCGCATGTCCGCAAATGCCGCCCATGGAAAAGGCATTCTCGTCATGGACCTCCCCCTCCAGGACACGGCTGCGCCAGGAGCAGTATTCGGTCGCCGCAAAATCTTTCCGGGGGCGTGCCTCCTGCTGGTCGATAAAAAACAGATCCCGGATACCGGCCGGCTGATAGATATTGTCCTCCACGTACCTGTCCAGACGCAGCCCGGAGCTTTTCTCAACAGCCAGGCAAAGCAGCATAAAGCCGAGATCGCTGTAGAGCGTCTGTTCCCCCGGCCAATACACAAGAGGCTCCTCCAGGAGCCTTTGCAAAAGCGCTTCTCTCCGCTGTGCTGCAGGAATCCGCGCAAGTTCCAAATAGTAGGGCCTGTAGGCGGGAAAACCGGAAATATGGGCGAGCAGGTGCCGGATCTGCACCCTTTCCTTGCCAGGGCAGCGAAATTCCGGAAAGATCTCCGCCACCGACTGTTCCAGTCCCATCTGTCCCCTTGCCGCAAGATCCATCACGGCAAGGCTTGTGGCAAGCGGCTTGGTAAGGGAGGCCAGATCAAATACGGTGTCCAGTGTAACCGGCCGGTTGCTGAAAACATTGGCCCGGCCGTAAGCCGCAGAAAAAAGGAGCTGCCGGCGGCGAAAAACAGCAAGGGCGGCTCCGGGAAATACCCCGCTGGCAGCCGCCTCCTCCATAAGCCGGTCTGCATTTTGGATTGCCTGGCGCATCACATCCATCCCCGCCGGCAGAAACCGGGCCGGTTTCCCGGTTTGCCGATGCCGCTCACATGTCTCCCTGGTTTGGGCCGAACACCGGCTCATGATAGCGCAATATGCCGGCATCTGCGTCCAGGGTTGCCTCAACGCCCATGGGAAGAGTTGCATTCGGCTGGCCGTGGCCGGCCGGAATCTGCGCCAAAACGGGAATTTCCAGATCTTTGCAGATATTTTCCACAACCGCGTGGACCTGCTCCATGGAGCCGCATTCCAGGAAGCGCCCCAGGAGCAGCCCGGAGATCTGCGAGAGCTTGCCCGCCATTTTCATCTGCGTCAGCATCCGGTCGATACGGTAGGGCGCCTCCCGGATATCCTCCAGGAAAAGCAGGTGACCGGAGAAATCCGGCTCAAACGGCGTGCCGATCAGATGCGTAAGCGTTGCCAGGTTGCCGCCTGTAACGACTCCGGAAGCGCGGCCCGGATGCAGGGGGACAACAGGTGCAGCCTCGATCACAGGAGCAACGGCTGCGGTGAAGACGCTGCACACGCTATCCCGGGCGGCTTCGTCGCCGTCAGCCAGGGTTACCACCATCGGGCCGTGAAACACCGGCATCCGGCAGCGGCTGTAAAGTGCTGTCAAAAGCGCGGTGGCATCACTCGAACCGATCAGGGGCTTGGGATGGGCGCGGATAAACTCATAATCCAGAAAGGGAAGCATCCGCATGGAGCCATATCCGCCCCGCGCACACCATATAAGCCGAACCCCGGGATCGGCGAACAATTCGGTAATCAGTCGGGCCCGCTGGCGGTCCGGACCGGCCAGATAGGCATCCCGATCCCGGACGGCATCCGGAATCCGGACCTGAAAGCCCAGGTTCCGCAGCACCCGGATCCCGGTTTCAAACCGGCTTCTGTCAAAAGGGCTGGCCGGTGCAGCCACTGCTATCGTATCGCCGGCTTCGAGCGGCCTGGAAAACATCATGAAGCAATCTTTTGCAGCATGCCGGCTCAGACGGACTCCTTCCTCTGTCTGCTGTCCAGCGAGGCCCGGATAAAATCCCGGAACAAAGGATGCGGAGTCATGGGGCGGGATTTGAACTCCGGGTGAAACTGGCATCCGAGAAACCAGGGATGCTGCTCCAGTTCCACGATTTCCACCAGATCGCCCCTGGGAGAGAGTCCGCTGAAAACCAATCCACTCTCCTGCAGTATTTCCATATACTCATTGTTGAACTCATAGCGATGCCGGTGCCGCTCGGAAATCCGCTCGGCTTGATAGGCCTTGTAGGCTGCCGATTCCCGGAGCGGAAGACGGCATGGATAGGCCCCTAAGCGCATGGTGGCGCCCTTCTCATGGTTTTCATCCCGTTTTTGAACGGTCTGGGTTTTCTCGTCAAACCATTCCCGCATAAGAAAAATGACCGGGTAGCGGGTGTTTTCATCAAACTCCGAACTGTGGGCACCTTCCAGTCCGGCCACATTGCGGGCGAACTCGACCACAGCCAGCTGCATGCCCAGACATATGCCGAAAAAAGGCACATGATTCTGCCTGGCATAGCCGATTGCCAGGAGCTTGCCTTCAATACCACGGGAGCCGAAGCCGCCGGGCACCAGGACACCGTCGGCCGGCTCGAGAACCGCCGCCGCATCGCCGGGGGTCAGGGTGCTTGAGTCGATAAATATGAGCTCCACCCGGGCGCTGTTATGCACACCGGCATGATACAGGGCCTCGTTGAGGCTCTTATAGGACTCTGTCAGGTCCGTATATTTGCCGACCACTGCAATTTTTACGGTTTCCGCAGCCTTGTTGATCCGCTCCAACAAATCATGCCACACCTCCAGACGGGGCGATCCGGTCCAGATATTGAGCAGCTCGAGAATCTTGTCGTCGAGGTTTTCCTGGTTATAGATCAGGGGCACCTCATAGATGCAGTCCACGTCCTTGGCCGTAATGACCGCATCCTGGCTGACGTTGCAGAAAAGGGCAATTTTGGCCTTCAACTCACGGGAGAGAAAGCGGGCGGTACGACAGAGCAGGATATCCGGCTGAATGCCGATGCTTCTCAGTTCCTTGACACTGTGCTGGGTCGGCTTGGTTTTCACCTCCCCGGCGGTGGGAATATAGGGGACAAAGGTGAGATGGATGTATAAGACGTTTTCTCTGCCGACATCAAAGCGGAACTGCCGGATGGCCTCAAGAAATGGCAGACTCTCGATATCCCCGATGGTGCCGCCGATCTCGACAATCACCACATCGGCGTTCTGAGAGGCCTGCAGTATGCTCTGCTTGATCTCGTCGGTAATATGGGGAATCACCTGCACTGTGCCGCCCAGATAATCACCCCGGCGTTCCTTCTGAATGACCGAATAATAAATCTTGCCGGTGGTAAAATTGTTGCCCGCGCTCAGCCGGACATCAACAAATCGCTCGTAATGGCCCAGATCCAGATCAGTCTCGGTACCGTCATCGGTGACAAAGACTTCGCCGTGCTGGAAAGGGTTCATTGTTCCCGGATCCACATTGATATAGGGGTCCAGCTTCAAAAATGTCACTGTCAGCCCCCGGCATTCGAGCAAGGCGCCGATGGAAGCAGAAGCCAGTCCCTTGCCGAGCGATGAAAGGACCCCGCCGGTGACAAAAATAAACTTGGGTTTGCCTGCCATAGCCACTCACCTTCATTCGGTATCAAAAATATTGCGGAATTGCTGAATCTGCCGGTCCAGGTCGCTTTCATCCCCAGGCTGCTCGGAAGCTTGTGCAGATTCTGTATAAACAGCCTTCAAATGGGCAATATCAAAGTAATTCGCCGGCAGTGCAGGATTGGCTGTAATGCTCTGAATCTCAATCCTGCGGACCAGGCGCCCGCCCTGAAACAGTTGAATCAAACGGGGGTAGCGGCTCCCGGAGGTTTTCCGCCATTTTTCAAAATGGAAGGCGACCTTTTCTCTCTGCCCGGTATGGTCGGTTGCCGACAGAATCCATCGAACAGGCAGGAGCGAGTCCTTGTCCACCCATAATTGCGGCGGAGATTGATCCGGATACCGCGCGCCGATAACATAAACGGGCTCGGTGCCGCACCGTCCGTAGCTGGAAAGCGCCACATCCATGCCCGTGCAGCTTAAGTGATTGGCCAGCCCCTCCCTGCCTGGCCAGCAGAATAATTCCATGTAACGGTGCGCCAGGTTGCCCGTCTCAGAGACGATTTTGCCGTCGACAATGGTCAGGCTTTTGTCCCGGGCAGCCACGTAGATCCGGCTGAGCTCTTCGGTTTGAATCTCTGAGCGGAATCTGTACGGCATTTTGCAGCTCACACGCTGGGAAACTGCGAGATGACCGCCTTCAAAGCGTTCATCAAACAGGGTGAGCGTCTGCTCCATCTGCACGCGATCGGCCGGATTCATGCGCGTCAGCATCAGCTCCAGCACGTGGCGGCCGTCCAGAATATATCCGGCGACCGGCGAACCCGCCCCGAGGCAGAGGCAAAGAAAGACCAGGAGCGAAAAACCGATTGCCTCTTTCCTCATTTGGTGGCTGCTCCTTCGCCTGCCCGGTTCCTGCCGGATCACTGGGAGATGCAGGCAGTGAAAATATTGTCAGACACGCGGGCGCACCCGCCCAGCTCCTGTTCAATGCGGATCAATTGGTTATATTTGGCAATCCTGTCACTCCGCGACAGCGAGCCGGTCTTGATCTGCCCGCCGGTGACCCCAACCACCAGATCGGATATGAAATGATCCTCGGTCTCGCCGGAACGATGCGAAATAACCGTTGTATATCCGGCCTGCTTGGCCATTTCCACGGTCTCCAGCGTTTCGGTAACCGTGCCGATCTGATTCAATTTGACAAGAATGGAATTGCAGATTCCGTCGCGGATGCCCTGGCCGAAAATCTGCGGATTTGTGACAAACACATCGTCGCCCACCAGCTGAACAAGGCTTCCCAGCTTCTCTGTAAACACGGTCCAGTTCTCCCAGTCCTGCTCAGCCAGCCCATCTTCTATAGAAAACAGGGGATACTTGTCAATCAACTCTCTGTAGTAGTCGATCATCTCCATGGCGGAAAGGCTCTTGTTCTCCGACTGCAGCCGGTATTTGCCATCCGAATAGAATTCGCTGGCCGCCGCATCAATGGCCAGTCCGATGTCGCGGCCCGGTCTGTAGCCAGCGGCCTCAATGGCCTGCATGATTACCTGCATGGCCTCTTCGTTGGACTCAAAATCCGGTGCAAAGCCCCCCTCGTCGCCTACTGCGGTGACAGAGCCGCGCTGCTTTAAAATCGCTTTTAACTGATGGAAGGTTTCCGCTCCCATGCGCACGGATTCGGCCATACTCGAAGCCCCGGCGGGAACAATCATAAACTCCTGAATATCCAGGCTGTTGGCTGCATGCGCCCCGCCGTTTACGATATTCATCATCGGTATCGGCAGATATCTGGCTGTCAGCCCGCCAAGATAGCGGTAGAGGGGAAGGTTTAAGGCATTCGCCGCAGCCCGTGCAGCGGCCATGGAC
This sequence comes from uncultured Desulfobacteraceae bacterium, assembly GCA_964635265.1. GTDB lineage: Bacteria > Desulfobacterota > Desulfobacteria > Desulfobacterales > Desulfosalsimonadaceae > M55B175. Next base: position 12,024 of record CAZWNV010000063.1, read on the forward strand.
ACTCCCAGCATGGCATTGGCGCCAAGGACGGACTTGTTTTCTGTGCCGTCGATTTCCATCATAAGCCGATCAAGGGCAATCTGGTTGCTTGCATCCATCCCCTGGAGCCTGGGCGCAATGCGCTGTTCCACATTCTCAACCGCCTTGCTTACACCTTTCCCCAGGTATCGGCTTTTGTCATTATCCCGGAGTTCCAGCGCCTCCCTGGAGCCGGTTGAAGCCCCCGAGGGCACAGCCGCCCGTCCCAGTATTCCCCCGGCAAGCAGTATATCCACTTCGACGGTCGGATTGCCTCTGGAATCCAATATTTCCCTTGCACAAACCTTTCGGATCTCCGTCATCAGTTCCTCCAAAGCTGGTATGGTAAAGGGGTTTCTGTGAGCCAGACTTGACAAAAATTAAACGGATGATACGATTTCCGTAATACACTGTCAAGCACTGGATACGGGCGACTGACAGCGAAACAGGCGCTGTCGCAGACAACAACCGGGAGAAATGATCATGGTAAAGAAATCCCTGTATGCATACGCTCACCTGATTGTCGCAGCCATCCGCGTGCTGGAACACAGAACAGAAGCTCCGCCCGCCATAGACGATGTGTCGGATATGCTGCAGACCTCGATCGAGGAAACCTACCGGCTCTGCCGCAAAATCAAGGAGCTGGAAGTCATAGAAATGCTGGATAATGCGGGGACAACCCGGCTGTTTATCAAAGACCACCGGAAAATCGAGGATATTGCCGATCAGCCCGAGGAAAGCCGGCTTGAAGCGGAGCTCAAAAAATTCAAGGAAGCCCGCCAGTCGGGGGGCGTGGACCTGGAATCGGTCAAGGCGAAGCAGACGGAGAAAAAAAGCAGACTCCACGAGGAACTCGAGCAAAAGCTTAAGCAGAACTTAAAGAAATAATTATAAACCCCTTCCTTTTCAGCTATTTCTTTTTTTACAGTCTTCAAGAAACAATTTCTTCCAGAAAACGGCTCCGGGGATTGAACTGCCCTTTGCGGTACTCGGCGGAGCTGAGATACAAAAACCGCTCGGCTCGGGTCATGGCCACATACAGCAGACGCCGCTCCTCCTCGATGGCGGCAAGGGTTTCCCGGGATTTCCAGTGCGGCAGGAGGTTCTCCTCGCAGCCCGCCACAAAAACCGCCTCGAACTCCAGGCCTTTGCTTGCATGCATGGTTGCCATGCTGACCCGATGTTGTGTTTGTTCCCCTTCCTTGTCCTCCTTTACCAGGGCCGCCTCCTCCAGATACTCCAGCAGGCTCCCGTGCCGGGAAGCGGAATAAATCAACTGTTCTATATTCTCCTCGCGGGAAGTATAATCCTCGCTGGTCCTGGCATACTGCCGGAGATGCTCCAGGTAGCCGGTGGCCTCCAGAACCCGGTTGACAGCCTCTGCCGGCGGCATTGCCGCAATTGCATCAAGCAGCGCGAGCAGCGAATGCAGCTCCCTGCCGGCTTTTGCCGAGAGCGCCTGCGCTTCCACCGCCGCCCTGGCCGCAGCCTTCAGACTTGTTCCGGGTTTTCGATACTCCGCCATTCGGTTTACCATGGATGGGCCGATGCCGCGCCTGGGAACATTGAGGATGCGCTCAAAAGCGGTATCATCCTTATCAAATGCGGCCGCGGTCAAATAACAGGTAATGTCGAGAATTTCTTTTCGCTCATAAAAGCCCTTGCCTCCCAGCAGCTGATAGGGAACGTCCAGGGAGCGAAAAGCCTGCTCGAAAGGAAGTGAGCAGAATTTGGTGCGATAGAGAACCGCCATCTGGCTCCATTGCAGACCCTGCTGATGCAGAATGTGCATTTTTTCCGCAACCCAGCGGGCTTCTTCTTCATCGCTGAAAAAATCCAGGGTTTCCACGGTGCCACCCTGTTTTCTGGAATAGCACGCTTTCTCCATTTTGCGGGGATTGTGGGCGATGAGGGAATTGGCGGTCTCCACGATTTCCGAGGCGGAACGGTAATTCTGCTCCAGGCGGAATATGCGCGATTGCGTATAATTCCTGGAAAAGGCCAGAAAGTTGTTGACATTGCTGCCCCGGAAGCCGTAAATCGCCTGCCAGTCATCGCCCACGCAGAAAAGATTGCCGTTTCCCAGCAGAAGGCGGGTCAGCTCTTCCTGCAGATCGTTGGTATCCTGGTATTCATCCACCAGGATATAGGAAAACAGCCGCTGATACTGCCCTCTTACTTCCGGATAATCACGGAGCAGGTCGCGGCTGAGGAGCAGCAGATTGTCAAAATCCACTGCATTGCGGGTCTTGAGTTCTTTTTCATAGCGGTGGTAAATTTCGCTGATCGGCAGCTCCCGAAGGCGTTTGTTGTTGTCAAGATACTGCAGCGGAGAGCCGGAATTTTTGGCATAGGAAAGATAGGAGCGCACCGGATAGGTGTGCTTCTTGTCAACATTGTATTCGCGGAGAATATCCTGGACCAGCTTCTGCTGCTGGTACTCCCCCAGGATCTGCAGGGGCGGATGAAACCCCAGCAGTTGGCAGTGGGTCTTTAAAATCCGCAGGCAGGCGGAATGAAAAGTGCGCACCCAGGGAAAACGATCCAGGCCGTAGCCCGTCAGGGAAACCAGGCGGCGCTTCATCTCGTCTGCCGCCTTATTGGTGAATGTAATGGCGAGGATACGCTCCGGGGCATAGCCCTGCTCGATCAAATGGGCGATCTTGGCCGTGAGTGCCCGGGTTTTTCCGGAGCCCGCGCCGGCCACAACCAGGGCGGGGCCAATATGTTCCACAGCTTCTTGCTGCTGTTTTGAGAGTTCCATGATGTGCTCCCTGCAATCGGTTTTGATAAAGGCGCTGCAAACAGGCGGCTGTGGTACACGCCGCCTCCTGTCGCAGCTATTATGCTTGCCAGCCCCTGCGGGGTCAAGACCTGAGTCCGCCCGGCAGAAATGGATTTGGCCTTTTCAATGCCGGTAAACCGTGCTATGAAACCTTCAATCGGGCGGAAAACAGTATCCATAAGGCTTGCCCGCCCACGGAAACTGCCAGGTTTATGCTCATACCGCTACTCACACTTCTAAGCGCTGCCGCCGGAGCCGCCCTGCTCGGCAGCCTGCTTTTCCACATCCGGCAGCACGCCTCCCTTCAGAGGCTGCAGGCGGAGCTCACGCGCCTTGAAAAATCCGCTCAAAACGCCCGGGAAGAAAAAAA
>CAZWNV010000064.1:0-15059 GCA_964635265.1 uncultured Desulfobacteraceae bacterium
CCGTGCCAGCGGAATAAACCGCTTTTTACGAATCCATCAAGTATCCTTTGCAGGAATTTTTGCAGATTCCCGGCAGGACTTATATCAGGCCAAGCAGTTTGAAACCCTCATGAAACAGAAAAAGAGAAAAAACACACAAAACCAGCCCCAAAAAACGCAATGTATACCCATACACGCTGCTGCTCAGAAACAGCTTGGATTTGCCGACCAATACGGCCAGCACGATTTTTGCCCCCACCAGCATGGTATAGAACGTGCCGATGAAAGCCATCAGCGCAAAAATGTTCACGGCCATTGCCTTGTGCATTATCGGCGCCCCCACAGCAATCCAGAACAGATACGGATGCGGGTTCAACACATTCGCCAGGATCCCTTTCGTCAGCGATGCAGGCGCCTCTGCTGCAGTGTCACGGACAAAGCCTTCCGAGCGCAGGCCCTGCCAGCCCATAAACAAGACGACACAACCTCCCGTCAGGGATATGATTCCAAGTATATGATGAAAGCCGGACAGTTCTGCCAGGATCAAGAGGGTCAGCAGGATAATCGGGATGTCTGTGAGCAAGGGAACGATGGCCACTTTTATGCCGGATTGCATATTATGCTGCAGTGTCTCGGAGATGACAAGGGCGAGTAGCGGGCCCGGGGTAAGACCTGCAGGCAGGCCGAGTATAATGCCGATAACCAGAAAATGGATCATTTGTCGACCTTTAAAGCGAGCCGGGCCATCCAGGGGTCATCCAGGCTCCGGCCCGGATCGGATCGGAATTTCAAAAGGACGCAGGATGCCCCGAAGCTTGATTTTACCGGAAATCAAAGTTATGGTCCCTGATTACGGCCTTTTCATCTGAAACACTGCACCACAGAATCGCCAAACCCGGACTGAATATACACTGTCATGGACATTTTCGCCACCATTATCCCGATATTTGCCGTCATCGCCATTGGCTGGGCGGCCCGCCAGAGAGGATATATCCCGAATGAATTTCTGGGGCCCGCCAATCAACTGGTCTACTACGTGGCCATTCCCGCCATGATATTCCACGCAATCAGCCAGGGATCACTGAGCACGGATTTTCACAGCCGGGTGGCAATACTCACGCTTGGCACATTAACCGCATTTTTCTTCGTGGTATGGGCCGCCGGTCGATTGCTCAACATGAAAGACAGGCAGTTCGCCACCTTCATGCAGAGTTCGTTTCACGGCAACCTGGGCTATATCGGCCTTGCAGTCGCCTACTATTTTCTGGGTGACCGGGGGCTTGCCAGCGCCAGTATTCTGGCAGGATTTCTGATGATTCTGCAGAATTTTCTCTCAGTGTTTATCCTGCAGTACTATGGCGGCGGGAAGAGCTCCGGGGGGCGAGCATTCGCGGTGCTGCGGAAAATCCTCGGCAATCCGGTGATTTTTTCCGCGCTGGCCGGCATACTGTTCTCCGCCCTGGAAATCCCCCTGCATCCGATTGTCACACGCACCCTCAATATCATCAGCGGCATGGCCCTGCCGCTGGCGCTTCTGCTGATCGGCGCCTCGCTGTCGCTGCGCCTGATCCGGTCCCGGTTTTTTACAGTCCTTATATCCGGGCTGTTCAAACTGATCCTGCTCCCGGGACTGGCGTTTTTTCTCTATCGCCTCTGGGGACTGTCTGCCGGCGTTTTTCTGCCGGGGCTCATCCTGCTGGCCGCCCCGACAGCCACGATCACCTACGTCATGGCCGGGGAAATGAAGGGCGATACGGAATTCGCGGTAGCAGCAATCTCCACCAACACCCTGCTCTCGGCGCCGACCTTTCTCTTCTGGCTGCACCTGGCGAGATAGGCGGGCAAACACAAAACCGCGAAGATCGGAAGAGCTCAAAAGGAATCATCCGCGATTGCGGCCTTCAGAAAATCCGTCCGCCTCCGGTAATCGGGATTTGCGGCGTATATGAACAGGCAGCTCCCGCCCTTGATGGTGTCGATAATGCTTTCTGCCAGAGCCGGCGGCAGCGCCGGGCACCCCCAGCTTCGGCCGAGACGCCCGTATTTCCGGATAAACTCCCGGCTCACGTACTCCGCTGCATGAATGACAATATGCCGCTGCATGGCATTGTTATTAATTCCCTCCTCCAGACCTTCAATCTTTAAGGAGTACCCATGCTTGCCGATATAGCAATCCCCGGTACGGTAAAACCCCAGGCTCGAGGTTTTCGAGCCTCTCTGGTTGGAAAACCGCCGCGCAATATTGCCGCCCGAGTTTCTCCCGTGCGCGACAAGGGTTTGATAAAGCAGGCGTTTTTTTTCTACATCAATAACAAAACAGCGCCTGGCGGTGGAAGGCTGTGTGTAATCGATTATCGTAACAATGTCATGGGTTTGGAATACTTCCCGCCTGGCACCGGCCAGCGCCCGGCAGAAAATATGGAAGTCAAGCCTGCCGCCAAGGCCGCAGGCTTTATACACACGCTCGGCACTTTCCCTGACACTGTCCTTCGTTTGTGCGGGAGGTCGGCTTTTGCCCCTTTCTGATTGGCAGTTCACCAGAAACAAAACAACAAAACCGAGCAACAGAGCAAATACACTATATAATACTGCCTTTTTCTTCATGAACATGCTGCTTTTCCTGCCGCTACAATCACCAAGGGGCCCTTGTTGTCCCGGATACTGATACAATCAATATGTGATATTTTGCGCGGAAGTCAATATGGAATCACGGACCGCATGGCCGGTCAGGCTGCAGTGGCGTATTCATTTGACAAGCAGCAGCAGCGGACTAGATTTGAGTTATATAAGATGTGTTCCTTCAGGTTTTTATCCCGCCCCCTCACAAAAGGAGAAAAATTTTTATGCGAATCCCAAAACATGCTTTCATCTGTTTCTGTTTAACGCTTTGCCTTCTTGCATCCGGCAGCGCTGCTAGTGCAGACAAAACTCCCAAAGTGGACAATTTCATCTTTCTCTACGACGCTTCCGGTTCAATGGACAACCCGTACGCGGCGCTTGAGAAGAAAAAGGCTGTACTGGCCAAAGCGGACATGCAGGCAATGCTGCGTAATATTCCCGATCTGGGCTACCAGGCCGGCTTATATACCGTGGTGGAAACCTTTACCACCGGGTTTTCCATGGCAAAATTCTGCAGATCCTCTTACAGCAAAGCTGTTTGCGGACTGAAAGACGATTTGCGGAAAATCGGGCTCAATACCCCGCTGGCCTCCGGGCTCCAAAACCTGGACCGCGTCCTGTGCAATCTATCCGGAAAAACAGCGGTTATTCTCTTCTCGGATGGCGGGGAAAACCAGGGGGGCGACCCGGCCCTGGCCGTGAAGCAACTTGCGAGTCGATATGACGTCTGCTTTCACGTGGTCAGCTATGCCCAGAGCCAACGGGAAAAACAAATTATCGGGGAAATCCTTAACAGCCAGGAGTGCTCGACCCGGATCAGTGCTGAAGCATTTCAGGAAGAAACTGCCCGCTCCAGCTTTATCCAAAACATCTTTTACACCGTAAGCCGGACCCCGAGCCGGGATAGTGACGGCGACGGCGTGGTGGATTCCGATGATGCATGCCCGAACACCCCTGCTATCGCAGAAGTCGACGAGAAGGGCTGTCCGCTGGACTCCGACAAGGACGGAATTGCCGATTACAGGGATGAATGCAAAAACACCCCGCAAGGGGCAAACGTGAATGACTGCGGCTGCTGGGTTGTTTCGGATTTGCGCTTCGAAATCGACAAGGCGGAAATTCAGCGCGTCTATCATGACGATTTAAAACAGGTCGTTACCGTTTTACGGAAAAACCCGGAGATAGAGGTGGAAATCCAGGGGCACACCGACAACCAGGGAACTGCAGCCTATAACCGGAAATTATCCGAGCGCCGCGCCAGGGCGGTACAGAATTTCCTGGTTGAAGCCGGCATTGATAAGAACCGCATGCACTATAAGGGCTATGGGGAGTCTGAACCGGTGGCCACCAATGAAACTGCTGCAGGCCGGGAAAAAAACCGACGCGTAGAGATCAATCCCATTCGGCCGTAATACAGAAAACACCGTATCGGGGGGCTGGAGTCGCCCCCCGGCACGGCGTCTGCCGATTTTGAAAGAATTTCCCAAGTCCGTGGCGCACCTCTCCCCCCGGGACGGGAAGGGGGAAGAGGAGCAGTGCTGTTTCAACCAGTGGACAAATATTTCCGGATGTTTTTGCGGATCTCCTGCTTGGCCACCTTGCCGACCACGGTTCTTGGCAGTTCCTTTTCCACGATGATTTTTCTGGGACGCTTGTAATCGGCCAAACCGTCCCGGCAATACTGCTCGATATCTTCCTCACGGATCGCACCCCCATCTTCCGGTACCACAAAGGCACATCCGACTTCCCCCCATATCTCGTCGGGGATCTCAATCACACAGGAGGAATTGATTTTCGGATGCGCATTGAGGTAGCTTTCGATCTCCAATGGGTAGACGTTGTAGCCGCCGCTGATAAACATCTCCTTTGTCCGGCCGACGCAGTGGAGGTAGTTGTTCGCATCCATGTACCCAAGATCCCCGCTTTTGTGCCAGCCGTCGAGAAAACTTCCCTTGTTGTCCTCAGGCTCCAGGTAACCGGAAATTACGCTGTCGCCCCGCACCAGCATCTCCCCCACTTCTCCTGCTGCAGCCCACTGGCCGTCGCTTCTCAAAATTTTCATGTCAAAAGCATGATACGGGGTCCCCTCGGTCCGGGCCACCACTTCCAGGCTGTCATCAAGCTTCGTAAAGGTAAAAAACCCGGAGGTCTCCGTCATGCCGAAGCTGGCCACAACGGTTGCATTGGGAAATTCCGAGTTGATTTGATAAATGAGCTCCACCGGTGAAGGCTCCCCGCTGACTATGATAAGCCGAACAGAATCCACGTCGTAATCTTTTACAGCGCACTGCTTAAAAGTCAACCGATACATGGTCGGCACTCCGCCGATAACCGTGAGCCCGAATTTCGAACAAAACTGCAGCATCTGCTGCGGATCAAAGGAAGGTGCCAGAACGCCTGTGGCGCCGGCCAATATCTGAACAGCAAGAAGGTCATGGGTGCCGCCCACATGACTGGTGGGAAGATTGCACAGCATCCGGTCCTCCGGGGAAATCTTCCACGAGTCCACCGTGGCCCTGGCAATCGCATAGGTGTTTTTGTGTGAAATCATGGCACCCTTTGGGCGGCCGGTGGTGCCGCTGGTAAAAACAACAACAAACGGGTCATCCTCCGCGGGGGCTGCAGAATCAGGGACCGGATCTGCAGGAAACTCCAGAAGGTTTTCATACGGTTCGGCGCTTTCCCAATGCAGGCTCCCCATGAAGGAATAGACCCGCTCGAACCGGACTTCTTCGGCCAGGGATTCCGCAAGTTTCCGGGTGCCCTCATTGAATGCCAGGCTCAGCAGAATCCGGGGATTTGTTCTTCTGCAAAGCGCTGCCATTTCCGATACGCTGTTTCTCAGGTCCAACGGAACCAGTACGATGCCGACTTTCGCGGCTGCGGCAAAAATATTGGAAAAAGCGCTTGACTGCGGCAGCAGGGTGGCAATGAAATCGCCCGGCCGCAAGCCTATGGAAAGAAAAGCGTTGGCAATCCGATTGGCCTGCTCATCATACTGCTTCCAGGTCGTCTCCGTCTCCCGGAATATATAAGCAGTATGATCCGGTCGGACCCTGGCGTGTTCCTCCAGCATTTTTCCCAGTTGCATCATTTTCCTGCCTCCTCTTTTCGCAATGATTTGCTTTCCTGAATTCCGCCCGTATTACTAGTGGTATTAAGGGCATTTTCCGCTGCTGCGGAACCAGGCTGCATTCGCTGCCACAACCCTGGTTCCGGCCGCAAAAAATCCGGGGATGCGCTTGGCAAAAGCGCGTTACGTCAATTTAATTTATTAAATACTATATAATTAAATTAACAATGTTTAACTGTCAACCGCTTTTCTTGCCAGCCGGACACCTTCGCCGCTAAGCCCCGATGCCCTTGCCGCCGAACAAAAACGGCAACCGGACAAAAACGGGCCGGCATTCCGGCGGCCCGCCTATCGCTGCATACATACGGGAGGCACACAAATGAGCAGCCTATCCACTACCTTGTCCTCGGCTCCCCCGGCATCCATTGATGAAGCACTGGAAAAATGGCCGGAGCGGCAATACTGGAGGTCGCCCCGTGACTGGCGCGACAATGTATTCTACTTCCTTCTCCCGGACCGCTTCTCCAACGGCGAAGAACGCGCGGATCGGCTTTTGGACGCGGATCTGAGCAGCCCGGAGGGGATTTCCAGGATCCGGCAAATCCGGGGGGCTCATTGGCGCTGGGACCGCTGGCAGTCCTCCGGCGCGGAGCGTTTTCAGGGCGGCAGCCTCAAAGGGGTGCGGTCAAAGCTGGGATACCTCAGCAAGCTAGGGATTACCACCTTATGGATCGGCCCCGTCTTCCGGCAGCGCGTGGAAGGCAATACCTATCACGGCTACGGCATACAGGACTTTTTTGACGTGGATCCCCGATTCGGGGGCAGGCAGGACTTGCTGGATCTCGTGGACACCGCCCATTCCCGGTACGGCATGTATGTTGTTCTCGATGTCATATTCAACCATTCCGGAAGCAACTGGCTCTACGACCAAAGTGCCGGTGACCCCTATACACCGCCCTACAGGAGCAGGGGAGGCTATGAGCCCATATGGCCCCGTAACGGATACGGCTCCGCGATTTATGATTTTTCCCAAATCCCCGGGCGGGACGATTTTGTCTGGCCCCGGGACCTGCAGGAATACCAAAACTATGTGCGCGCGGGCAAAGGAGACTTGGGCCGCGGCGACCTCAATGATGCCCATGCGGAACACAAACGAACCGATTTCGGGGACCTCCGGAAATTTAACCTTTTCTCGGAAGATACCCTCAGGACACTTGTTCTTGCCTACCACTACTGGATCGCTCTGGCCGATATCGATGGTTTCCGGATCGACACCTTCAAACATGTCTCCCAGGATCAGGCCCGCAATTTCTGCAATGCAATCAAGGAATACGCGGAAGTCCTCGGCAAGGAGAACTTCCTGCTGGTAGCGGAAGTGGCAGGGGGAGACAACGCCCAGGACCGGTATCTGGACGTAACCGGCCGCAATCTTTCCGCGTGCCTGGATATCGGCGGACAGCGGGAAGCCATATGCCTGGTGAGCAAGGGATTGGCTCCCGGCACCCGGTTCTTCAACGGCTTTTCCTATTATGACGAAGGAATGGGCTCCCACCGCAACTATGGCTCCAAGCATTTGAGCATCAGCAATGACCACGATCATGTTTTCGGCCCGAAAATCCGGCTCTCCGCCGACGCATCCAACGACCACCAGGCCGCGGCAGCCGCGGGACTTCAGTTGTTTTCCCTGGGCATCCCGTGCCTCTATTATGGCATGGAACAGGGCCTGGCCGGCGGCGCCGAGCCGGAGCAGCGCAAATACCTGTCCCATTGGGGCGGCAGCGACTGCCTGCTCCGGGAAACCATGTTCGGCCCCGAAAGCCCGCTGGCGGCAGGCTATGAAGGGGGCCTCGGAGCAAAAGACACGGAAAAGCCAGGGTTTGGCCCCCATGGAACAGCAGGCTGGCATGTCTTCAACGAACAGCATCCCGTTTTCCGCCGTATTGCCCAAATGACAAAGGTGCGCAAGGCCTTTGCACCCTTGCGCAAAGGCCGGCAGTATCCCAGGCAAATTGCACTGCCGGGGCTTGGATTCGGCTATGCTGCATCCGGGGAGATTATTGCGTGGTCCCGCATATACAACGACCAGGAGGTTCTGGTCATACTCAATCCCCATGGAACAGAAGCAAAAGGCGCCGGCATCATCGTGGACCACCGGCTCTCAAAAGATGGCATGAAAATCATCATGAACACCGATCCGTCCGCTGTTCCGGAAATGCAGAAAGGCGCGGTCATCGATGTGAGGCGCGCGGACTGCGGAGCGTGCTATATCTCCATCGCGGAGCAGATGCTGGGGCCCTCCGAGATCATGGTGTTGGGAAATCCATCGGCTATACGGCATGCCCCCGAATCCGAACTGCCCCGGAGCTGACATCGCTTTGCATTGGATTAACGGCAGATCCCATACATCGCGCGTATCTCCCTGACCGCCGGGAAGGCAGTGTATGGGACAAAAAAATTTTTTGACAATAACGTAACTGTATGGTTATGCTAATTGCAATGGATAGCCAAGATCACCAAAAACTGCTGCAAATCGGCGAAATCGCGAAAAAGGCGGGCACGTCCGTGAGGACGGTGCGGTTCTATATGGAGCAGGGATTTATCGCAGCCGCTGACAGAAGCCCGGGGGGATTCTACCTGTTTGCACCGGAAGCCGCCGACACCGTCTTCTACGTGCAGAAACTAAAGGATGCCGGGTTGGCTCTGAAGGATATCAAGTCCGTATACAGAGCCCGGCGAAACGGAGAATCGGGGGACGAGGCGTATCCAGAGGTGCTGGCCCACCTGGAAAGGCAAAAGGCGATGATCGAAAAAAAAATTGCCGATTACCGGAAATTACAAGCGGAACTCGAAGACGCGATTGACCTGGTGGGCCGCTGTGAAGGCTGCCCGCTGCGACCGACACGGCAGAACTGCGAAAACTGCAGGGTGGTTACCTCCCGAAAGAAAATCCCCCTGCCCTTTCAGGCCATCCTTTAGCAGCAGATGTTCAGGAGAGGGCAGAGTATTGCATAGAAACAGTACAATTACGTAACTGTTCATAGGAGGTCGCATGAAAATACTGGGCATTTCCGGCTCACCCATCAGAAACAGCAACACGGACCGGGCCGTGGAAATGGTGCTGGAAGCCACGGGATTGGAAGCGGAATTTATAAAACTCCAAAAATACCAAATCGAACCCTGCCGTGCATGCCTTGGATGCGTGGACACCAATGAATGCGTGATCGGCGATGACGGAAACTGGCTGGCTGAGAAGGCAAAAAAAGCTGATGGATTGGTCGTTGGCGGATTCACACCCTATTCAAGCATCGATGCCCGGACCAAAGCCTTTCTGGAAAGGCTCTATCCCCTTCGGCACAAGCACGGGTTCATGAACGGCAAACCGGGCATTGCTGTTATCACCTGCGCCATTCCGCCGAACTGTGAAGGCCTGCCGCCGGCTTGCGAAAACGGTGCAAGCGACATTTTCTTCTACATGATGGAGGAAGGCATGCATTTTATAGGCTCGGTTTCCATCCGGGGCAACATTCCCTGCGTCCGATGCGGTTACGGAGATGAATGCCGGACCGCCGGCCTGAAAATGATTTTCGGCGGAGACGCCACCGTTGACGCGATAGGAATCCAAACCCTGGAAACCCAGGCGGAGGCCATGAACACCGCCCGCAAACTGGGAAAACAAATGGGCGATGCATTGCGCAGGCAATAAAGGAGGATTTTATGACAAGACTAAGCTCTTTACAGGAGCCGATGTATTCCCATCTGGCGGAGCTGCCCCTGCCCCGCTTCGACACAACGCCATGGGCGAGCGGACCGGAACTTTCCAAACGGCGGGTCGCCATCCTGTCCACCGCCGGTCTGCACCGCAGGCAAGACCGGCCCTTTAAGGCAATGGATGGCGATTACCGGGTCATTGCCGGAAGTTCCAGGGCCAATGACCTGGTGATGACCCATATCTCCACCAACTTTGACCGGACCGGTTTTCAGCAGGACTGGAATGTGGTCTTCCCCCTGGACCGGCTTCACGATCTCGCTGAGGAGGGAACCATTGGCAGTGTGGCCGACTATCATTACTCCTTTATGGGAGCGGCTGATCCGTCCAGTATGGCGTCTCACGCCAAAAACCTGGCCGGGCTGCTGGCAGGAGACCAGGTCGATGCCGCACTTCTGGTCCCCGTCTGACCGTTCTGCACGCGCGCCGTGGGCGCGCTGGCGCATTATCTGGAGCAGGAGCGGATCCCGACAACGCAAATCAGCCTGATTTATGAGCATACCGAGGCAATCAAGCCCCCGCGGGCCCTGTGGGTGCCGTTTGAACTGGGCCGTCCTTTGGGGATTCCGGAAGATGCTCCATTTCAGCTCAGGGTGCTCCGCCCGGCCCTGAAACTGCTTGAGGCCGAGCAAGGCCCCGTTCTCGAGGAGTTCCCCGAGGACACCCCGGCTTCCGCCGCCGGGGACTCGCCGGAGGGGGATACCTGGGCCTGCCCGGTAAACTTCACCCCGTCACCAGCGGAGGAGACCGACCAGGAAAAGCGGGCATCCGCTTTCCGGCAGGAGGCCGCGGAACTGCGGCCCTGGTACGACCTCGGCCGGGAGAACCGCGGCCGCACTGCGGTGGCCGATTTTGATCCGGAAACCGCCGCAGGCATCCTCTGTGATTATCTGCTGGATAAAGGCCCCATGGCAGGCCATACCGGCATGACCCCGGCGGTTGCCATCCGCCTGGCCGCCCAGGACATCAAGGCTTTCTACTTTGAAGCCCTCATTTCCCGGCCTGACTCCGACAACCCGGACAGCCGGGCTTTTGCCGACTGGTTCTGGGGCCGGACAGCAGCCGGCCGGATCCTGCGCGACATCCAGGCAAAGTGTGCAGGCGAGGATGATGAGGAACTCCGGATGACCGGGCAAAAATTTCTCGTCCCCATGGGGCATTAAAGCCCTGACACAGCGCCTGGAAAAACGCACAAAAAAAAGTGCAGCGAAAAGCAGCCAAACCCTGTGCAAGACAAAGGAGGTTTGCCATGACACGGCCGGAAAACAATCCAGGAAAGTCCCTGGTGATACTGTGGACCACCAGCGACCCCGAAGTAGCTGAAAACATGATTTTCATGTATGCAAAAAAGGCCAAATCCATGGGATGGTGGGAGACCATTCAGGTGGTTATCTGGGGGCCGTCCGCAAAGCTGATGGCCGGCCACACGGACCTGCAGGGCAGTCTGGCCGATGTGCTCGATTCCGGAGTGGAGGTTATTGCCTGTAAAACATGCGCCGACAGGTACGGCGTATCCGAAATACTCGAAGGGCTGGGCATCACCGTGCGCTACATGGGAGAGCCCCTGACCGGTTATTTGCAGTCAGGAGTGCATATGCTCACCCTTTAGGGCCATCCGGCATGGAATTCCATCTGCAGCGGCCCGTCAAGGAGGCGGCGGCACGGGGCGCACCCCCTTATGCCGGAGTTATATCCTCTGCCAGATATACGTCCTGTATGGCGTTCAGCAGCTCCACGCCCTCTTTCATGGATTTCTGGAATGCTTTTCTGCCGGAAATAAGCCCCATGCCGCCTGCCCGTTTATTGATTACGGCCGTCTTTACCGCCTGCTCCAGGTCATCTCTGCCGCTGGCTCCGCCCGAATTGATCAGGCCGATTCTGCCCATGTAGCAGTTTGCCACCTGGTATCTTGTCAGATCTATGGGATGCTCCGAGGTCAGCTCCTCATATACGAGCTTATCGGTTTTGCCGAAATTGACGGCAGGAAAGCCCCCGTTATTTTCCGGCATTTTCTGCTTTACCACATCCGCCTCGATTGTGACGCCGAGATGATTGGCCTGGCCTGTAAGATCCGCTGCGGCGTGATAGTCCGCCTCTTCTGTTTTAAAGGCGTCATTGCGCAGATAGCACCAGAGCACCGTAAACATGCCCAGCTCATGTGCCCGGGCAAACGCCCGGGAGACCTCTTCGATCTGCCTTTCGGATTCCCGGGAGCCGAAATACACGGTAGCGCCCACGGCGACCGCCCCCATCTGAAACGCCTGCTCAACAGATGCAAACATCCGTTGATCGAAGGTGTTCGGAAAACGCAGAAGCTCGTTATGATTTAATTTCACGATAAACGGGATTTTGTGGGCGTACTTCCGGGAGACGGCACCGAGCACGCCCAGAGTCGATGCGACCGCGTTGCATCCGCCTTCCATAGCAAGCCGGACGATATTCTCCGGATCAAAGTAGATTGGATTCGGCGCAAAAGAGGCCCCTGCTGAATGCTCAATTCCCTGATCCACCGGGAGAATGGAAACATAGCCGCTGCCACCGAGCCTGCCGTGGTTCAATACGGACTGCAGGTTGCGAAGCACATTGGTCGGCCTGTCCGTGGAAACAAACACCCTTTCCACGTAATCCGGGCCGGGAAGATGCAGGTGCTCCTTTTTGATCGTGCTGCATGTATGCTCAAGCAGGGGCTTGGCCTGCTCTCCGAGCAGTTCCTGGATATCTTTCATTATGGCATTCTCCTTGAGTAAGCTCCTTTTCAGGGTATCCCCTGCGGAAGCCGAACCGCATTTGCTGCTGCAGACAACAGTATCCGGCCGGCATTATCCAGTCAGATCAGGCCAGAAGCTGCGTGAAAACTTCATAATCCCCCTGGCTGTAGAGGACAAAGCGGATTTTTTGGACGTTCACAAGCTGCGGAATCTGCTCCCGGATGGTCTGCAGGGCGATTTTTGCCGCGTCCTTTGTTGGATACCCGAAGGCCCCCGTGGAAATCGCCGGAAATGCAATCGTGGGGAGCTGATGTTTTTCCGCCAGATTCAGTGCGTTACGGTAGCAGTCCGCCAGAAGCCGGTCCTCGGGTTTATCGCGCCCATATATGGGCCCCAGGCAGTGAATGACATGGTCATTGGGCAGATTGTGTCCGCCGGTTATCACGGCTTCTCCCGGACGGATGGGCGCCAGCGGACGGCATTCTTCCTCGAGACCGGGGCCGGCAGCCATGTGAATCGCTCCGGCCACGCCGCCGCCCATCCTGAGCTCTGCATTGGCGGCATTGACAACCGCCGCAATATCTGTCTGGCCCGCGATATCTCCCTTGACAACTTCGATTGCAACGCCGTTGATTACTTCCTGCATAAAAAACCTCCTCTCCAAACGGCTTTTTGACGCCCCGCTACCATTTTCCGTCTATTGATAAAATATAACCCGACATATCCCGGGGTCAACAATCCGCTTTATCCCAGTATTTTCTATTGATCTCAATCCGATTTGGACCTACCTTCATTAAAGCCCTGCCGGCGCCGCCGGGGCGATACTGACAGCGAGGGCGCCAACAGGGAGCTGTTACGGCCTATACAGGAGACCACCGTATACGAAAAATTACAGAGAAATGCCCATGACACTCGAGACCCAAAGCATCAGCATCCTGCAGCAAGCCCTGCAGCGCCTGGAGGAAGGATTCCGGGATCTGCCGACCCGCGATCCGGCAGCAGATATATCCGAAGATATCTCCGGGCTGCGGACGGTCATGCTCGAAGTCGCGGAAAAACTGCAGGACAACTATCCTTTTCATCACCCCCTTTATGCCGGACAAATGCTCAAGCCCCCGCATTCCATCGCCCGCCTGGCCTACATGCTGGCAATGTGGATCAACCCGAACAACCATGCCCTTGACGGGGGACGGGCCACTTCCGCGATGGAAAAAGAGGCCGTGGCGGAAATTGCAGCGATGTTTGGATGGGAAACCCACCTGGGCCACCTGTGCGGCGGCGGGACAATTGCCAACATGGAGGCGCTGTGGGTCTCCGGACGGCTGCATCCCGGCAGAACAATCGCGGCCTCGGAGCAGGCCCATTATACCCACCACCGGCTCTCCGGGGTGCTCCAGCTTCCCTTTCAGTCTGTTGCCTGCGACAACAGGGGAAGGATGGATCCAGAAGCGCTGGAGGAGATCTTACAAAAGGGCGAAGTCGGCACAGTGGTCGCCACAATGGGCACCACCGCAGCAGGAGCTGTTGATCCGCTGCCCGAGATACTGGCCCTGAGAGAGAAATACGGTTTTCGGCTCCACGTCGATGCCGCCTACGGCGGCTATTTTGTCCTTGCGGCCAACCTGGATGAAGAAGCCGGGCGGGCCTTTGACCGGATCGGCGGAGCGGACTCCATCGTGGTGGACCCCCATAAACACGGGCTTCAACCCTACGGCTGCGGCTGTGTGCTTTTTAAGGACCCCTCTGTCGGGAAATTTTACAAACACGACTCGCCCTATACCTACTTCAGCTCTGCGGAGCTGCATCTTGGCGAAATCAGCCTGGAATGCTCCCGCGCCGGAGCCTCGGCAGCAGCCTTGTGGGCGACCCTGCGGATGTTTCCGCTCAAACGCGGAGGCCGTTTCGCACAGGGCCTGGAGAGCGGACGCAATGCAGCGCTTGCCCTGTTTGCAAAACTCCGGGACGACCCCCGGTTTCTTACCGCCTTTCCACCGCAACTCGACATCATCATCTGGGCGCCGCGGGCCGCAAAAGCCAGCGAAATCTCCCGCCGCAGCCAGGCCATATTCGAAGCCGCGGCCAGGAAAAACCTCCACCTGGCAGTTGCCGATTTTCCGAAAACCATGCTGGAACCAATATGGGATGTGGATTGGGACCAGGACCAGGTCGCCTGCCTTCGTTCCTGCCTGATGAAAGCCGAGCACTTTGACTGGAGGGAACGGATCTGGGAAGTGCTGGATGCAGTAATGCAGGAAGGGGCTTGATGGCAAAGCAGACCCCGGATTTTCATCGGGGCCTGCACTTTCTCCTTTGCCGTTGCACCGCCCGGCTCAGGAAGCCTCGGCCAAGCGGGGGGCAGTGGTTTCCAATGATACAGCGGAAAAAATGTCGGAAAAGCCCTCAAATATCGTATTGATCGGCATGCCGGGATCGGGGAAGAGCACAGTCGGCGTCATTCTCGCGAAAAAAACCTCCCGCGCTTTTGTAGACACCGACGTCCTCATCCAGACTTCCCGGCAGCAAACCCTGCAGGAGATCGTGGACACGCAGGGCTGCGCCGCACTGCGGGCCATCGAGGAAGAACTGCTGCTGGGGCTGTCGGTTCAGAAGCATGTCATTGCAACAGGCGGCAGCGCGGTGTACAGCGACAGGGCCATGGCCCATCTGCAATCTGACGGCATTATTGTTTTTCTGGATGCGGACCTGCCCACCCTGGAGGCAAGGGTCGGGGATGCCTCCGCCCGGGGTCTTGCCAGGCGGCCGGGCCAGAGCCTTGCCGAGTTGTATGCAGAGCGCCTGCCGCTCTACACCAGGCACGCAGATATCACCATCAACTGTGCGGCGGGGACGCAGGAGGCAGTCTGTGACACCATCATAGAGAAACTCGGCGCCTGACTTCCGCCCGGGATCAGGC
>CAZWNV010000065.1:0-14627 GCA_964635265.1 uncultured Desulfobacteraceae bacterium
AAAAATTTCTTGCCTGTTTGAGGGGCGAAGCCCCGAGTTCAAGAAATTTCGCCGGATGTTTGGAGCGCTCCCAAAATGACCGGGGAGCGAGGAAACCGCCTTCACCCGATACCATACAGCAGTAAAGTTCCTGGGAAGAAAACCCGTACAAGACCCGTACAAGACCCGGGCAGGGGCCGGGCGGGGGCAGAAAGAAAAGACTTTACAGGCGGTTGCGGATTGGTATAGTGACCTGATAATTGCCCGGCTACGGCGGGGGCAGCAGCAGAAGCGGACAACAAAAACGCAAGACAAGGATGCAGCCATGCATAAACTTCTGGTCGATGATGTCGGGGGAACCTATTTCCTGCTCGGCAACGAAGCCATTGCCCGGGGGGCGCTTGAGGCGGGAGTGGCCTTTGCCTCCACCTATCCGGGCACGCCGTCCTCGGAGATTTCTCTGAATTTCTTTCACATTGCGCAGCAAAGCCCGCTTTATTTTGAGTACAGCACCAATGAAAAGGTGGCCCTGGAGGTTTCCGCGGCTGCAGCCAACTGCGGGCTGCGGAGCATGTGCATCATGAAGCATGTAGGGGTCAACGTGGCCGCGGATGCGTTGATGACCCTGGCCTATCTCGGTGTGAAGGGCGGGCTTGTCCTGTTGACCGCCGATGACCCCTATATGTTCTCCAGCCAGAACGAGCAGGACAACCGCTATTACGGCAAGCTCTCCGGACTTCCGATTCTTGAGCCCAGTTCCGTAAGCGAGGCCAAGGACATGATGGGCTATGCTTTCGAGCTCTCAGAGGCCCTTCAGGAGCCGGTGCTGCTGCGGACCACGACCCGGCTGAACCACTCCACCGCCCCGGTGGCTTTCGGGGAACTCAAAAAGCCGCAGACAACCGGGGAGTTTGTCCGCGATCCCTATAATTATGTGGCGGTTCCTGCAGTATCGCGCAGTCTGCATATCAAGCTCTTAAAGCGCATCGAGCAGGCCGAGCAGATGGCTGCCGCCTCGGAGCTCAACTTTGTCTCCGGTGCCGGCGCCTGGGGGATTGTGTGCAACGGGGTCAGCTATAACTATGTCTCCGATGCCGTTGAGGACCTGGGGATTGCCGGGCGGACAAAGATTCTGCGCATCGGATTCTCCCACCCCATGCCCGGGGCCCTTGTCAAATCCTTTGTAAAGGATTGCGAGAAGGTTCTCGTTGTCGAGGAGGGCGAGCCCTACATGGAAGAGGCGGTAAAGGCCTTTGCGCAGGAAGCCGGTGTTACGGTGCCAATTAAGGGAAAGGATCCGGCCCTTTTTTCCCGCTTGTTTGAGTATGATCCGGCCATGGTCCGCGAAAACATTGCAGCCTTTTTCGGCGTCGAATGCAGCAGGCAGGAGGCCCCGGATGCATCCGATGTGCCGGAGCTTGCCCAGCGACCGCCCAACCTCTGCGCGGGATGCTCGCACAGGGCCACCTTCTATGCGGTAAACAAGGCCACGGAAGACATAGAAACGATCCGGCCCACGGATATCGGCTGTTATACCCTGGGGTTTATGCCCCCGCTTTCCTGCGGGGATTTCCTTATCTGCATGGGCTCCTCTGCCGGCACATCCTGCGGGTTCTCCAGGGCTACCGGCAAAAAGGTCATCGGTTTCATAGGCGATTCCACCTTTTTTCACTCCGGTATTCCGGGGCTGATCAATGCCGTTTTCAATCAGCACAACCTGACCCTTGTGATTCTCGATAACCAGACGACAGCCATGACAGGACATCAGCCGCATCCGGGCGTGGATATGGAACAGCTCGATTATACGGGCTACCAGCAGGTCTCCATCGAATCCGTGGTTCGCGGCCTCGGTGTGAATCATGTCAGCGTTATCCGGCCGTATAACGTGAAAAAAAGCATTGCTGCGATACGGGAGGCAGTGACCCATGAAGGGGTCTCTGTAGTGATCGCCCGCCAGAATTGCACCCTGTTTGACAAGAGCCTCAAAAAATCTGCGGGTCGCCCCTTTTATGTCAGCCAGCGCTGCCAGAACCATCGCAACTGCATCAATGAACTGGGCTGCCCCGCCTTTTACCTGGAAAACGGCCGCGTGCAGATCAATGCTTCCATCTGCACCGGATGCGGGGTGTGCGCCCAGGTATGCCCGGAAAAAGCCATTCTGCCATTGAAAAAAGACAGGGAATGACAGCTCGCCGGAGCCTGCCGGGCCCTTCTGCGGCATGCGGCAGCAGGCGGTGAATGTGTCAGGATGTGAGAGATGATATGGAAATTACACGCTTGATTATTGTTGCCGTGGGGGGCCAGGGCAACCTGCTGGCCTCGAAGGTGCTGGGAGAAGCGGCCTGCCGGCTTGGTGTGCCCGTGCGGATGAGTGAAATCCATGGAATGGCCCAGAGGGGCGGTGTGGTGGAGTCGGCCATGGTGTTCGGCGATGCGCGAAGCACCATTATTTCCGACGCGGAAGCAGACGTGCTGCTCAGCTTTGAGCCGCTTGAAGCCTTGCGGGCGTTGAAAAAATGCAGCCGGGAAACCGTGGTGATTACCAATACAGCCCCTCTGCCGCCCTTTACAGCATCCATTGGAAAGGGCACGTATCCGGAGGTGGAGGAGATGCTGGCACGTCTGGAGGCAAAGGTCGGCCGTCTCGTTGCCTTTGACGCCGCAGAGCTTGCTGCGGAATCCGGCAATGCCCTTTCTGTTAACATGGTGCTCCTGGGCGCCCTGATCGAAGCGGCTGTTTTGCCCGTAACCGCTGCGAGCGTGCAGGAAGCGATAGCAGGGACCACCAAAAAAGCCTTTCTGAAGAGCAACCAGAAGGCCTTTGACCTGGGCCGCCAAGCGGTACGCGGGAAGGCGGGATAGAGGGCTTTCAGGGAACATCCGGCTATGTCCTGTATTTCAGCCATTGCCGGTGTTCGCCCAAGAGGCCGTGCCAGCGGATCAGGAGTATCCGGCGGCAATCTGGTCTTTATAAATTGCCTCCTGCTCGTCGAGTATCTCGGTGAGCACCGAAAGCGTTGTCATGGGGTTCATGACAACCGCCCGAAGGACCACGCTGTTCTCGCTCAGTTCCGGATCGACCGTCAGCGTCGTGCGGGATACAGAGCTCCGGCCCGCTTCGCGTTCCAGCCGCTGCAGATCGCGGTTTAAGGTGTTCAGGTGTTCGTTTGCCGCTTTGCGCCGGGCGATATCCCCTGATTGCAGCTCTTTTTGCAGCTCCGGAGGACAGAGGCGGTAGGTAAGGATGTTCAGTTCGGGTTCGGTGACGAGCTCAAAATGGCTCCTGCCGGAGATCTCGGCGGCAAAGGCGCGGGCGGTTTCAATGCCGTGGTTGATCAACAGTTCATAGCCTTTGGTGCCCATGATCTTTAATGCACTGTCCAGGATCAGGGAATTGGCCTCCCTGGAGCCGGAAAGCGACTTGATTCCCAGATCCACCGAACCTCTGCGGTTAACATAGTTGGCGTAATAGGCGACCACGTCCATTTGGGAGGGATCCTTGAAATAGACCATCCCGCAGCTCATGGGCATGTAAAACTGTTTGTGCCCGTCAATGGTAACGGAATTCGCTTTTTTGATGCCGTTTAACAGGTGGCTGTATTTGCCGGAAACCAGCGTCGGGCCGCCCCATGCCGCATCCACGTGGAAGTGGATGCCGTGCTCGCTGCAGATATCCGCCATTTCGTCCAGGGGGTCGACGGTGCCTGTCTCCGTGGCCCCGGCAATGCCCACCACGGCAAGAATGGCGGTTTTTTCCGGGCCCTGGCGGATCTCGCGGATGGTCTGCCGGAGGGCGCGGGTGTCGATCTTGTTGCGGGCGTCTGTTTGTACCGGGATGATGTTTTTGTTGCCAATTCCCAGGATGCCGGCGGATTTTCGCAGCGAATAGTGCCCCAGCCGGGAAGTGAGGATCACCGCCCGGTCAATGTCGTAGGCCTTGAATGCGGCTGCCATGCCTTCGATTTCAACACCTTCAAATCCCGGCTTGGGAGCAAGCAGGGAGTTTCTCGCCACCCAGAGGGCGGTCAGGTTGGCTGTCGTTCCGCCCTCCACAAAGGCTCCCAGCGTGGTTTCGGTGTTCTGTACATGCTGCTGGTAGAAGGCCTCGGAGTTTTCGTAGATCAGGCGGTGGATCTTGGCTATGACCTGCTTTTCAATAACCGAGACCACCTTGGAGGTCTCCAGCTTGACCACGTTCTGGTTCAGGGCGGCTACGATGGTTTTCAGGTGCACCATGAAAAAGGGGATGGCGCTTGTCATGTGGCCCACGAAATAGGGGGAGGCAACATTTACCGCGTGGGGGGCGATTTCATCAATGACGCAGGTGATGACATCCGCCAGTTTTTTCTCCGGGTTCTGCCGCACAACCGTGTCCGTGAACCGCTCGGAGAGCTCTTTCAGGCTTTTGGC
Organism: uncultured Desulfobacteraceae bacterium; assembly: GCA_964635265.1. Lineage (GTDB taxonomy): Bacteria > Desulfobacterota > Desulfobacteria > Desulfobacterales > Desulfosalsimonadaceae > M55B175. The sequence continues at coordinate 4,390 of CAZWNV010000065.1, forward strand.
CTCGGTAATGCCCACGTGCGTTTTCAGAAAATCATGAAGGCCGAACAGGATCTGCTCCATGTATTTGATGAGCGTCACCCGCGAGGCAGCGTCTTCCGGCCGGATAAAGACCTTGAACAGGTGTTCCCAGTCAGCGATCAGGTCCGGCTGCTCCGGATTGTTTGCAGAGTATTGGGGTCCCATGAAATTTGCACTGATTTGTTGGTTTTTGTAAATCTTATACCTATACGGATTTTTAGTCTGCAGTCAACAATTGATATGCTGGAAAACAGCTTTTTCCGCAGCGGTTGGGGACCGGACAGCCCCGGCTGCGGCGGATGGGAAAAAAAGACGATGGGAGCTGCGGATACACAATATTGCGCTGCCGTGCGGGGGGCGCTTCTGCATTGGTACGGGCGCAATCGGCGGGATCTTCCCTGGCGCCGGGACAAAAATCCTTATCGGATCTGGGTCTCCGAGGTTATGCTGCAGCAGACCCGCGTGGAGACGGCAATCGGTTATTACCGGCGCTTTATCGATCGATTCCCTGATATCGCCACGCTGGCGGCCGCCGATCTGCAGGAAGTGCTCAAGCTTTGGGAAGGACTGGGCTATTACAGCCGGGCGAGAAACCTGCACAAATCTGCCTGCAGGCTTGCCGCGGAAAATAATGGGGCCCTGCCGGATGAGTGGGGAGGGCTAAAGAGCCTCCCGGGCGTGGGCGACTACATCGCGGCAGCGGTGCTGAGCATCGCCTATGGCCGTCCGTATCCGGCAGTGGACGCCAATGCCGCCAGGGTGTTTGCCCGGCTTCTGGAAATCGCCGCGCCTGTCAATCGGGCCGGTTCCAGAAAGACGTTTCGTGAAGCGGCAGCCGCGCTGTTGGATGCCGATGCCCCGGGGGATTTCAATCAGGCAGTGATGGAACTGGGCGCCCTTGTCTGCAAGCCGCGCCAGCCGGAATGCCGCTGCTGCCCCCTGAGCCGGTGGTGCTTTGCGCGCATGCACGAAAGCGTGGCGGAGTATCCGGTCCGGGAGAAATCCCGGCCTGTGCCGAGCTTCCAGATGGTTATCGGGGTGGTGATCAAGGATGATCGGCTCTTGATCGTGCAGCGCCCCTATGAAAAAATGCTGGGCGGTCTCTGGGAGTTTCCCGGCGGCGCCCGCCGCCCCGGGGAAAGCGCGGTTTCTGCCTGCCTGCGCCATATACGGGATTCGGCGGGGCTGGCGGTGACCGTGGAAACCCGCTTGAAAAGGATTCGGCATGCCTATACGCATTTTAAAATGGTGGCCGATGTTTTCCTCTGCCGCGCGGGTACCGGCCGGGTGCGGCGCAACGGGCCCATCGCCCATCGCTGGGTGGGAATTTCGGCATTGCAGAAGTACCCGTTTCCCGGCTCCCATCACAAGTTCATTCCGGCTCTGATTGAGGCGTATGACGCGTTACCAGGAGATTTCGAATAAGGATCTGCAGGGTTTGCTGCAAAAGGGGGCGGTCCTTGTGGCGGTAAACCGGAGGCTTGCCAGGAAAGCAGCTGCGGAATACGGGGAGCATATGCTGGCCGCAGGCTGCTCTGCCTGGCCGAGCCCGGAGGTGTACCCCTACGCGGTCTGGCTGGAGAAGCTCTATGACTGTCTTTTGAGGGGTCTTGAGCCGGGCGGGGGCGAGCAGTGGCCGGATTTTTTGAGCGAAGGCCGGGAGCTGCGGCTCTGGGAGGAGATCGTGCGCAGCTCCGACCCCGGGCAGGATCTGCTCCAGGGGCCGGCTGCGGCCCAAACAGCCAGCCGGGCATGGCTTTTGTGCAGCCAGTATCGCATGGATACAGAAATGCTCGCCGCTGTTTCGCCGCCCCCGGATACAGAGGCGTTTGTCGGGTGGGCCCGGCGGTTTTCCCGCTGGTGCCGGGCGGAAAACTGGGTGGAGTCCGCCCGTTTGCCGGATTTTGTGGCGCAGGCCGTGCGGGACGGGCGGATTGCAGCGCCGGATACCATTGTGTTTGCCGGCTTTGATGAGTTTTCCCCGCAGTTCGAAAATTTCGCCGCAGCCCTGCAGGAGGCGGGCTGCTCGCTCTATACGCTGGCGCTGCCGCGGCAGGAAGCGCCTGTTGCCTGCTATGCACTGCCGGATGCGGAAAGTGAAATTTTCGAGGCGGCCCGTTGGGCGCGAAATACCCTGGAGGCGGATCCGCAGAAGCGCATCGGCATCATTGTGCCGGATCTTGCTTCCATGCGCACAAAACTGGTGCGGATCTTCGACGATGTCCTCCACCCCCGCATTGTGTTCGCGGCGGATGATCGTTTCGAGCGGCTCTATAATATCTCCCTGGGGCCTTCCCTGGCCGAGTACCCGATGATCCGCACGGCTACAGCGGTTCTCGGGCATGCGGGAGAGGCGCTTGCCGTGGATGCGGTCGGCCGTTTGCTGCAGAGCCCGTTTCTTGCCGGCGGCCGGACCGAGTTTAGCCGGCGGGCGGTAATGGATGCAGAGCTTCGCAAATGGGGGGAGACAGAAATTCCCCTGGCCTGGCTGCCGGAGGCTGCAGACAGTGCCGGCTGTCCGATTTTCTCCAGGAATATCAGGCGGTTTCAGGAAATCACGAAAGGCCTTCCCACCAGCGCCTGCCCTTCTGCATGGGCGCAGCACTATGCATCGCTTCTTAGCAGCCTGGGATGGCCGGGCGATCGGAGCCTCTCCAGTGCCGAGTACCAGACCCTGGATGCATGGCACGACGGGCTTTCCCGTTTTGCCGGGCTGGACGGGATCCTGGGGGCCGTCTCCCGGGAGCGGGCGCTGCAGGTGCTGCACCGCATTCTGGCGGAATCCCCTTTTCAGCCGGAAACCGCGGATTTGCCGGTGCAGGTCCTGGGAGTGCTCGAATCGGCCGGCGAGCGTTTTGATGCGGCGTGGATCATGGGACTGCACAGGGAAAACTGGCCGCCGCCGGCCCGGCCGAATCCCTTGATTCCCGCCTGGCTGCAGCGCCAATACAATGTCCTGCATTCCTCTGCAGACCGGGAATTGAGCTATTGCCGCCGGATTACCCGGAGGCTGCTGGGCTGCGCCGCTGAGACGATCATCAGCTATCCCCGGCGCGAAGGCGACGCCGGGCTTTTTCCCAGTCCCTTGATCCCCGGGCTCCAAACAGCGGAGAAAATTTCGGCTGCCTCCGGGAAGCAGGATTTCTGGGAGACATTTTTCCGTTCTGCTGCAATCGAGCAGCTCCGGGATGTCTCGGGTCCGGAAATTGCGAAGGATACCTTCGTCCGCGGGGGCACCGGTCTGCTTAAAGCCCAGGCAGTGTGCCCCTTTTCTGCGTTTGCCCGATACAGGCTGGGAGCCGAAGCCCTGGAGATCCCCGCACCGGGTTTGACTCCAGCGGACCGGGGCATTCTCCTGCATCGCTGCCTGCAGCTTCTGTGGCAGCAGATAGGGAGCAGTGAGGAATTGGAGCGGATACCCGAGGCGGATCTGGACGGGCAAATCGAGCACTGCGTCGCGGAGGCGCTGGCGGAAGCCGCCGGCAGAAAACCCCGGACATTTACAAGGCGTTTTGCAGCCGTGGAGCTGCAGCGGCTTGTTTTTCTGGTAAAGGAGTGGCTCGCCCTTGAGCGCGGGCGCAGCCCCTTCCGGGTGGCCGCCTGCGAGGCCCGGGCGGCGGTCAGCCTCTGCGGACTCCGGCTTACCGCCATTGCCGACCGCATTGACCGCCTTCCGGACGGACGGGTTGTTATTATCGACTACAAGACCGGAAAACCCGGGCTTCAGGAATGGTTCGGCGAGCGCATGACAGAGCCGCAGCTGCCCCTTTACGCCGTTAGCCAGCAGGCCCCGGTGGGCGGCGTTTTTTTCGGGCAGGTGCGCAAAGGCGAGACCCGCTTTACGGGGGTTGCCGAGGATCCGGGGTTGGTACCCGGGGCCGGGGAGGTGCAGAAAAAGAGCGGTGCCGGATCCATTGCCGCTCTGCTGGAGCGGTGGCGGCAGCAGCTGGAGGGCCTGGCAGAGGAGGTGAGGTCCGGTCATGCTCCGGTCTCCCCGGTCTCGGTGAACACGAGCTGCCGCTACTGCGAACTGATGCCCATATGCCGAATCAAGGAAAAAGACATGGTGGATCCGGAAGATGCAGACAAGGCCTGAAGCAGTACCGGAAGATGCAGAGCAGCGGGAGGCCGCCCTTGATCCCGAATCCAGCTTCATCGTGCAGGCGCCTGCGGGATCGGGAAAAACCGGGCTTCTGATCCAGCGCTATCTCTGCCTGCTGGCCCGGGTCGAAGCGCCAGAGGAGATTCTTGCCATCACCTTCACCCGCAAGGCTGCCGCGGAGATGCGCTCCCGGGTCCTGTCGGCCCTGGAGGAGGCCGGGAAGGATCCGCCCGCCGGAGCGCATGAGCGAAGAACCTGGGAGTTAGCCTGCGCCGCCCGGGCCCGGGCCCGGGAATTTTGCTGGGAGCTTTCGGATAATCCGGGCCGGATGCGGATTCAAACAATAGATGCTCTTTGTGCGGCCATCGTCCGCCAGATGCCTTATCTCTCCCGCTTCGGGGCACCGCCGGAGGTTTCAAAGGATCCGCAGCCCCTGTACCTGGCCGCAGCCCGCCAGACGCTGGCGGAACTGGAGACGGGATCGCGCTGGTCGCCGGCCATTGAAGCCCTGGTGCGGCACATGGACAATCAGCTGGAGCGGCTGGAGCAGATGATTGCCGGAATGCTGGCAAAACGGGATCAATGGCTCCGCCACCTTGCAGCTCCCGGAAACCCCCAGCTTCAGCGCAAAAAACTGGAAGAGGGGCTGCAGTTCGTCATAACAGAGGCTCTGGCGGACTGCAGCCGGGCGTTCCCGGCGGACTGCACAGAAGCGCTGCTGGATCTGGCCCGCTTTGCCGCGGCCAACCTGGAAGCTGCCGGAGCCCGCTCGCCTATTGTTACCTGCAGGGATCTTTGCGATCTGCCGCCCGCCCGCCCGGAGTTTCTGCAGCAGTGGCTGGGCATCTGCGATCTGCTCGTTACAGCCGGGGGCGGCTGGCGGCGCCGGGCGGACAAGAACCTGGGGTTTCCGGCACCCGGAAGCGCTGCAAAAGGAAGCGGCCGCAGGCGGTTGTATGAGGAAAAAAAACGCGGGTTTGCCGATCTGCTGCAGCGGCTGGGCGATCAGGAGCGCCTGTGCGAGCTCCTGCATATGCTGCGCTACCTGCCGGAGCCCCGGTACGGCGACGGGCAGTGGCAGATCCTGCAGGCACTTTTTGACATTCTGAGGCTCTCCGTGGCGCACCTGGAACTCGAATTCCGCTCCGCCGGGGAGGTGGACTTTGCCGAGGTGGCCCTTCGGTCGGCCAATGCCCTGGGAACACCGGAGCAGCCCACGGATCTGGCCCTTGCCATGGATTGCCGGATACAGCATATTCTCATTGATGAATTCCAGGACACCAGCATCACCCAGTTCGCTCTTCTGGAAAAACTGACAATGGGATGGCAGCCGGGCGACAGCCGGAGCTTTTTCGCGGTGGGCGATCCCATGCAGTCCATATACGGCTTCCGGGAAGCCGAGGTGGGACTTTTTTTAAGGGCCCGCAGCCAGGGGCTGGGCCAGATTCCCCTGCAGCCCCTTACGCTTTCGGTCAACTTCCGCTCCCAGCAAAAACTCGTGGACTGGGTAAACAAGAGCTTTCCTTACGTTTTTCCGCAGGCAAACGATGCCGCCACAGGGGCTGTGGCCTATACACCGGCGGCTTCCGCCCTTCCGCCGGAGCCGGGGCGGCCGGCGGAAGTCCATCCCCTGGTTCCCCCGAACCGGGAGGCAGAGGCGGAAACGGTGCTTGACTGCATCACAAGAGCAAAGGAGCAGGACCCGCATGGCAGCATCGCGGTGCTGGCAAGGAGCCGGCCGCACCTGGAGAAGATCCTGGCCCTTTTCAAGGCCAGGGGCATCTCCTTTGCCGCCGTGGAAGTCGAGTCCCTGCAAGACCGGCCCGTGATCCAGGATCTTTTATCGCTTACCCGGGCGCTTTCGCATCCCGCTGACCGGATTGCCTGGCTGGCCGTGCTGCGTGCTCCCTGGTGCGGCCTGCGGCTGGCCGATCTCCACGCCCTGGCGGCAGACAGCCCGGGAGTACCTGTTTGGGATCTGTTGTGCGATGCCGGAGGTGTGGCCCGGCTATCAAGCGAGGGGCAAAGCCGCGCCGTCCGGGTTCGCGACGCCCTGGCGCCCGCCCTGGAAAACCGCGGACGCCGCTCCTTAAGACGCCTTGTGGAAGGGGCCTGGCTCAAGCTCGGCGGGCCGGCATGCTGCTTTTCGGCCGCAGAAATGGCGGATGCCGCCGCCTATCTGGAGCTTGTCGACGAGACCGCGAGCAGCGGCGCAATAGACGACATGCCGGCCTTTGAACAGGCGGTCTCCCGTCTGTTTGCCCGCCCGGATCCGGAGGCCGACGAGCAGCTTCAGGTCATGACGATCCATAAGGCCAAGGGCCTGGAGTTTGATACGGTAATCCTTCCGGGGCTGGATCGCGCCCCGCCCGCACAAGAGAGCCGCCTGCTGATGTGGATGGAGCGGTCCGCCGGCAGGCGCAGTGATCTTCTGCTGGCCCCCGCTCAGGAATCCGGCAGCTTAAGAAGCGGTGCCTACGAGTACATCCGCCTGTTTGAGAAAAAGAAGCGGGCCTTCGAGGATACCCGTCTGTTATATGTGGCCGCAACCCGGGCCAGAAAACGGCTGCATCTTATCGGCGGGGCAAAACCGGCGCAGGAGGGAGCCGGGCTCCGCCCGCCCAATCCCCAGTCTTTGCTGGCGCCTTTGTGGCCGGTGGTTTCCGGGACATTTGCCGAGGCGGGCGAGACGCCGGCCGAAGAGGCCCCGCCGGCCGAATCCGGACAGGCCCCGGGCTCTGCCCCTATCCGCAGGCTTAGCGCGGCCTGGCAGGCCCCGGAGCCGCCCGCCGGGCTGGAGGATTCTGTACCACGGCAGGGCGCGGCAGCCGTCTCGGAAGCGCAGAACCCGGCTTTTGATTGGGCCGGGGAAACGGTGCGCCGCGTGGGAACCGTAGTGCACCGCTGGCTCCGGGTGATTTGCGAGCAGGGCCTTGAGAACTGGAACAGCCGGCAGGTGCAGGCTTTTTCCCGCCGGTTTCGCAGGGATTTGAAGAGTGCCGGAATCAGCGGCGATCTTTTGGATACAGCCGAGGAGCAGGTAAAAGCCGCTCTTGCTGCGGCAGTCGAAGACCCCATGGGGCGCTGGATCCTGTCCCGGCACCGGCAGGATGCCTGTGAATACGCCTTGACGGGGCTTGTGGCCGGAAGGACGGTAAGCGTGGTGATTGACCGGACCTTTGTGGATGCGGCGGGTGTGCGCTGGGTTATTGATTACAAGAGCAGTGTGCACACCGGTGGTTCCGTGGAGCTTTTTCTGGACCGGGAAAAAGCCCGCTACGAAAGCCGGATGGCGTTGTACGGCCGTCTTCTGGCGGCAATTGAAAACCGCCCCATGTATTATATGTTGTATTATCCGCAGCTCAGGAGTTACCGTCAGTGGCCGGCCGAATAGGATCTTTCTCGTATTCCCGCGAGAGTCCCTGCGTGCGGCAGGCCTGGCGGGCCATGGCGATGAGCGAGGGAATGTTGATCCCGAAGGGACAATAGCAGCGGGTGCACAGAACACAGTCATACCAGACCATATCGCGGATTTTTTCCATCTCGGCCCGGCTTACCCTGGCATTTTTCCGCTGCAGCCTTCCGATGGAGTGGATGAATTTATAGGAAGGCATGTGCCGGGGATTTTTACTTGCGGCATAGATAAAGCAGCTCTCTGCACACAGGCTGCAGTGGGCGCAGACCTTGAGCCCCATCCGGATTTCCCGCTTGTGTTTCTCGAGTATGCGCTGAATCGGTTCGGGATCGACCTGCCCGGCCTGTTTCATTGCTTTGCCCCCCGGCTGTGGAACTGCCAGATCCGCTTCGGTGCAGCCAGACTGTACTCGCTGACAATACAGAACCTGCCGAAAAAGAAAAATATCATGTGAAAGAATTTGGAAAAGGGAATCATGATCAGCATCAGTTCTCCTGCGGCCATGTGGAGCAGGATCATCTGCCGGTAGTCGATGAGCAGGTGATGCCGGGCGAGAAAACCGCTTGCAAAGGGAAGCATCACCAGCAGCAGGAGAAAAAGGTCATAAGCGCTCGTAAGGGCCCGCACATTCCTGGAGAGAAGCCTGCGGAGGAGGAAAAACAGGCCGCACACAAGAACCGTCAGCGTGCAGACGTCGGATACCGGTTCGGAAAAGCTGGGAAGGCGGATGCCCGTAGCCGTATGGATGAGCACGTTGTGGCCCATCAAAAAAAGGGGGGTGATAAACAGGAAAATATGAAAGATGATGCTGACCCCGGTAACGACCGGGCTGGCTCCCAGGGCGGTGGTTTTGATCGCACCACTCCGGCGAACCCATTGCCGGGAGCGGCTGTTTTTCTCCCCTATGCGGGGGTTTGCAGCGAACCCGATTGTGTGCGGGTTGCTTTTGCGCGTATACGACCAGAGCCGCAGGCTCTGAACGACGAGACCGGCTGCGAAAACACCAAGCGCTATCCATACCATCGGGCCTTGAAGGATATGCAGGAGCTGTTCGAAAAGTGCCATGGAGATCAATTTTCCCGGAGGTAGCGCTTTTCATAGCCTTTCTGGACAATGGTGCGCTGGATCTGGTCTTTCCATTGCATGGGCTGGCGGATCTTCAAAATGTCTTCGAGCCGGTTCTGCGCCTTGAGCCGTTCATAGATCTGGTGCCAGGCACAGGGGATCTCGGGACTGATCTCGCACCTGTCGCCCTGGGTGCCGCCGCAGGGACCGTTGAAGAGCCCTTTGGCGCAGCGGGTTACCGGGCAGATCCCCGCGGTATAAGCCAGAACACATTCCCCGCAGGCCCTGCAGCGCTCCTCATACAGGCCAATGTCCCTGTCGACGCCGATGGAAACCGTGTTGACGGCCGGAAAAACCGGGGTCTGCGGATATCGCTCCGCAAGCAGCTGCGCACCGGCGCCGCAGGCCATGGAGAGCATGCAGTCGCATTGTTCGCTGAAATCGTCAAGTTCGCCCAGAAAGGCCTCGTTGCATTGGCGCTCCACCGTGTGGCAGCGGATCCGTTTGCCGGGATCCGCGCCCTCCAGGCCGTGCTCCAGTTCGGCGCGCAGAATATGGGTCTCCTTTTGTCCCCCGGCCAGGCACACGGATACGCAGCCCCCGCATCCAACGATCAGCACGTTTTGATAGGGCTCGATATAGCCAAGAATTTCTTCAAGCGGCTTGGGTTTGGCTTTAATCATGATCTTCTCCAAGTATCATCACCGACTCGGCCGCTGCCTTGTTGTCTTTATGGCACTCGCCGCAGAGGCTCGGTCCGCCGGCCCGGCTGAGGGAACTGCTGTCCTGGTGGCAGCTGATACACTGCAGATGGAAGGCCTCCGTGCGTTTTATACTGCTGGCCGGGCCGTGACAGGAGGCGCATTGAGCGTCATGGGTGCCGGAATACAGTTCGCCGGGATCCAGGATGTTGTTGTGCCGGCTGTCATAGATATGATGACACTGGAGACAGTCATGACTTCCCATATGCAGGCCGTGCGGAAAAGCAACGGGCTCGCGCCCCCTTTTGCAGTTCTCCTGTTTTACGGGGCAGGCATCCAGCATGGAGAACGTAAAGATGCCGGCGAATACAAGCAGCACCAGTACGGCACTGAGAATGGTTTTTTTGGGTAGATATGCCACGTCTGTGTTCCCCCGGCGAACTCCCTGGAAAATGCCCTTGTGCAGGAATAAAATACCGTAGATGCCATATAGGTTTTTTCATTGTCAAGCCAATTTGCTAAAATACAACTTTTGACGCGCTTTGCAAGGATTGTGTGGCGTTTCTCCCGCCGGCCGGGCCGGGCCTGAGGCGCTGCGGCACCGCGGAACGGGTTTTTGTGGAGATAGAAGGCATGGGAATGATCGAGACAATGATACTGCTTTTTATCGTGGTGGATCCGTTCGGCAATCTGCCCTTTATACTGGCCATTTTCGAGCGGCTGGACCGGCAGCACTATAAACGGGCCGTTTTGCGGGAGGTGGCCATCGCCTTCGGTATTCTCTGCATGTTTGTGTTCGCGGGCGACACCATTTTGCATTACCTGCACATCCGCCAGTCTTCCGTGCGCATTGCCGGCGGCATCATCCTTCTGATCATCGCGCTGCAGATGATTTTCCGCACCGCATCCGAGATGTTTCAGCATGAATACGGCCATG
>CAZWNV010000066.1:0-13456 GCA_964635265.1 uncultured Desulfobacteraceae bacterium
CCAGCACTTCATCCATTCGCAGAAGCGCCGGGCCGACACCGGCCTGCGCTGCCATAACATGCAATGGGACTTCTGGACCCAGTCTCCCGAGTCCGCCCACCAGGTCACCATCCTCATGGGCGATCGCGGCGTGCCCAAGAGCTACCGGCACATGAACGGCTATACGAGCCACACCTATATGTGGGTCAACGCCGACGGCGAACGGTTCTGGGTGAAGTATCACTTCGAGACCGATCAGGGAATTGATTTTCTCACCGATGCGGAGGCGGACCGGATCGCCGGCGAAGACCCCGACTATCACCGCAGGGACCTCTCGGATGCGATCCGCCGGGAGGATTTCCCCAGCTGGACGCTCAAGGTCCAGATCATGCCTTTTGAGGAGGCCAAAACCTATCGGTTCAACCCCTTTGATCTGACCAAGGTATGGCCGCACAGCGATTACCCCCTGCACGAGGTCGGCCGCTTGACCCTGAACCGCAACCCGAGTGATTTTCACACGGAGATCGAGCAGGCGGCATTCGAGCCGAACAACCTCGTTCCCGGTATCGGTCCGAGCCCGGACAAAATGCTGCTTGCCCGCTTGGTTTCCTACGCCGACGCCCACCGCGCACGCCTCGGCGTCAATTACAAACAGATCCCGGTCAATCGGGCAAAAAGCCCGGTACACAGCTATAGCAAGGGCGGCAGGATGCGGATCGATAATGTCACCGATCCGGTGTATGCACCCAACTCCAAGGGCGGGCCGCAGGCCGACGGCAAGCGTTACCCGGAGGACGCCATATGGAGCGCCAGCGGTGATTTCATACGTGCCGCCTACACCAAGCGAAAAGATGATGACGACTTCGGCCAGCCCGGAACGCTGGTGCGAACGGTCATGGACGACGCCGCGCGCGACCGGCTGGTCTCCAACGTTGTGGGGCATCTCAAGAAAGGCGTCACCGAGCCGGTGCTGGAACGGGCCTTCGAATACTGGAAAAACATTGACAAGGAGGTTGGCGAGCGGATCGAGAAAGGCGTAAAAGGCAGCTGAAGGATCTGGCGATGTGGTGCGAACCTCCAATCATGCGCAACCCCGTTTATGAAAATTGAGAAGCACAAATCCTTCGGCCCGGTCCAGGCCTGGGAATTGGGATGGTCGCCTGTCCGCCATCCCCTCGTGACCGTCCATATTTATATCATAGACCGGGTCATGATTGATACCGGCCAGAGCCACATGCGAGCGGCTGTTTTGCGCATTGCCCGGGAGCAGGGGGTGGAGGCGGTCTTATTGACCCACTTTCACGAGGATCACGCGGGCAATGCAGCAGCCCTGGCAAAACATTTGCGTAATCCGGTATATGCCCATCCCCTTACCTGCCGGAAAATGCAGAGGCCCCGCCGGATAACGCCCTATCAGCATCTGGTATGGGGCGCTGCAGATGCCGTGGAGGCTTTGGAACTGCCCGATTGCTTCGAAAAAGGCGGGCTCCGGCTGCAGCCGGTTTTTACCCCGGGCCACAGCATGGATCATACCGCTTTTCTGGAGCCGCAGCAGGGCTGGCTCTTCTCCGGGGATCTGTACCTGGCCCCGCGGATCAGGCGCTTCCGAAATGACGAGAATATTGCGTTGCAGATCCGATCCCTGCAAAAAATCCTGGAATACGATTTTGAAGCCCTGTTCTGCGCCCACCAGCCGGCAACCACAAAAGGACGGCGGCGGATAGCCGCAAAGCTGCGTTTCCTGGAAAATTTCTATAACAGGGTGGCGGAGCTTGCTGACCAGGGGCTGGATGCAAAGGCAATTATGAAGCGGCTCCATCTACAGGAGACGCGATGGATCCAATGGATGTCTTTGGGAACCATCAGCATGAAAAACATGGTGCAGTCGGTGGTCGCCACCCGGCTTGAAGAGCGGAGCCAACATGGGGGATAAACTTTTCCCTGCCCCATGGGAAAAAGCATTCGGGACCGGCGGCAGTCACATGCCCAGAAACGCCTCCCGGACTTCTTTGGACTGCCGGATTTCCTCAGGCGAACCCGAAGCCTTGATTTTGCCCTCATGCATGATATAGGCATAGTCCGCGGCGCCGAGCGATGCCTCGGCATTCTGCTCGACCAAAAGGATGGTCAATCCGATGTCATACTTGAGTTTCTGGATGGTTTCAAAAACCTGGCCGGCCAGCTTGGGCGCCAGCCCCTGGCTCGGCTCATCGAGCATCACCAGCCGCGGTTTTGTCATCAGTGCCCGGCCGATGGTTGCCATCTGCTGCTCTCCGCCGCTGAGCAGCCCGGCCATTTGCCGGCTGCGCTCCTTGAGCCGCGGAAAAAGCGTATATACAATATCCAACGATTCTTCCCGCTGTTCATACGCCTTTTTCAAGTATGCGCCCATCATCAGGTTTTCATAAACGGTCATATTCGGGAAAAGATGTTTTCCCTCCGGCACCAGGGCAAGCCCGGAGTTGATTTTCCGGTGGCTGGGCAGGTAGGTGATGTCCCGGTTCTCATAAAACACCGCTCCGCTCCACGGCCGGACGGATCCGAGAATCGTGGACAGCAGGGTGCTCTTGCCTGCCCCGTTGGGCCCGAGCAGAGAAGTGATCGAGCCCTTGCCGACTTCCAGCGCAGGCTGCCACAGAACCTGCATGGCACCATACCCGGATTCAAGGGATTTAACCGTCAGCATTGTCCTCCTTTGCCCCTTCCCCCAAATACACATCCACCACCCGGGGGTCAGACAAGGCCTCCCGGGTGGGGGCATCCACGATCTTTTCCCCGTAATCCAGCACGATCACCTTTTCCGCCATGTTTACCACAGCCCGCATAATATGCTCCACCATGGCTACAATGGCAATCCCCTCTTCTTTGGCCACATCTACCAGGAATTGCACTACGTTGTCGATTTCGCCGGGATGCATGCCCGCCATGGCCTCATCCATAAGAAGCAGCCGCGGCTTCATGGCCAGGGCCCGCGCAATTTCCATGAACTTCTTTTCCACCGGCGTCAAAATGCCCGCGTTCTTGAATCCGTGCCCGGCAAGGCCGATCCGTTCTATAACCTGGTCGGCTACTTCGAGGGACTGTTCCACGTTCAGCGTTCTTCCCTGAAAACCAAACATGGCTCCCACGGCAACATTTTCCCGCACCGTGGCCGATGCAAAAGGCCTGGGGATCTGAAATGTCCGGCCGATGCCCAGTGGTGCGCGCTTGTAGGGAGGCATGCGGGTGATATCGATTCCATTGAAAAAAACCCGGCCTTCCTCCGGATAAAACACCCCGTTGATCACGTTGAAAAGGGTGGTTTTGCCGCTGCCGTTGGGGCCGACGATGCCGACAAATTCGCCTTCAGTAATTTCGAGGCTGACCGTGTCCACAGCCACAAGACCGCCGAAACGCTTGGTCACGTTTTCAAGCTGCAGCATCGACATGAGAAGTCCTAAAGAATGTATGGAGCAATTGCCGTTCGCCTGGTTTTGCCCTTGATGACGCCCACTACGCCTTCGGGAAACATCACGATGATGAAAATGATCACCAGGGCAAAAATAAACAACTGAAACCCGGGCAGAAAGATGGACAAGTAGTATTTCGATATCCCGTATATCAACGCCCCTACGATGGGGCCGAGCATGGTGCCGGCCCCGCCCAGCATCACGATGATGATGGCTTCAATGGTATAATGGATTTCAAACACCTCGGGCGGGAACACGTACGGGGTTTTCAGGGCCCAGGAAGCCGCCCCCACCGCTCCGGCAAAACAGGCGCTGGTGATAAAGGCGAGGATCTTATACCTGGTCACATTGATCCCCATCACCTTGGCCGCATCCTCGTCTTCGCGCAGCGCGGTCAGGGCGTAGCCGATTTTGCTTTTCATGTACAAAAGCGTAACAATCGCCGCTGCCACTGCAATGGCCAGAACCAGCACATCAGCCCAGAAGGTCATGACGCTGCTGGCCAGATCGCGGCCCAGGAGCTTATTGAGCTGGGAAGTAAAAATCATCCCAGAAGATCCGTTCCACAGGTTCGCCCCCTCGATGAGAAACCGGAAGCCTTCACTGACACCAATAGTGGCAATGGCAAAATAGGCCCCCCGCAGCCGGAGGGCAACCGCCCCCACGGCAACGGAAAGCAGCGTGGCCATGAGCATCGCCAGGACAAAGCCCAGGGCCACGGCCCAGAGTCCCAGCTGGGGATAACCCGCAAGTCCGGTAATGGCCGTTGCCATGCCGTATGTGCCGACTCCCAGAAAAGCGACATAGCCGAAATCCACATATCCGGTCATGCCCAGGAAAATATTGAATGCCTGGCCCAGGGCGCAATAAAACAACAGGGTGGCAGTGAGCTGCCACATCCCGGCGACGTTGCGCCCAAGCAGAAACAAAACCAGATAGGCGGCAAAGACCGGAAGCAGCGGATAATATGGACGTAGGCGATTCTTCATTTGGCCTTAATAATCCCTGTCGGACGAATTAACAGAATAATCAAAAGGATCAGAAACGACAAGAACCGGGTCAGGGCAAAGGGCTCCACCCCGGGAATCAGGGCAAACATGGTATAGGAGGTGTTCTCGATCAGGCCGAATACCAGTCCGCCGAAAAAGGCGCCGTAAGGGGAGGAGAGCCCTCCCAGCACGGCAATGACAAAGGCCTTTAAGGTATATCCGCCGCCCATGTAAGGATTGATGCCGACCGGGATGAACATGGTGAGCAGCACACCGCTTGCCACGGTAAGCCCGATTCCCAGGGCAAAACTCATGGCATACACGCCATCCACGTTGACCCCGCAGACCTCCGCGCCCCGGCTGTCCTCCACGACACTGCGCATGGCCGATCCGGTCCTTGTCCGTTTGAACCAGAGATACAGCAGCAGGGCGATCA
Organism: uncultured Desulfobacteraceae bacterium; assembly: GCA_964635265.1. GTDB lineage: Bacteria > Desulfobacterota > Desulfobacteria > Desulfobacterales > Desulfosalsimonadaceae > M55B175. Next base: position 4,854 of record CAZWNV010000066.1, read on the forward strand.
ACACACTTCCGAAAGCAGCAAAAATTTTGCTTATGGGCAACGCGGTAAAGACCAGATCCACGTTGCCCAACTCCCAGTTATACCCCCGGAACTCGGATCCGAAGATCATTTTCACGGTCTCTTCGAGCAGCACCCCCACCGAGAAGGTGGCCAGAAGGGTTGCCAATTCCGGCGCATGCAGCAGTTTTCGTATAGCGGCATAATAAAATGCCAGCCCCAGGACAATCCCTATTGCAAAAGCGGCGGGTACAGCAAAAACAGGATTGAGCCCCAGGGCGTTAAAAAAGAACAGGGCAACAAAAGCCCCCACCATCACAAAGGCGCCGTGGCCCACGTTGACCACCTTCAGCACCCCGAATATGAGGCTCAACCCCATGGTGGCCATGCCGTATACCGAGCCCAGCACCAGCCCCTGGACCATGTTGCCCGCAAGCTGTTCCATTATCATTGGCGCGGATCCTTCTTTTCAAACCGGATTAGGGCTGTGCTTTTTTGCCTTTGGCCTTCTCGGCAAACGTTGGCATGGGATAGCACGGTTTGCCGGTCTGGGCCGATTCCGGCCAGACAATCACGCGCTCACCGGCCTGCCACTGAACATCCACCATGCTGTGCCCTACCTGCAGGCCGGACTCATTAATGTCCCAGTTGCCGTAGAAGGACATGAACTCCAGATCCCCGAGTGCCTGCCGGACCTCTTTCGAACCGACAGAACCGGCTTTCTCCACGGCCAGCACATAGGCCAGCACCTGGGCGCCTGCTTCGGCCGCGTGATAATCGGGAACCATATCCGCATCGCCCGTCGCATCCTTGAACAGGCTGACAAACTCGTCCTGGCTCGGCCCGATCCAGCGGGTGCCGGCTGCCTTTGCCGCTTCCTGCGAATAAGTGACGCCGTATTCCCAGTGCGAAGGCCCCATGACGCCTTCGGCCATGCTGCCCAGCGCCTCATAAAACGCCGGCAGCGTGGCTGCAGCAATCAGGGACAGGCAATCCACGTCAATGTTGAGATCCGACATCTGCCGGTTAAAAAGCTGGCCGTCCTCAAAATGCCCCCCGCCCAGAACAAAATCCGGATCGGTTGCTTTCATGGCGGAAAGCAGGGGCGTCAGGTCAGTGACCCCCTTGGGATACGTGCGCTCGAAGACCACATCAAACCCCAGTTCCCGGGCATGGGCTTTTGCGCCTTCCATAACCATGGTGGCAAATTCCGAATCCTCGTAGGCCAAGGCGACTTTTTTGGCATCCGGGGCGATTTTCTTGATCATGTCCAGGGTGCCCTTGTGATAGCTTGTGGCCGGGCCGATAGTCTGCACGGTATAGCGAAAGCCCTGCTCGAAAATCTTGTTGTTTGCACCGCCATGATCCATGTAGAGCATGGAGTGGCCCTCGGCAATGGGGGCGCCCCGCAGAGTCAACCCCGAACTGTAAGGAGCGAATACGACATCCACCCGGTCCACGGTGATGAGCCGGCCGATCAGGCTGGTAACGCTTTCCTTCTTTGATTCACAGTCGTATTTCTTATAATCTAGTTGGACTTTTTCTCCATCTAAAGTCACTCCCCCGTATTCCTTATTGACCCAGTGGATGCATGCTTCAATGCCGCCGACAGCTTGTTCCCCGGCTTTTGCGTACTTGCCGGAGAGGCATGCCGGGTGGCCGATCACGATCTTCTCCGGCGGCGCAGCATACGCGCTGATGCCGCAGAATAAAAAAACACAGCCGACAAGGAAAACAAGGGATTTAAGCGGGAACCGTTTCATGCAGGACCTCCTTTTAGTAAAAAGCGGAAAAAGGACTCATCGCCTCTTATTGCACATAAGCCGATGCAAAGCAAACAAAAATACTAACGCAGCCAGACCTCCCTTACGCTTCGTATATTCCGACAATACGATTCATTCCCAGTATATGCGCTTCGGTCCGCTCCAGGAGCTGCCACTGGGTCAGCCCTTCCGGCAGGTTGAGTTCCTGGTTCAAGGCCAGCAGCCACCAGAAATAATGGTGCACGCCGTGGCCGGCAGGCGGCATGGGGCCGTTATACCCGCTTTTGTTGAAATCATTGATCCCTTTGGTGTATTCCTGCGTTCCCTCGGCCAGACCGGAGGCTGAGCCCGGAATGTTGTAGAGAACCCAGTGAACAAACCCGTAAGTGCCGGGCAACACGAGAGGGGCATCCGGATCGTGGCAGATTATGGCATAAGACCGGGTCCCTTCCGGCACGTTGGTCCACTCCAGCGGCGGTGACAGGTCATCGCCGAAACCCGTATACTTCTGCGGTATTTGCCCGCGGGTGTCAAAAGCGGGACTTCTCAATTGCATCTCAGATAGCGCAAATCCCATAACAACTCTCCTTTCCTGCTTAAATGTGACAAGTAAGCCTGTATCCGGCTATTTTTTGCAAAAATGGCCGCAACGCTCAAAAAAATCTGTTGACCGGTGCGCATATTTTGCCGATAATAGAAAATTAAAAATTGAATATTTCTTGCCCCAAAATGGTGCCCAAAATACAAAAAGACCGTTTTGCTGCTGATCGCCGGCGCCAATTACTTCAGCCCCACTTCAATTTTTTATGCCCCACAATCTTGTGAACATGGAGTAATTTATGCAGCCCGATAACGCGCAAACAATGCAACCAAATGAAATCATAGAATATCTGGATGCCGATTTATTGGAATTGATCCTGGACAACCTGTATTCCGGGATCATTTTATGCAATAAAGACTGCCATATCGTATACATGAACCAAGTGTACGCCAGCCTGCTGGGCATTAACCGGGAAGATGCCATCGGCAGATCCATTACACACTATTTCCCGAAGTCCCGGCTTGGCAAGGTCATCTCCAGCGGGGTCATCGAACTGGGTCAGTCCTGCAGCCTGAAAAGCTATATTCCGCACGTTGTCAACAGGATTCCCATTAAAAAAAATGACGAAATCTACGGTGCCCTTCTGCAGACTGTATTTAAAGATTTCGATAGCCTGCAGGACCTTTTCCGAAAAATCAAAAATCTCAATTTTTACCGCAACAGCCTAAAAAGCGCCCTTTCCCCGACATATACATTCGAATCCATTATCGGAAAAAGCCCTGCAATCTCGCAAACCATAAACAACGCGAAAAAATATGCCATGAGGGACCAGCCGATTCTCATTCTGGGCCCCACAGGCACCGGCAAGGAATTGTTCGCCCATTCCATACATGACTACAGCCCCCGCAACGAGGGTCCCTTTGTTTGTGTAAACTGCGCCAGCTTCCCGAAGGATCTGCTGGAGTCCGAGCTTTTTGGCTATGAGCCCGGTGCATTTACCGGTGCGAGCCAAAAAGGGAAAATGGGCAAAGTGGAATTAGCCGACAAAGGAAGCCTGTTTCTCGATGAGATCGGTGACCTGTCCCTGAATGCCCAGGCAAAGCTTCTGCGGGTTATTGAGACAAAGCAGTTTGATAAAATTGGCGGCATTGAACCAATCCCCTCAGATTTCCGGCTGATCGCCGCTACCAACAAAGACCTGCGGCAGCTGATTGCAAAGGGTGAATTCCGGGAAGACTTGTTTTATCGATTAAATGTCATGACCCTGTTTATCCCTGCCTTAACTGAAAGGCGCGAAGATCTTCAGCCCTTGATCCGCTATTTTCTAAAGGAGATGGGCCGGGAAGAAACCACAGTAACATGCCAGGCATTGGAAGCCCTTGAGAACTATCCCTGGCCGGGCAATATCAGGGAATTAAAAAATGCCATAGAGCAAGCCGTAAGCGTTTCGGAAAACGGCACCATCAAACTGGAAAACCTCCCCCCGCAAATTACGAACTATCAACCGGAGAAACAGCCCTGCAAAGATAGCGAGGGTGCCCCCCACATACTGGATGCCCCTCTGCACCAAAATATCAATCACTTTGAGAAGGAAGTGTTGAAATTCGCTCTCAAAAAGACCCGCCACAACATGACGCAGGCTTCCAAAATGCTCGAGATTTCGCGATCCACTTTGTATGAAAAGTGCCATCGGTATGATCTTATTTAAGCTCAAGGGGAAACGAGGCGACCAGACTCCTGCCATTGCCGCTGAAGCTGCCGCTCTTCTGCAATGATACCAGATAGGCGGTGGCATCTGCTATCGTCAGCCCCTGGATGCTGCCGTCTACAAATCCTCCGAGGCTCCCCTGCCCGAACCGGTTTTGCCGGTAATCCAGAACCAGAATTTTGCTTTGCGCCGTATCGCCCTGGCCGGTGATACTCCCCAGAAAACCCTGCTGGCAGGCAGGCAGGACGATTTCCGGTATGCCGTCGTGATCGATGTCTCTGGCCAAGGGGGAGAGCTCAAAGACGACGCTGTTGCTGACAGCATTTTGGGCGGATGTATCCGGTTTATACAGCAGAGAAGACTGGCTCCCGCCCACCTGGACAGAAGATTTATATAGCGCTTGATGATTGTGATCATAAATAAACAGGGTATTTTTTTTGATAAAAATAATCTCTACAGCACCATCGCCTGTCACATCCGCCAGGGTGCTCCCGGTAACCCTGAATTGCCGGGGAAGCGCAATGTCGGTCTGCGCCCATTGTATGGCGCCGTCAGCAAGACGGCCTTCCCAGATCCTGCGGCCGAAAATCGTATTGGCGTCATACTGCTGGGCAAGAAGCGTCTCCGGCATCTGATCGCCATCGGTGTCAAAAGCGGAAAGCAGTTTGCTCATCCGCTCCTGCACGCAGGAGAGCCCTTTTTCGGAATAGACAAAAACGGCGCTTTGAATGGATCGGTTATACCAGATGTTGGCCACCACGTAGAGCCGGTCATCATCCCCGGGTGCCCACCAGGAAAGCGAGAGGACACGGCCCGGATAATCCGGCCGGGCACTTGCCTGCCGCTTGAGTTCCGTACCCACAGCCGCCACGCTGATGCTCTTTCCATTGGAAAACGCCATCAGCCGGGCGCCGGATCCGGATAAAAAGTCCGCCATTACCACCGGCTCCTCCAGGCTGGCAATGGTGTGGAGCTGGCTGAATGTTTCCTGGTATGCGACCTCGTGGCCCTGTATATCCTGCCGGGGTGCTGCTGTTTGTGCCCTTTTCTCTGTGCCCGGGGCGGGCGGCTCTGCGGCTTTGCCGCCATCGAGCGGGTACGCATGGATCAAGCTGAAATAGGGACCGCGTACTTCCAGCTTGCCGGCCTTTTTGACGAAGTAGAGTTGTGTGGCCGGATGGCCGGAAAGCGGCCCGGGCTGATCCGGTTTTGCCTTCTGGCTTTGATGAAAATTTTTCCAGAGGAGATGGGGAGCGGCTGCCGTGAGATCCTGGTACAACGTCTCGTCGCGGCCGGTGTAATCCCAGAACACCGCCTTCATGTGGCCGAACCGGCGGACAGACTGGCCCGCCTGGACGTTTTCCGCTCCCATAAGGGGCTGGGTGTAAGAAAACGCCTCCTCCACCTTTACTACCTGCAGCAAGGCCTGTACAGACTTTACGTGGCCCAGCACCTTTTTATCCACCGGGTGCACAATTTCCTTGCCCCGGGTGGAAATGGTGAACAGATCCCCGGGTGAGACAGGGGAGGATTTGCCAAAGTCGATCAATACATGACCCTCAACTGTATCCACCACGTAGCCGGAAAGGGGTTGAAAGTGTTTCTGGATCTGTCCCGTCTGTGCTGCGTTCGCAGACGGGCCCCAGAGAAGAGAGGCTGTCAGAATCAGTGTAGCCAGCACGCTTTTCCATGCCATGATGCAGTCCTCCGCTTTTTTCGGGTAAAGCCGTTCTCCCCGGATCATTTTCAACCCCTGCCGGCTTCGTGGGAAACCGGGAGCTGCCGAAAGAGAAAAGGGAACAGGATATACAGGTATCCTATTCCTGTTCCCTTGTTCTGTCAACGCATCAGCCACCAATTTGCCGGTGCAGGCGGTTTAGAATTTATACCGGACGCCCAGAGTGCTTATGTAGATATCCTCGTCTGACTCCCCGTCCTGTTCTTTTTCAAAATAGTCCAGGCCATCTCCTGCTGCCAGGTAGCCGGCATTAAACTCAATGGAGAGGTTCTCGTACAAGTCATATATGACAAATGCATCGAGTTCAAAACCCAGCTCATCGTCGCCCACTCTTTCTCCCGTCCGGGAGGCGGTGTATTCGATGTCTTCAGCAGTCAGCATATACATTCCGGCAAGAATGAATTTCAGTTTTTCGCTGGCCTGATAATCCATCTGCAGTTTGTTCATGATAAAGCCCTTATCCATGATATAAGGGGTCTCCGTAAAAAAATTGTCATCCACCGTGCTGCCTTCATTCAGGCATATGGAACCCTCGCCGGCGGGGTGCCCGATATCGACGTCAGTAGCCATAAAAGCATCCAGATCCCCGTCCGTTGGATCATCATCCCCTGATGCATACCAGAAGGTGTATTTCAGGGTGCTTTTGCCAAGATAGGCCCCAAGGTCAAAGTGTCCGAAATAGGATGAGAGGTCATAGTCCTGAAGCCCCCGGCTGTTGCCGTCAAGATCAACCGCATCGATATGGTCCAGCGAGCCGGTCTGATACATCAGGTCCCAATTCACAAAAAACCGGTCATTTTTCATTGATCCGTCCACACCTATCGTGCCGATGCCGATATCGCCTTCCTTGCCGAACAGGCTTTTGAACTCATAACTCCAGGGCTGCAAGGTATAATTGTATTCCCCCGGCGCTGCATCATCCACATCCTGCCACTGGTACAAACCGAATAATCCCAGGTTCAGGTTCTGCGGGCTCGTGTAATCCATTCGCGCATAAAGCGCGTCCTGATCATCCCGCAGATCGTCTTCATCATCTGTTGTCACATTGGCTTCATAGCCCCGGAGCCACCCCAGTTCATAGTCGAACGCGCCATGGCCGCCGTCCAGCTTGACGCCTCCGACCGTTTCCTTCCATAGAAACTGGTTGATATTGATAGGCTGGAGCCCCATCCGCACGCGGGAATCCTGCTCAACAAAAGGCAGTTGAAAATCCAGGTATCCCCAGCGCACTTCCATTGCCACCTCGTCGCCGGAGTAGTCCATCTTGTCCGGCTCGCCAAAGCGCAGCCCGCCGACCTCGGTTGCGAACACGCCCTTGTAGTCGCCGTTATCACTGGCCGCTTCAAACCAGAAACGATATTTGATTTCCCCGAAATTGTCGTACACATCCTCGTCGTCCAGGATTTCAGGGCCCTCATGGATGGTATTGCCGCCTGAGGCAATCCATTCATTGTGGTTGGTTCCCACAAGGAAACGGTGGTTCATGTCCCCGTGAAACGAAAAGTCCGCCGCTGAAGCGGAAACTGTCGTAAACACCAACAAAAAACCGGTAAGCAGAAAAAAACGAATAATCCCTTTTTGGAGCGACATGATTTTCTCCTTTATCAAAAAGTGCAGTTCTCAAAGGGCATCGGCCATAAAAATCCCTGCTGACCCAACGTACCAATCAGCCTTTTTGGTTAGAATTTGTTTTTATTTGGGTAAGTTGTGACAGCCATCCCCGATTTGGCACAAACCGGGGATGGCACGGACAGTATGTTAATTGGCCTCTTCAGAGAATTTGCCCAGCACGGACTTCAAATATTTCTGCTGCTCCTTGAACATTTTCTTGACTTCGTCTCTTGTCAGGATTTCCATGGGGCATCCTGCGTTTCGCATCTTTTCCTGGACTTTTTCATTTTTAAACATCTTCGGGAATGCCTTGGCGCATTTCTCCACTTTTGCCTTGTCGACACCTTCGGGAAAGACGATCCCTCTTCTGTTGACACTGGTATCATCGACTTCATCGTAACCCTGTTCCTGGAAGGTCTTTACCTTGGGAAAAAACTCCTTGTTGCGTTTTGTATCGGCAATCGCCAGAACATTTAACTTGTCGCGCGACCGGTATGCGTCGGAGAGGTTGTTGAACCCGGCTTGTACGTCCTGGGCCACAACCGCCTGCAGGGCCGGCACTCCGCCTTTCATCGGGATATAGGTGAGCTGGATGTCAGCGGCCTCCTGCAGCTGCAACAGCGCAATATGGTGGCCCACATACTTGCCGGCCCCGGATACCGTAATCATGCCCGGGTTCTTTTTTGCATACTGCACCAGATCCTCCAGGGTGTCGAACTGACTGTCCTTATGGACGACAAGTACGGCCGGATCTGAGCCCCAGTTGGCTACCGGCTCGAATGAATCGATGTCATACTTGGCATTCTCATAAACAATAGACTGCGCGATAAAATGCGGAATGTTATACGTCGACATCGTGTAGCCGTCCGTCTTTGCCGAACTAACCACCCAGTTCCATCCGACAAGCCCGCCTGCACCGGGTTTGTTGATGATGGCAATGGGCTGCCCCAGTTCTTCTTCGGCCATCATGGTGACGATCCTGGCCTGCAGGTCAGTGGCACCGCCCGGGGAATAGGTCACCACACACTGAATGGGCCTGTTGGGATAATCGGATTGGGCGCCTGCCGAGGCGGCAAAGAGAAAGAAAAGGGCAAAACAGCTGATCAGGGAAACAAAAATTCTGGTTTGGGCTTTCATACATACCTCCTTGGTTTTCTTTCGGGTTTTATGGTCTCAAGCTGGCGGAAAACCCATAAGTATCACTCGATTTCGGTTTTCCAGCAGCTTGTTAAATCAAAATCCCTC
>CAZWNV010000066.1:13556-14622 GCA_964635265.1 uncultured Desulfobacteraceae bacterium
ATGGGATAATTCTCAAGGTTCTGCGGCTTTACCTTCTTGCGTATGACCTGGAGGATATAGATCACGGACAAGGCGCCCAGGATGATCGCCAGGGCCTTCGGAAAAACCGCGGCCTGCGCGGAAAAACTCAAGGACGTAATATAGATTACACAGGAAAAAATCAGGAGTATTATCGATGCCACAAACTCTACAACCATGGCTATGCCCCTTGTTTTTGTTGTTTGGATTGCCTGTAACTGGAGTAAAGGCTATACCCTATGGATATTACGGAAATGAGAATCAGGATGATGTTAATCGTCCCCAGGCCGAAATAGGCCCAAAGACTTTGCCCTGTACCATTGCATATCAGCATCCCTTTTAACAGGTTGCTCTCCGCAATGGGACCGAGGATCAACCCCAGCACTACGGGCCCGGCCCCGATTCCCACCTTTTGGAAAAGGTACTGGATAAATCCGATTCCAAAGCAAATAATGATATCGTTAAAGTTGTTCTGGATGGCATAGCTGCCAAAAACAGACAGAATCATAACACCGGCAATGACGTAGCGATTCGGCATGTTCATGATGAAGTAGGAATACCGGGCCATGGCGATGCCGAAAATCGTCATGGTAAACTGCGCCAGAACCAGACTTGCCATAAAAATGTAGACAATATCCACGTGCTTTGTGAACAGGTCCGGGCCGGGAAATATCCCGTGAATGAGCAGCCCGCCCAGCAATACCGCAGCCGTCGGGCTTCCGGGGATGGAAAGGGTCAGAAGCGGGATGAGGGAAGGACCGGCCATGGCCTTATTCGCGGCTTCGGCCGTTACAACGCCCCGGGGATCGCCGTGTCCGTACTTGCTGCGATCTCTGGAATAGCGCATATTCTGATCATAAGCGATCAGGCCGGCCACCTGTCCGCCGGCTCCGGGAATAACCCCTATTATCGTACCGACGATGGAGCCGATTGCCAGGGGCTTCCGCATTTTCAGGGTTTCGATGATATTTTTTTTCAGAATCCCCTTTTCCGGCTTGAATGCCCCTTCCATTTTCTTTTGCTGGTAGACGCCCTCAAACAGGGTCAG
>CAZWNV010000067.1:0-14458 GCA_964635265.1 uncultured Desulfobacteraceae bacterium
AAAGCCGGCCTCGAACTCCAGACTCGGCCTGATGTCAACAAGCGTCTGCTGAAATTCCGGTCCGGCAAAAACCACCGAAGGCGCCCCGTCGTTTAACACGTAGGCCACCTCCTCTGCCTGGAAGCGCCAGTTGACCGGGAGCACGATCGCTCCGATCCTTGCGGCGGCCCCGTAGAGCACGAGATAATCTCCGCAGTTGCGGGCAACCACCCCTACCCGATCGCCCTGCCGGACTCCCCGCTGCAGAAGACCGGCTGCCAGTTGGTCGCATTTCTGCCGGAACTCGCGATGCGTGGTGCGGCTGTCGGCAAAAACCATGCACTCCCGCTGCGGGTACAGATCTGCATTGCGGCGGATAAAATCATAGACCGTATAGTCCCTGAGCCCCATACTTCCCCCTCACTGCCGGATCGTCCGGCATTTGCAGGTAAAAAGAACTTGGCCAAGATTCTCTGTTTATATTACATTTTATTATAACCGATCAACAGGAAAACTACCGCCCGGGCAAACGCCCGGGGGCGCTGTTCTTCCGGAAACAGAGATAACGGACAAACCATGGCTCCAAAACAAAGCAGACCGCGCCTGCGCCGGATCCTCATCGCCATTGCCGCTGCTGCGGCCCTGGTACTGGTCCTGCTTTGCGCGGCGGTCTTTTTGGCCCCCCGCATCGCCTCCACGGACAAGGCCCGGGATATCCTTGTATCCCAACTGGAAAAAAGCCTGGAAAGCGATGTCGCGATAGACAATATCAAATGGACCTGGTCCGGGGGCATCACCCTTTCCGGCTTCCGGATTGCCGGGCCGCCCGGGGCTGCCGGGGCAGCACCTTTTGTATCCGCTCCCCGCGTGCGGCTGGAGATCGATTACGGAAAACTGCTTGACCGCTGCCTGGGACTTGCCCTTGTACTGGAGGCCCCGGAGATCCACCTGGTGAGAAGCCGGGAGGGCCGGCTGCTGTTGCCCCTTCCCCGGGAGGCCGAAAAAAAGCCCGAAGAGCCGAAAAAACCCGGGGAAAAACCCGGGGAAAAGCCCGGGCCGGCCGAAGCCTTCCGCCTGCCCGCCGACATCGATGCGAACATCCGGCTGGAGAACGGACTCGTGGAAATTGACGACCGCAGCAGAAAGAGCCGCCTTGCGGTCACGGACCTGAACCTGCAGGTAAAAGCCCCCTCGATCATACACGAACCCGCGGAAGTCACCGTTTCCGCAAGGGCCTCGGCGGACGGACAAAAGCTCCCCCAAAGCCGGATTCACGTCCGCGTGCGCAATCTTTTCGACAAAACCCGCGCCCTCCGCATCGAGCGCGCCAAAGGCCGGGTTGCGGTCAGTCTGCCGGGCGCATCCATAAAAATCGCAGGTGACATGGAGGACGCCGGCCTGACGGCGGATCTTCGCCTGGACATAAAACCCCTCTGCCGGGCGGCGGCGGCCTTTGCGCCCGGCATTTTTCAACCCCTGGACGCCTCCGGCAGACTCGAACTGGATGCGCAGGTCTCACAAAAGGCCCCCCGGAATATGGCTTTTTCCGCAGAGCTCTCCGGAAGCGGCCTGGCAGCCGGCGGCGAAATCCTGCAAAACAGAAGCATCGGGCCGGGAAATGTCCGGCTCTCTGCGGCGGGCCGGCTGGACCTGGAACAAATGGGGCTGGAGATAGAGCGCGCCGTGCTGGAGCTTCTGCAAAACAGCCGCATTGCCTGCACGGGCAGCATCTCTGGCATAAACCGGGACTCGCCCCGCCTGGATCTGACCATGGCTCCGCTCTCAATCGATATCCGGGAGCTCTTCGCCTTTGGAAAAGCCTTTCTTCCGCCGGGGATCTCGCTTGGCGGCCCCGAAGCCGGCACGTCGCTGTCTGCGGAAAGGATCCACCTGCAGGGACAGATTCCATCAGGCGAGCTGAAAGCGCGCATTCAAGGCGCCCGGCTCGAGGCATCCGAACTCCGCGCAGAAGCCCCCCTCCTTCCCGCGGCAGCAATGTCGCTTGCAGACATGGAGCTTGTCCTCTCCGAGGTCCGGGCGGGGTTCTCCGACCTGTTTCCGAAAAAAGCGCAAATCAGCGGCTCCCTGGAGCTGGAGAGCCTGGACTATGCAACGGAAACCGGCAGCCTCCGCCTGAAGCGGTTTCTGCTGAAAAAGCTCGCCCTGTCCGCGGAGGGCATTTCAGCGGCAGAGAATTCGCCTTACGGCGTGGCAGCGGACGTCGAAATCACCCAGGCTGCGGAGATGGGCTCTTTCATGTTTAAAGACATTTTCTCTCTCACCGGCCTTTCCCAGGAGCTCAAACTCGCCCTCCGCCTGGAACCGGACGGAGGGGCGGCGGGAACCGTTTCCCGGCTGCGCCTGGCCGGAGAAAAACTGCGGCTTACGCGGCCGGAGGAAAAGCCGGTAGAGCTTCCGGTGGCCCTGGAGATGGGGGTTGCCAGCCTTGCCCTGCAGGGAATCAAAGCCGGACAGATGACGATGGAAGGCCTCAGCGCCCGCGTGGACATGGGAGAGCTGGCCTCCGCGAACCTGGAGGCGGAGCTTGCAGAAGGCGGGAGGAAACACTTTGCCGCCAGTGCGGACGCGCAGATCAGCGCGGGCAAAGCCGCTGAGCTGCTCTGCCTCGGGGAGCAATCCGGCCTCAAGACCGGCGGGCGGGCGGATATCACCCTGGAAGTCTCGGGCAGACTGCCCCGGCAGCAGGAGATTGAAGGCCTGCAGTCGCTGGCACTTTCCGGGAACCTGGGATTTTTGCAAAACTGCAGGCTCCGGGCATCCCTTGCCGATGCTTTTCTTGCATTGCCGGCAAACCAGGATTCGGCCGGACTCCGGATCGGAAAGATTGCAGCGGATCCGCTCTTGTCTTATAATTTAACAGGAGAGAATGCATCCGGACGGATGCAAAGCCGCATCCATTTTGAGAACGCCGGCGAGCTCTTCCTGGCAGAGCCCCGCCCCCCGCTCTCGGGAACCATCTCCCTGGATATCCGGCACAAGGGCGCCGAACACATTGAAGGCCGTCAGGAGATTCGGCTTATGCCGGGGGAGATCCGGCAATACGCGGATTTTGCTTGGGAAGGCATCCAAAAGGCCCTCACCCGCGGCGGGCTGTTTGCCCGGGCCGCCGCGGTAAACGGCAGAGCCGGAGCGGGGATTTCCGTGGCAGACGGCAGCGCCCTTGCCGGGCTGCTGCAGAGCGAAGGGGCCATGGATGCCAGCGGATCGCTCAATGCGGGCATCCGGATGGAAAAGCAGCCGGACAACCGTGTACGCCTCTGCCTGGACATCGGCGCCGAAGCATTCTCCGCGGCAATGGATGAGCGCTTCTCTGTTACCGGTTTAGACAGCCGCATCGCGCTTGAAAAAACCCTAAAACTCGTGCGCGGCCGCGCAAAACAAGCAGAAAGAACCCGGCAGAAATGGCTTTCCCGGGAACTCCTGGAGACAAGCCCGCGGCAGACGGGTCGCGGAAGAGGCGCTGCAAGCCCGCAGGGAGCCCTGGGGGAAACAGAAAGCGAAGGCCTTTCCTTTGCCTCGGCCCGCTTTCAGGCAGGCAGCCTCCCCCTTGTCTTCGGCCCTTCCCGGCTCCGCCTGGGACTTTATCAGGGCCTGCCCCAGGTGGAGGCCTTTGCCATAAACATGCTGGGCGGCACCCTGACGGGCAATATCTCCCTGCAGAAGGAGAGCTCCGGCTACCGCGCGGAGACCGGCATCAATTTCACCGGCATCTCCCCGGCCGCCCTGTTTGCCGGCCGGCAGTCCGGGGGCGGAAGCGCCCGGGAGATTTCCGGCGCACTCTACGCCGGACTCCCCCTGACCACGGAGATGGAAACCATGCTCGAGAACACGGAAATCCGCATGAATTTTCGGGAAATCGGCGCAAAGGCCCTGGAGCGCCTCCTTTATGCGATCGACCCGCACGAGGAAAACGAGGCCATTGTCTCGCAGAGGCGGCTGCTTCGGCTGGGCTCGCCCAGAAGCATCCGGGTGCGCGTGAAAGACGGCTTTCTCTCGCTCTCCGGCGCAATCGCGGTTAAATCCGTGCCGGTATCGATCCCGCCGCTCAACCGCTTGAACATTGCGCGCATACCGGGACTGAATGCATACGGATCCGCCCTTTCCGCGCTCGCTCCCGTGATTTCGGCGCTGGATACGGCATCGGCGGACACCCTGGCACTGGAACCCGCAAACCATAAACCATAAATCGGAAACCTCTATGGATTTATTATGATGCATACAAACCTTAATCAGTTTATGCGGGCGTATCTTCGGATTCTCCTGCTGGCTCCCCTGCTGCTGTCTGCCTGCACCCTGGCGCAGGTGGACGTGGAAATGGTAAGCGAGCGCACCGCCCTGGAAAACCAGGTGCTCGGCACCTACAACTCCCTGGACGCCCAGATGCTGCTGGCGGCTTCCGTGCGCGGCGTGGATTCCGCCACCGGTGCCGTCAGCGAGACCCCCAGGCACAGCCGGGCCTACAAGGAAGGCATCGACGCCATGCAGACCCTGGATTTCCACCGCGACGACCTCTCCGCATTCAAGCGCCTGGGCTGGGTGGGCGAGAACAACCGGGGCTATATCACGGCCCTGGGCATGGAAAGACAAGACGTGCCCGAGGATCTGCAGGAGTTTGTCACCCGCTACACCCGGGAGGAATTCGAACACGTGGTCTCCGAGGTCAACGCGGCCAGAAAGGTGCTGATGGAGCGGGTAATCTACCTGAACGAAGACCTCAGGGAATCGGACATGGACCGGATAGAGCGGGTTTTCGCCGAAATCCGCGCAAAAGACGCCCCTGCCGGCACAAAGGTCCAAAAGCCGGACGGCTCATGGCAGACAAAAAAGGAAGCCTGATGCGACGCAACGGAAACAACCGATTCCTGTCCGCGGCGGCCTGCCTGCTTCTGCTTCTGGCCGCATCCCGCCCGGGGCTTGCCCGGGGCGGCGCAGCCAAAACCCCGGAGCTTTTGGAACCGGTACAGATCACCGCGGAGACCGCGCCGGTGACCTCCATGGCAGTCTCCCGCGACGGCCGTGTGATCGTCTATATCACCGGCAGCAGAAATGCGCTCGCCCTGTGGAAGGCCGCCGCCGACCCAGCGGAATTCAAACTGCCGCAAAAGCTTCTGCCCGGGGATTCCGCCAGGCACGGGGCGGCCCTCTCCCCCGGGGGAGAGCGGGCGGCCTACGTGGACACCCGCTTTGACGCCCAGGGCGATATCTACGTCCTGGACACGACAAAAGCGGACACGACAAATCCGGACAAAAAGCCGGTGCGGCTTACCGGAAGAGACACCGCGGACGGGGGGCCGGCCTTTTCCCCGGACGGCAGGTCCCTGTATTTTCACCAGCGGAAACAAAACGGGAGCCCGCGGATTGCGGTGCTTGATCCCGCCGACCCGGAGGCCCCGGCACGGCCCGTGGACACAAAGGGCGAAGCCATGTTTCCCGCGATCTCGCCGGACGGAGATAGAATTGCTTTTGTATCCGGCAGAGACCACCCCTCCGGGGACATCTTCTGCCTGAACCGAAAAAGCGGTGCCGTCCGAAAACTCACAAGCGGTCCCGCCATAGACCGCCATCCCGCATGGTCCGAAGACGGCAGAACCCTCTACTTCTCCCGCATCGCTGCCGATACAAACCGCGACGGATCCCTCTCCGGGCGCGACAATGCCGTTATCTGCCGGCTGCATACAGACAGAGACGGGGGATTCGTCTATCCCGTCACCCCGCTCAGCCATTCGGCGGCCCGGCCCATGCCGGTCGGCGACCGCCTGTATTATCTCTCCGACCGGGCTGATACCATGAACTGCTGGGCGATTGCCGAATCCGGCCCCATCCCGGCGGCAGAAGACGCCCGAACCCAGCTCCGGCTGGCCCGGGAGCTGGAGGACCGGGTACCTGCAGCCCCCTATTTGAGCCTTCTTGCCTGGTACCGCGTCATGGAGCTCTATCCGGAAGCAGGGGCCGCGGCAGCAGAAGCGGGCCTTGCCGCAGGCCGGCTTTATGAAGAGCAGAACCTCATGGCCGCTGCCCGTGCCGCCTACAAAGAAGCGGCGAATCGCTTTTCGGATGTCATCCCGCAGGGACCGGCCGCAAAAATCCGGCACACGGAAATAGCGGCCCGCATGGATATAGCAGAAGCCCCGCTTGCAGCAAAACGCCGGCAGATCTACCAACAGGCGCTATCCGCCATTGCCGCGACGGCCCAACAGGCAGGCGATGCTCCCGCCGTCCGATCCGAGGCGGGTCTTGCCAGGGCCCGCCTCGCGATCAAAGGCGGCTTTGCGGCCCAGGCCATCGAAACGGTCAGCACCTGGCTGGACGGGGTATCCGGCAGCGAAAAAGCCCCGGCCGCGCACAAGGCGGAAGCCCTTTTTTATCAGGCCCGACTCCATGAGCAGGCCGGGCTTTCCCAGAGCGCGCAGGCGGGCTTTCGCAGGCTGCTGCGCAAATACCCGCAGGCGCGGCCGTGGGCGCAGAGAGCCGCCGATCATTTCCTGGACGCCGCGGTTTCCGGCCTGCCCGAGAAGCAGACCGAGCTGAGAATTAGCAGGCTGCAGCGCTTGGCGGAAAACAACCGGGACAAGCTCCCCGTGCTCTTTCTTGCAGCCACCAACCGCACGGGCGATATCCATTACGCCGAAGGCCGCTGGGAGCGCGCCAAGGCCGCCTACCGCACGGTAATCGAGCAGAGCCCGGGCAAAACGGTTCAGGCCGCGGCCGCCCGCTTTTCCCTGGCCGAAATCCTCTACAAGGAGGAACGCTTCCGCGATGCCCTGGACCTGTATGAAGAAGAAATCCATCTGCGGCCGGCCGCAAGCCGCATCTACCAACTGGCCCGCCGGGGCTATATCAACAAGACCGTATCCGCGGGCGAGTTCCACTACCGTCTCGGCGAAATCGCGGCGGCAAAAAACACCTTCAGCGAGCTGATCGACTACGACGTCTCCATCATCCCGGCCCACCGCGGCTACATCAAGTGCCGGGCGGCGACAGGGGACGTGGAGAGCACCATCGCCCACTACCGGAAAAAGCTGGAGGAGCACCCGAACACCGCCTTGTGGCTCTATACCGCGGGACTTGCCATCTCCTACCGCGACACCGAAGCCGCTCTGGAGACGGCTGCCGGGCACATCCAAAAGGCCATCCGGATCAACGGCCATGTTCCCTGGTTCCACCAGACCCTCGGCTATATAAACGAGGCCCTGGAAACCGTTTACGGCCATGACAACCGGCTCGAGCGCGCCCTTGCCTCCTATAAACGGGCCTATTTTCTCATCGACCCGGAAACAGAGACCCGGGATGCAGCGGACCTGGAGCTGAACCTGGGCAACACCTATTACCTGCTGGGCCAGCACGGAAAAGCGCTGGAATTCTACACCCGGCGCCTGGAGCGGGACATCGCTTTTGCCGATCCCCGCCGCGAGCTCGTATACTACAAGCGCCTGGGCGAGAGCGCGTTCCAGGCAATGGATACGGAGCAGGCAAAATCCGCCTATGAAAAAGCCCTGGAAAAAATCGAGCAGCGCATGGCCCCGCGCGCCGCGGCCCAATCCTTTGACCGGCTGCACCGCCTGGTGCGCGACCGCATCCTGGCACCAGCCGTAAAACAGCCCGAGCTCGAAGACCGCGCGGAAAAACTGGCCGAGAAGCAGGCGGGGATCAGCTCGCAGGTGGCCGCGTGCGCCGAATCCGCCAAACCCCCGCCCGGGGAAAAATGGCGGCACTACAAAGCGGAAATCCGCCGGCTGCTGGAAGAACAAAAAAAATTGAACAAGGCGGCCGCAGAACTTGCCCGCGATCTGAACAGGGTCTGCGATTCCGGCAAATGCCGGGCCTACATGGAGAATCCCGCAGAGACCCTGGAGCGCATGACCCGAAAAATCCGCGAGGATCTCTCCCTGCCGGAGGAACTCGTTGCCCTGCAAGCCGAACTGACGGACCGCCTGGGCCTTGCCTGCCAGGAGACGGGCCGGCACGAAAAAGCCGCACAGGCTTTTGAGACGGTATTTCAGCTCAACAAAAAACGGGGCAGAACCCGGAACCTGGCTGCCAACCGCCGGGCCGCGGCCTGCAACACCTATTACCTGGCGCAGAGCGCAACAGGCGAAAAGCGGCGCCGCCTTCTGGAAAAAGCCGCCGCAGACTTCCGGGAAGTGATCGCGCTGGTCGAGCAATACGGCGTGGCCCAGCGGGAGAAAAAGGAGAAGGAGGGCCTTTTCGCCATATCCCTGCAAACCTCCATGGATGAAGGCGCTGCGACCCAGGCGGCCCACGGCTTCTCCAAAGTTCAGGAAAAACGCCTGGCCCGCGCCTTTCTCTCGCGCATCGCCCTGGAGACGGGCGACCTTAAGACCGCCCGCAAAAACCTGCAGCCCCAGCTTGCGCAATACCCGGTTTCTGCCCCTGTTGCGGAAAAAGACCGCTACGGCGTCGCCCTGCTCTATCACAGGGCCGGCCTGGTGGCCCACGCGGAGAAGGCGTATGCACGTGCATGGGAGCGCTTTGTCTATTCCGCCCGGCTCTGCCTGGAGATGCAGGCGCCTGCCAGCGCCGCCACGAACATGGGCAACCTGGCGGCCGTGCTGGAGGAGCGCCTCCGCCGGGCCCCGTCCGCAAAAGCCCTGCAGGCGGAACTGGAGCGTTTCTCCGGGCTTGACACAAAAGTCCGCCGGCTTATGGCAAACACGCCCGGGATGCAAAACTCCCTGCAGCTTGCCGATTACCACAACACCATGGCCGTCTGCTACGCCCTGGCCGCGGAAAAGACCCCGGCAGAAGACGCTGAATCCGCTGTTTTCCGGATGCACCGGCTCTCGCAGGCGGCCGGCCACCTGGCAGGCGGACTCCGGATCGTCAGCGAAAACGCCCTCTCCCCCGCCCGCAGGGCCCTGGAGACCAAAGCCCGCCTGCATCTCAACCTGGCGGCGGTCTCGGAAAAAACCGGCGATACCGGGCCCATCAAAAAACACCTGGAAAAAGCACTGGCTGCCGCGGAACGGGGGCTTCTGCCGGATATGCGCTGGCGCGCGCTGGCCGGGCTCGGCCGGCTCGAAGAGGCGCTGGATGCGCTTTCTTCGGTTACGCCGGCGCGGGCCGGATGCCGCCCGCAGGAAATCACCCGTGCCTTCGGGCCCCTGGTGCTTGCCGAGTACCGGAAAAACGGGGCGGAATCCGCCTTTGCCCTGGCCGAGCGCATCGCCGAACTCGAACGGTTCAACCGCACGGCCTTTCTCATCCGCCCCGATAACGAGGCCCAGAAGCGCTTTTACCGGAAGCGCTACCCGCGGCTCGCCCGCATTCAATCCATGCGCCGGGAGCTTGACGCAGCCTCCGGGCAAGAAGCGCGCTTTGTGAAAAAACGCCTGGAGCGCGAGCTCTCCCTTTATGAACAAAACACCAAAAGCCTGCCGGATCCGGTGGCGCAAATCGCCGACCGGGAAAAACAGCGGCAGGCCATAATGGCGCTTGGCGCCATGATGCGGGCCGAAGAAGCCGCAGCAGCCGCAGTCCGCGAGCAAAGCCGGAACCAGCCGGACACGGAGGCGCTCCGCGAGCATGAAAAACACTACCAGGAGCTTATCGGCACCTACCACGAGGCCGTCCAGGAGACCGGTCCGGCCGCTGGAATGGAGGCCGGGGGCATCCGGGCGATGCTTTCCCCGGTGCACGCGGTGGCAATGGACGTGATCCAGGCGCTGGGGGAAAAGGAGCGGCTTTTTCGCGTCTTTCCCGCAGGCCAAGCCGATCCGGACTACCTGGTGTTCACCCTTTCGCCGGATGCGGTATCCGCACAGCCGGCAGAGAGCCTGCAGGCGGTACGGAAAATGATTTCCACCGGCAGCAGCTCGGTACCGCCCTATGTGGCCTATGAATCCCCGTCGGATCTCGGCCTGCAGACCCCTGTGCCCTTTCTGCTCTCCGGCACGCACCTCTACCGCGCATATAGCGCACGCAAACCCTTCAAGCACCGCCTGATGGCCGTATCCGACTCCTTTACCCCGGGTGCCCCCGAAGGCGCCTACGAGGTGCTCAAGGCAAAAGGCGGCCTGCAGTTCGCCGACCCCGCTGCCGCCTACAACCTGGCGGCCGTGGACACCCTGGTGTTCCCGCATCGCCTGACCGCAGCGAACCGGGTTCCCACAAAGGCGCAGCAGCCGGCCCGCCCCTTTATTGCCGCCTACACGGCGGAGAACGCAAGGACCGGTCTGCCGGAGCTCCTGTCCCGCACGGAGAGCCTCTCGCTGGCGGTCTGCGCGGATATGGACACCAGGGAACTCGACCGGATCATCCCCCTGTTCTCCATATACGGCTGCCCCTCCGTGGTTGTTCTCCCTGCAGGGCAAGGCAAAAAGGACCAGGTGATAGACAGCCTCCTGTCCGCCTACAGCCGGAAAAACGCATTTGACGCCGCAGCGGATCCGGGCTCGGATCCGCCGGTTCTCTTTTTGGGCTACCGGGGCATGGGGCCGGAGGAGGCGGAAAAATTCGCCCAAAACCGCTTTGCCGCATACGTCAAAACCGGCAGGCGGGCCTTTGACGAGGGGCGCAGCCAAAGAGCGCTCGTGAATTTCTCCAATGCCGCGCAAATCGCAGAGGAGATGGCGGCCTTTGACCGCTATCTCCCCGGCATCTACCGCTACGCCCGGGAGAGCGCCTACAAGGCGGAAAACCTGGAAAAGGCCCTCACCTTTGCCCAAAAACTGGTACGCGTGCTGGAAAAGCGGCAGCCGGACAGCACGGCCCATGCAGAGGCCATGCTCACCCTGGGCCTGATCCATGCCCGGCGCAGCCAGTACAAAAAGGCCGTGCCCGTGATTGAAGAGGCGGTGGAGATGTATTCCCTGCTCGAAGCCGACCAGAAGCTGGCCAGCGCCATGACGGAACTCGGCATCGTGCTGGAAAACGCCACCCGCTACGAATCCGCCCTCGCCCGGTTCCAGAAGGCCGCGGACCTGACCGGGCGGATGGAGCGCGGCCAGATGCTTGCCGGACAGCACATGAACATCGGACGGATCTATGACCTGCGCATGAACCGCTATGCCCGGGCCATCAAGCATTATGAAAAAGCGCTTGCGCTCTATGAAGACCTGGAAGACGCCGCAAAAACCGCGGAAGCCCGGCTCAACATCGGCCGCTGCTACCGGCTGCTGGGGGTTTTTCCCAAGGCAAAAAGCTTTTATGCATCCGCCCTGGACGATCTGGACGATCTGGACGATCTCAAGGCCGGCAAGCAGCAAAACCCCCGAATGCGCGGCAAAATCCTGATGGAGCAGGCAAACAACGCCTGGTTCCAGGGCGATTTCGAGACCGCGTTCCGGATCCAGCGAAAAGCCTTAAAGCTTGCCGAGGCCAATAGCCTGGATCTTTTGCAGGTGATGGCAAGAAACACGTCCGGCCTGATCTGGTGGTCCCTGGGGGATTACGAAAAGGCCCTGGCAGAGCTCGGCACCGCCCTGGAGACGGCCCGCAGCCTCTCCATCCGGCAGGACGAGGTGGCCTCCACCCTAAACAACATCGGCCTGGTCTACCGGGAGATGGAGGACTACGAAAAGGCCCTGGAAACCTTTGACAAGGCCATGGCCATTGACGAGAGGATCGGCTCCAGGTGGGCCCTGGCCTATGATCTGCGCAACAAGGCCCTGACCCGCCTGCGGATGGGGCAGCCCGGGAAAGCCCTGCCCCTTTTCGACAGGGCCCTCTCGCTCGCAAACGCCATCGGCAATAAAATCAACGCGGCCAAGGCGCTTCTGGGAAAGGCAAACGCCCTGCTGGCAACAGGGGCCGCCGAGCCGGCCAAAGCCGCTTTCTCCGAGGCCCTCCGGCTGTCCCGGGAAATGGAGATCAAGGAGACCCGCTGGCGCGCCCTCTACGGGCTCGGCCGGGTGAGCCGCGAGTTCCTGGAGGATCCGCAGGCAGCCGAGGACTACCTCGAAGACGCCCTGGAGGTCATCGAGTCCATGCGTGCGGCCATCCAGGTCCGGGCGCTCAAGGAGAACTTCATGGCAAACCGCCTGGCCGCCTATGAATACCTGGTGAGCCTGCTTGCGGACAGGGGAAAGCCCGTGGCCGCCCTGGAGACCGCGGAGCGCTCCCGGGGCCGCAACTTTATTGATCTTCTGGGCACCCAGCGGATATCGCTCAAAAACGCGGCCCAGGAAAAGCTCTACAACCGGCACACCCTGCTGCGCTCCGAGATCACGGCAACCGAGAAACTCCTGGCCGCCGCGGACAGTCCTTCGGAAAAACAGGCCTACCAGGACGACCTGGAGCAGCTTAGAAACCGCCTGGACAACCTGATGACCGACATCCAGGCCAAACACCCCGAACTCTCCGCGCTTGTCTCCATCCCGCCGGTGGGCGCGGAAGAGATCAGCAAAAACCTGGAGCCCGGGGTGGCACTTCTGTCCTACTACGTCCTGGATTCCGAGGTGCTCTGCTGGGTGATCCGGCACGAAAGTGCGGATACGCCCGTACAGCTCTTTCGCATGCCGGCGGACAAAAAAAGCCTGGAAAAGCGGGTACGCGAATACCGGCGCATCATCCAGAACCTCCAGCCCTGGGAAAACCATGCCAGGGCGCTCTACAAGGACCTTGTCGCCCCGGTGCGCGGGGAGCTGGAAGGCATTCAAACAGTGGGCCTCATCCCGCACGGCCCCCTGCACTACCTGTCCTGGGCCACGCTCTACGACGGAAAGAACTTCTTCCTGGACGACTTCTCGCTATTCTATCTGCCCAGCGCGAGCGTGCTCGACTACACCACGGCCCGCCGGATCAAGCGGCCGAAGCTCTCGCTCGAAGTGCTTGCCATCGGCAACCCGGAGCTGGAACAACCCGGCCTGGAGCTTGCCTTTGCCGAACCGGAGGTCAACTCCATCAAATGGAACTTCCCGGAGATCACCATTTTGACCGGCGAAAAGGCCACGGAGTCCTGGCTGGTGGACAACATCTCCCGGTTCGACATCATCCACATTGCCTCCCACGGCGAGTTCGACCCGGTAAACCCCCTGATGTCGGCCATCAAGCTGAGCCGCGCAAAGGACGCGGCCCGACCGGAGGACGGGGATCTGCGCGCGGCCGAGGTCTTCGGCCTGGATGTCAACGCGGACATGGTATGCATGAGCGCCTGCCAGACAGGGCTCGGCAAGGTCACCACGGGAGATGAAATCATCGGCCTGAACCGCTCCTTCTTCTACGCCGGCACCCATACCGTGATCTCCACGCTCTGGCGGGTGAGCGACGTCTCCACGGCCATGCTCACCAAAACCTTTTACCGCCGCTACACCAGGGAAAACAAGGCGGACAGCCTCCGGGAAGCGGCCCTTCACGTACGGCAGTTCTACCCGCATCCCGGCTACTGGGGCGCGTTCACACTGGTAGGCGACTTCAAGTAGAAAAGGCCTTTGCCCGAGTCCGGAAAAACACTGCCCTCATCCGGCCCTGCGGATCAGGCCGACATACTTGCCGAGGATCCGGACTTTTCTGCGGGATCTTCCGGAAAACCGCAGGGGCGGATAATCCGGGTTGGCGGAATAAAGCTCCAGGAGGCCGCGCTGCTTCCGGATGATCTTGAGAGCCGCCTCCGTCAGCAGTTCCGCGACCAGAACTGCTGCAATCCCGCCGTTTTCCACATCTGCCTGGGGCCTTATAACCGCCAGATCCCCCTCCCGGATATGGCGGCCGATCATCGAATCCCCGGACACCCGCACGGCAAAACAGCCCTCATGCCCGTACAGCAAGGGATCCACCGGGATCCGTTCATCCGGATGGTCCCAGACATCCAGCGGCTCTCCTGCGGCGATAGCCCCTTTTACCGGCATTTCACGGGCGGGATAGCCGCCTGCCAGCCGGCGGGATCGCTTTTTGCCCGGCGTGGAAACAATATACCCCTTTTCTTCCAGAACCCCCAGGATGCGATGCACGCCCGCCGGCCCGGCAAGCCCCAGCTTATCACCGATTTCCCGGACCGTGGGGAAATATCCGTGCCGCCGATGATACTGGATAATCACGTCTAAAACACTTTTTTGCCTTGAGCTCAGCTCCATAGCATATCCCCCGGGCTCTGAACCCCGCGGCCTCCCCTGTTCAGAACATGCGTATAAATCATGGTCGTGGACACATCCTTATGGCCAAGCAACTCCTGAACCGTTCGGATATCATAGCCGGCCTCAAGAAGATGCGTGGCAAAACTGTGCCGCAGGGCATGGCAGTTGCCGGTTTTGGGTATTCCTGCACTTCGGATGGCCTGCTTGACGGCCCGCTGGATGACGGATTCATGTATGTGATGCCGCCTTTCCACCCGGCTCCTGGGGTCGATGCCGCGTTTTGATGCGGGAAAAATAAACTGCCAGGCCCAACTCCGGTCGGCGTTTGGATATTTCCTCGCCAACGCATGGGGCAGATAAACGGTCCCGAAGCCCGCCTTCAGATCCCTTTGGTGAATCGCCCGGACTTTTCTCAGGTGCTTTTCCAT
>CAZWNV010000068.1:0-14371 GCA_964635265.1 uncultured Desulfobacteraceae bacterium
ATAATGCCAGGGAAGCATATCCGCCCTGTCCGGGGTCGCAAATCCGGCCTGCTCCAGTTGCTCCGCCACTGTTGCAGGCGGCACGCGGATGGACAAAGGCGGCCCCTCGGGCGTTTCTTCCGGCTTCCAGTCCACGATCAGAACCTTGCCCCCCGGCTTCACCAGGCGCCTGACCTCGACAAGCAGTTCCTGTGGACGCTCCAGTTCATGATGCAGGTTGATCATATACGCGAGATCCGCCAGATCGTCGGCCAGCGGTATAGCTGCTTCCTCCGACTTGACCGGGATCACCCGCTCCCGGCAGGCAGAGGAGAGATTTTCCTGCATCCAGGCAATCAATTCATCGGAGGTATCACAGGCATACACTGTGCCGCCTGCCATTTTTTCCGCAAACAGACAGGCAAAAAACCCGGTGCCGGCGCCTACATCCACCAGGACCCCGGGATTGTCGAGATTGACAAGTTCCCAGAGGGTATCCGGTTTCATCGTCTTTTTCCGCTGCGGGTCGTTTAATATATCGATATGGCGGGGATTGAATTTTCTGTCGGTCATCTGCAGTCCTTTCCGTTTAGGGGTTTCTGCGGCAATGTGTAATGCCCTGTTCCCGCTTTGTCAACGTTTGTCGCGGCAGCGGCAAATTTGCTCTGGATTTTTCCGCGCAATTGCGGTAAACATCGGAAACGTATCTTTATTCTGTTAAATACCGGGTAAAAGGCATAGGGGAGGGGAAAATGCCGGCATCAACGCAGAACAAAGCCAAACAGCCCTCGAGACGCAGTCCCCTGGGACAGTCCCTGGTCAATCACAACCTGATCAACCAGGAGCAGCTCGACCAGGCACTCAAACGCCGTACGCAGGTGGATATGCCCCTGGGCTCCATCCTGATCGAGATGGGCTTTATTACCGTGGACAAAATGCTTTCCTTTCTGTCCCAGAAGTTCGGCGTGCCCGCCATCAACCTGTTCGAGGTGGACATCCCGCCGGAAGTGCTCCAGCTCATTGACAAGGAAAAAATGCAGAAATACCGCATTCTTCCGATTTCGGTGGAAAACAACATCCTTACCCTGGCCATGGTGAGTCCGCAGGACTTTATGACCATAAGCGACCTGGAGTTCACCCTGGGCAAAAAGATCCAGCCGGCCATTGTGCCCTTTTTCATGATGGAGGCCGCCCTCAATCTGCTTTCCGAAAATTACCAGGGCGGCATCCACGGCGCGGACATAGAAAACCTCTCCCTCTACGAGGCCCAGGACAGCCAGCAGCCGCCGCCGATCGAGAAGCTGTTTACCTACCTTGCCAAATCCGGCGGCAGCGACATGCTGCTCTCGGCCGGTGTTCCCCCCTCGATCAAAATTGGCAGCATCCTCAAGCGCCTGGCCACGGTTGCCCTGACCCCTGCCCATATCGAGGCCTACACCAGGCAAATCCTCTCCAACGAGCAGTGGGAGGCATTCAACCGCGACAACGAACTGGAAACCGGGATCACCTATAAAAAGAAATTTCGTTTCCGGATCACCTTCTACCGCCAGCGCAGCTCCATATCCATTGCCGTACGGCACCTCCCGGAAACGATCCCCTCCCTGGAGGAACTCAATCTGCCGAACTGGCTGAAAGACTACGCCCTCTCGCCGCAGGGGCTGCTTTTGATTTCCGGGCCTGCGGGCAACGGCAAATCCACCACCCTCTCCGCGATCCTGGATATCATCAACACCAACCGCCGCTGCAACATCATCACCCTCGAGGAGCCGATTGAATTTCTCCACAAGCACAAAAAAAGCAATGTCAACCAGCGGGAGGTCGGCAAGGATACGGAAAGCTTCGAGGAAGGGCTGCGCGGAATTTTCCGGCAGGCCCCGGATGTGATTGTCATCGGCGAAATGCGGGACCGCAAGACATTTGAGATCGCCATACGGGCGGCCCGGACCGGCCACCTGGTATTGAGCACCATGAACTCCTTTGACTCCACGGCCGTTATCCAGACCATTATCAACATGTTCCCGGTGGAACAGCAGGGTCTGATCCGCATGATGCTCGCCGACTCGCTTCGCCTCTCCCTTTCGCAGCGCCTTGTCAAAAAAGCGGACGGATCCGGCATGCTGATGGCGGTGGAAAAGCTGGCCAATTCGCACCGGGTGAAAAGCTTTATCCGGGAGGACCGGATACACCATATCCGCTCCCAGATGGAAACCGGAGCGGAGGAGTTCATCCCGCTCGACGTCAGGCTCGCCGCCTACGCAAAGGCCGGCCAGATCAGCTTTGAAGAGGGGCTGCTGCATGCCACGAACCCCGTTTACTTCCAGGATCTGGCCGAGGGCCAGAAAAAGAAGGGATAAACCCGGCAAAACGGCCTAGATTTATGCGCATAGCAGTCATATCCGACATTCACGGCAATGCCACAGCATTTGAAGCGGTTCTGGCAGATTTGGAAAAGCAGGAGGCATTAGCGGCGACATACTGTCTGGGCGACAATGTGGGCTACGGCCCGGAACCGGAAAAGGTGGTCTCGCTGCTGCAAAGGCATCAGATCCCTTCCGTGCTGGGAAATCACGAACTGGCGATCAACAGACCGGAGACGCTTTCCTGGTTTAATCCGACGGCCCGCACCTCCCTCGAGCGGACCATGCAGATGCTCTCGGCTGAGACCAGGACATTTCTGGCCGGGATGCCCGCCTTTATGATCCGGGAAGGCTGCCGCTACGTCCACGGATTTCCCCCGGATTCGCCGACAACCTACCTCTTTGAGGTCAACCCGGAAGAAATTCGGCAGACCCTGAATCGGCTGGAGGAGAGGATCGTTTTTGTCGGCCATACCCATGAACTGCTCATCATTGGCAATGACGGAACGGCGGTAACCACCAACCCCCTCACCGAAGGAACAATACCGCTGGATAGCGGCAAACAGTATCTTATCAACATCGGCAGCGTGGGCCAGCCAAGGGACGGGAGCAGAGAGGCCAAGTACGTTATATACGACAGCGCGGCAGGAGAACTCACCGTTCGCTTCGTGGACTATGACGTGGAGGATACCGTGCAGAAGATTTACCGGCAAGGCCTCCCGGAGCAGCATGCCTGGCGCCTGCTGTAGCCTGTTGTAGCCTGCTGTAGCCTGCGGCAGGCCCCGGCGCAGATAACCGGCCCGCCCCCCCCTGCTACTCAACAGGGATTTTGAGCTTCTGGCCCGGCTTGATGACCGAATTCTCATTCAGCCCGTTTATCCGGAGAAAGCGCTGCAGATCCACCCCGTTATCCTGGGCAATGCTGAAAAGCGTGTCGCCTTTCTCCACCACGTGAATCTTCACTTTACCGGAATCCGCAGAGCTTTTGGGCTTGGCCGCAGCCTTTTCCGCAAGTGTCTCCCCCATCTGCTGCACGTTATTTTCCATGCGGTTTAAGCGCTTTTCCAGCAGATTAAACCGCTGCATGGTCTTATCAATGGAGTCCGCGTTTGCCTTTACAGATTCCTGGTTGGACTCTACCCGGTCGATAAGGCGGGGATCCGGTGTCAGCCGCTCCTTTTCGGAGGAAATTCTGCGCTCCAGCTCCCCGAGCCGGGCTTCCATGTCAGAGACGCGCTGCCGGAGGCCGCTTGTTTTCTGCACCCGCTTCTCTATCGTGTCAAGGCGCTGGGAGAACTCCTGGAGGCGCTCACTGGAATCGCCTTCACCCCCCTGAAAAAAGACGAAAAACAGCAGCAGCAGAATCAGCAGCCCTGCGCCGAGAAGAATAAAAGGGGTCTCCGCGCGGGAGAGAAATCCGCCCGCGCCCCTGTCAGAAAGCGTTGAATAGGGTTTGTCGCTGTATGCCCCGTTCTCCTGATCATCCTGCCAGACCATACCCAGTCCTTTCCGTGTAATTTAGGGGGCGGATTGCACCCATTGATCAAACTCCCGCCAGAATGCCCGGCGGATCGGACCTGCCTCGTTCAAAATCTCATGCCTGGCGCGGGACAGGCATATACAGCGGCAATCGGACAGCTTCTCACAGGCCCGCTGTATTGCCGGCGCCGATACCACCCGGTCCCGGCTTCCGTAGACCATTAGAACCGGGGTTTCTATCCTTTGTAAAAAAGCCGGGCGCGCAAGGCGATCGATGGAGCGGAAAGCCTGCAGCAGCCAGCCGTAGGTGACACCTCCCAGGGCCAGATCCGGGTTCTGCGCAATTTTCCTACGCTCCTGCATAAACTGCTGCCAGTCGCTGGTCAAGGGATTATTTGCAAAGGGCTTGCTGTCCGGGTTGTAAGGGCCATCTCCTGGTATATACTCCGCAGACAGGCCGAAAGACACGGCCATGCGGGCAAACGCCCCGGCCAGGAGACGCGGCAGCGGAAAAGTGCGGATGTCGAGCATGGGCGAAACAAGCACCGCGCCGGAAACCGGGGGCCGCTTCTCCCCCAGGTACCGCAGGACGATATGCCCGCCCATGGAATGGGCCAGGAAAAAAACCGGCCGGGCCGCCCGCGGCAGAACCACTTCCTGAATAAACCGGTCAAGATCGGCAACATACTGGCTGAAGGAGTGGATATAGCCCTTATGCCGGTCTTCCAGGAGACGGCTGGAGAGGCCCTGCCCGCGCCAGTCCATGGTATAAACCCGAAAATTGCGGTTCGCAAGCGCCTGTAAGCTCTCTTCGTGCTTTTCGATAAACTCGGCCCGGCCTCCAAGCAGAACAACGGTGGCAGCGGGCTTGTCCACGGAAAAAGCATTGGAGAGCCAGCGCAGCTTTGCCCCGTCCCGCGTTGCAAGCCAGTTGATCCCCTTACCCATGAAAACAGCCGGCTTGACCTGAATAAAAAATTTTTTTATATTACATATTTCGAACTGTGTTTCGCCGGCACGGATTGCCCGCACGAGAATCAGCATGGACAATAAACAGCCGGCTGTCAATGAATTATCCACCCGTGCCGGAGGATGTCAGGAGATATCATGCTCACAGAAAAACAGATGCAACGCTATGCCGACGTACTGATCTGGGGACTGCAAACCGCCAGAACAGGAAAAATCAAAAAAGGCGACGTGGTGCTGATCCGTTATGACCTGCCCGCCATCCGTTTGGTGGAGATCCTCTACGACAAGCTCCTGGCAATGGATGTGCATCCCGTCCAGCGCATGCTGCAGACCCCCGCGATGGAGTCCGGTTTTTACAGCCGCGCCAACAGCCGGCAGCTTAGCTTTATCGCACCCGGCGAAGAAAGCCTGTACAGGAATCTGGGCGGAAGCATCGCCATCCTGGCCCCGGAGTCGCTCACCCATTTGAGCGGCGTGGACCCGTCCCGGCTTTCCAAACCGGTAAAAGCTCGCAAATACCTGCGCGATATCCTGGACCAGCGCGAGGATGACGGCCTTTTCAGCTGGACCCTGGCGATATATCCAACCGCGGAACTGGCTTCCCATGCGGGGCTTTCCGCCGAGGAGTACGCCCGCCAGATCATCAAGGCCTGCTACTTAAACCGCAGGGAGCCTGTTGCGCACTGGAACGAGGTTTTCAAAAAGGCCAAGAGCTTAAAAAACTGGTTAAACCGACTGTCCGTGGAGCAATTTCACGTGGAATCGGCAAACGTGGACCTTGTCGTAACGCCCGGCGAAAAGCGCCGATGGATCGGGGTGTCCGGTCATAACATCCCGAGCTTCGAGTTGTTTACCTCGCCGGACTGGCGCGGCACCAGCGGCGTATACTACGCGGACCAGCCCTCCTACCGCAGCGGCAATTACGTGAAAGGCATCCGGCTGGAATTCCAAAACGGCAAGGTAGTAAAGGCCGGTGCCGAGGAGGGCGAAAGCTTTCTCAAAAAACAGATTGCCATGGACAACGGGGCAGACAAGATCGGGGAGTTCTCCCTGACGGACAGCACGTTTTCCAAAATCGACAAGTTCATGGCGAACACCCTGTTTGATGAGAACTTCGGCGGCAAATACGGCAACTCCCATATCGCCCTGGGGGCCTCCTACTCCGACACCTTCAGCGGCAAGCCCTCGGAGCTGACGAAAGAAAAAAAAGCGGAACTCGGATTCAATGACTCGGCCCTGCACTGGGATGTCGTCAATACGGAGAAAAAGCGGGTGACAGCAGTGCTCTCATCCGGCCAGAAAAAGGTCATTTATGAAAACGGACGCTTTCTAAAATAGGCTGACAGCCGGACAGGATGGACCATGGAGAACAAGCCGCTTTGGTTGCAAAACGAGATCCAGGATTATGCATGGGGTTCCTATACCTTTATCCAGAGCCTTCTGGGGGAGACGCGAAACGATACGCCCTGGGCCGAACTCTGGATGGGGGCGCATCCGAAGGCGCCTTCCCGGGTACTGACCAGCGGGGGCTGGCAGCGGCTCGATGAACTGATTGCCACCTGCCCGGAAAAAATTCTGGGCCCTGCAACCGCCCGCCGCTATAACAACTGTCTGCCCTATCTCTTCAAGGTTCTGGCCGCCCAGCAGCCCCTATCGCTTCAGGCCCATCCCGATGAGGAGCAGGCGAGAAACGGATGCGCCCGGGAAGACCATGAAGGCATCCCGCTGGATGCCCCCCATCGCAATTACAAGGACGACCGCCGCAAACCGGAATGTCTGTGCGCGCTGACCCCCTTTCATGCGCTGAAGGGATTCCGGCCGATTTCGGAAATGACCGAGTTGTTCTCCGAGGTCTGCCCGAAAAGCCTTGCCGACGCCATGGAATTTCTGCGGCAAAGCCCTCATGCCAACGGGCTGAAACGCTTTTTCGAAGCCCTGATGACGCTGCCGGAAAACAAGCTCCAGGAAGTGCTCGAGGAAACGACCGCCAATGCCATGGCCCGCCAGGAAGAGCGGGAGGAATTCCGCTGGATAAAAGCCCTGAGCGAAATGTATCCCGAGGATGCCGGGATACTATCGCCCATTCTGCTGAACCTGATCTGCCTGCAGCCGGGCGAGGCCCTCTTTCTCAATTCCGGAGAGATGCACGCCTACCTGGAAGGCTGCGGCATTGAAATCATGGCGAACTCGGACAACGTCCTGCGCGGCGGCCTTACAGCCAAGCACGTGGATGTGGCGGAACTCATGCGGGCCCTGGATTTCACTCCCCGAAAATCCGAGATCCTGACGCCGCAGGCGGGAGCCGCCTGTGAATCCGTCTACCCCACCCCTGTGGCGGAATTTTCCCTCTCCGTTATCGACGTGGACGACACCTGCTCCTACAGCAGGCAGCAGATTGAAGGCCCGGAGATCCTTCTCTGCATCCGGGGCACAGTCGAAATCGGCTGGGATGACTCGCCGGAGGCCGTCTCCGTGGAGCGCGGCGGCTCGCTTCTTGTCCCGGCATGCCTTTCCAGCTACCGGATTGCCGGCAACGCCCGCCTCTACAGGGCTGCCGTGGGCCGCACGGATCCGGATGATGCGGATTAATGCGGCTTTCCGTCAGCGAAATATTCTACAGCATCCAGGGAGAATCGCTCTACGCCGGGCTGCCGTGTGTATTAATCCGGCTGTGCGGCTGTAACCTGCGCTGCCGCTATTGCGACACCATCTATGCCCATGCAGGCGGCCGAAGCCTTTCCATGGAAGCCATCCTCCGGGAAGTCCGCTCCTTCGGATGTCCGCTGGTGGAAGTAACCGGCGGCGAACCGCTGCTGCAGCCGAACTGCCCGGCGCTTATCCGCAGGCTTTTGGAAGAGAACTATACGGTGCTGCTCGAGACCAACGGGAGCTTCCATATCGGCATGGTGGACAGCCGCTGCATAAAAATCCTCGACATGAAATGTCCGGGCAGCGGGGAATGCGAAAAAAACGACTACTCCAACCTGGATCTTCTGACCGCCCCGGATCAGCTCAAGTTTGTCATTACCGACCGGCAGGACTACGAATGGGCCAGGTCGCTTCTGGGTTCCAGGTGGCGGAATGCATTGCCGGTCCCTGTTCTGTTCTCCCCCGCATCCGGACTGCTGGAGCCCCAGCTGCTTGCCGCGTGGATCCTGCAGGACCGCCTGCCGGTGCGGCTGCAGCTCCAGCTGCACAAGATCCTCTGGCCCGGAACGGAACGCGGGGTTTGAGCGGGGCAAACAGCAAAGGATACTGGTATGAATGAGCCTGCCAAAGCCGTGGTCCTTATCAGCGGAGGGCTGGATTCGGCAACCGTTCTGGCAATCGCAAAAAACCGGGGATACGGCTGCTACGGCTTGAGCTTTGACTACGGCCAGCGCCATCGCCTGGAACTGGAAGCAGCCGGCAGAATCGCTGAAAAGGCCGAATGCCTGGATCACAGGGTCATGCACATCGATCTTGCGGGGATTGGCGGGTCGGCCCTTACATCGGACGCGGAAGTCCCCAAGGACGGGCCGCACCGCCAGGGGGAGCAGGGCATCCCCGTCACCTACGTGCCCGCGAGAAACACGATCTTTCTCTCCTGCGCCCTTGCCTGGGCCGAAGTTCTGGGGGCCTGCGATATTTTTATCGGCGTCAATGCAGTGGATTACAGCGGCTATCCGGACTGTCGGCCGGAATACATCCGCGCCTATGAAAAAACGGCCAACCTGGCCACCAGGGCAAGCGTTGAAGACGGCAGAAAAATCCGGATTCACGCGCCGCTCATGCGCCTGCGCAAGGCGGATATCATCCGGCAGGGCCTGACCCTCGGCGTGGATTACGCGCTAACCCGCTCCTGCTATGACCCCACCCCCGAAGGACTGGCCTGCGGGGCATGCGATGCCTGCAGGCTGCGGAAAAAGGGTTTTGCGGAAGCCGGGAGCAAGGATCCGATCCCCTACGCAAGTGATTGATACACTTATGAAGATCGCCTTTGTCCACTACCACCTGCGGCCGGGCGGTGTAAGCACCGTCATCCGCCAGCAGATCCAGGCCCTTACCGGGCGGGCGGAAATGCTCCTGCTGACCGGCGAGGCGCCGGAGGAGGCGCCCCCGGTGCCGACGGTCGTCATCCCGGGTCTTGCTTATGACAGCCGCGGCGGAAAGACCGGGTCCCCGGCGCAGACTGCATATGCAGTCCGGGACGCGATTTGTGCCCGATGGCCGCAGGGCTGCGACATTCTGCATGTACACAATCCGCTGCTCGCCAAAAACACCGGCTTCCTCGACATCTTATCCGTACTGCAGCAGGAGGGTCTGCGCCTGCTGCTGCAGGTCCATGACTTTGCCGAAGACGGCCGTCCGGACGTATACCACAGCGGCAGCCCCTATCCGCAGAACTGCCACTACTGCGTCATCAATTCAAGAGACCGGGACCACCTGCTGGACGCAGGCCTTGTGCCGGAGGGAGTGCACCTGCTTGCCAACATGGTCCGGCCTTTCGGGCTTGCGCCGGAAAAACCCCTTGAGGAGCGCTTCGTGCTCTATCCGGTGCGGGCCATCCGGCGCAAAAACATCGGCGAGGCGCTTTTGCTTTCCCTTTTCCTGGAACCCGGCACGCGGCTTGCCATCACCCTTCCGCCAACCAGCATGCGGGATCAGGCCTCTTACGACGGATGGCGGGAATTTGCCAATCAACAACAGCTTCCGGTAATGTTCGAGGCAGCCGGGCATTACGCCTTCCCGGAACTCGTTGCCTCGGCGCGGACCCTGGTTACCACCAGCATCACGGAAGGATTCGGATTCGCCTATCTGGAGCCCTGGACCGCGGGCCAGCTCCTGGTGGGCCGCAAGCTGCCCGGGATCTGCAGGGATTTCGAAGAAAACGGGCTGCGCCTGGATCATCTCTATGAGCGGCTGGAAGTCCCGCTTTCCGCTTTTGACGCAGATGCGCTCCGCGCCCGGTGGAAGGCCTGCATACAGGAAAACGCCGCAAAATTCGGACTGGAAATGGCGGACGGCCGCATCCGGGAAAGCTGGCAGCGCCTGACCCGCGGCGGCACCATGGACTTCGGCCTACTGGACGAAGCCATGCAGCGGCAGGTGATTACCCGGATCCTCGCAGACCGCTCGCTCTACAGGCGGGTCCTGGAGCAGAATCCCCCTCTGTCCCGGCTCACCGGCGTTGCCGACCAGCAGCGGCGCATCCGCGAGAACCGGGAGGCCGTCCTGGAAGCCTACAGCGAGGCCGCCTACCGGAAAAAACTGGAAGCCGTTTACAGCCGGGTCATGCAAAAGCGGGTGGTGCAGCAAATTGATAAAAAGCGGCTGCTCCGCTCCTTTCTGCAGCCGGAGAATTTCAGCCTGCTCAAATGGAGCGATGCCGTATGAGCGCAGCGGAAATCATACGCAGCCATGCGGTCCCCATGGAGCCCATCCCCGCCGGCCGGGAAGCCGGCGGTCAGCTGCGTGCCCGGATCCATGCGGCCCTGTTCGATGTGTACGGTACGCTTCTGATCAGCCATGCCGGCGATATCGCGGCAGCGCACAAGGATCAACGGACCACCGGACGGCTGCGGACCCTGCTTTCGGATTACGGCTGCACGCAGTCGGAAGACGCGGTAATCGCGGAGTTCTTCCGGGCGGTCGCGAAATCGCATGAAGAGATGCGGAATCAGGGGATTGAATGCCCGGAGGTGCAGATCGAGCGGATCTGGCAGGCGGTACTCGGCATCCGGGATGCGGATGCCGCCCGGGATTTTGCCGCTGCATTTGAAATGATCGTCAATCCGTGCTATCCAATGCCCCATCTGGAAGCACTCTTCTCCGGTCTCCGGAAAAAATCCATCCGGATGGGGATCATCTCCAATGCGCAGTTTTATACCCCGCCGGCCTTCCAGGCACTCTGCGGCGGCCTGCCGGAAGAACTCGGGTTCTTACGGGAGCTGATTTTTTATTCCTACCGGCACCAAGTGGCCAAACCCTGCAGGGATCTGTTCCGGATGGCCGCGGCCGCCCTGGAAAATCTGGGCATAAAGGCCGAAAATACGCTATACGCGGGAAACGATATGCGAAACGACATCATGCCGGCAGCCGCAGAAGGATTTCAAACCGCTCTTTTCGCAGGCGACAGGCGCTCGCTTCGCATCCGGGCGGATGATCCCCGCTGCAACGGCGTCCAGCCGGACCTTGTTCTCACGGACTGGCGCCAGCTTCTGCACCATATAAACGAATAAGCCAGAAACGGTATACAATCATGACCCAGCAGGAATTAAACGGCACGGAACGCGATTTTTTTGCAACGGTGAGCCGGGCCGGATTTATCAACCCCTTCAGCCACGAACGCACCGAGCTGGAACTCAAAATCAGCGGGTTGCCCGCGTCTGCCAGCCGGAAAAAACGCATCGAAGGCTTTGTCTCCGCCGTGAACGAGCGGATCGCCGCACTTGAAGAGGCGGAAAAAGCCGACATCAACCTCTATCGCGGCGAGGACCGCCAAATTATGGAGCGGGTTTTTTTAATCGAGCAGTTCTACCGCTTCAAGGACAAGTTTGATGAAGTCATTGCCAACCAGCTTGCCAGCGGCAATGTGGTGGCCAAGGTGCCCTTCTACAGCGAGGCCCTGGCGGCAACCAACCATCGCGGCTTCGACGAGGAATCTTTCAAGCGCTACTTCGCGCTTGCCTTCCAGATCCGGCGGGCGTTCTACTTCATTGACCGGGGGCTTGTGGGCAACAGCCCCAGCATGCAGCTTCTGCGATGGAACCTGTGGAACAACGTCTTTACACACAACATCGATCTCTATGACCGCTACCTGCGCAACCAGATGGAGGACTTCTCCACGCTTCTGCTGGGCGAGACCGGCACCGGCAAGGGAACCGCAGCCCAGGCCATCGGCCGCTCCGGCTTCATTCCGCTGGACCGGCGCAGGAAATCCTTCGTGGAGAGCTTTACCCAGTCCTTTATCTCCCTGAACCTCTCCCAGTTTCCGGAGACGCTCATTGAATCGGCCCTGTTCGGCCATAAAAAAGGGGCCTTTACCGGGGCCGTGGAAGATTACCAGGGGGTGTTCGAGCGCTGCAGTCCCCACGGCGCCATCCTGCTCGACGAGATCGGCGAGGTCTCCTATCCCATTCAGATCAAACTGCTGCAGGTGCTCCAGGAGCGGGTCTTCAGCCCGGTGGGCAGCCAGAAGCAGAGCCGTTTTCACGGCCGGGTAATCGCCGCCACAAACCGCTCCAAGGAGCAGATCCACGGCCCCGGCGGATTCCGGGAGGATTTCTACTACCGCCTCTGCTCCGATATTATCGTTGTGCCCCCGCTGCGCCAGCGGATCCAGGAGAATCCGGAAGAGCTGCAGCTGCTGCTCTCCAAAACCGTCGAGCGCCTGATCGGCAAGCCCTCGCCGGAACTGGTGGAGATGGTCAGCAGCGTGATAGACGCCAACCTGGAGCCTGGCTATCCGTGGCCGGGCAATGTACGGGAGCTGGAGCAATGCACCCGCCGGGTGCTTCTCAAGGGAATGTATACCGGGGAATCGGATTTCAAGGGCCTGGAGCTGGACCGCCAGCTGATCCAGGGCATCGAGAAGGGAAGCATCGATGCCGCCTCCCTGGTCTCCGGCTACTGCTATCTTCTGTACCAGCGGCACCAGAACTTTGAAGAGGTCGCCCGGCGTACCGGGCTGGACCGCAGGACCGTGAAAAAATATATCCAGGACTGGACGACAGGCGATGAAACCAGCTAGCGATAACTATGAAAAGATGGCAGCAGCGCGTCTGGCAGACCTTTATGCCGACCTGCCGGCGGATTTTGCGGACAGGATTTCCGCCCGCCGGGACGGAGACCGGTTTCGCTTCCGGGCATTCGGGGAGATGTGTACCCTGACGCCAACGGGCGTTCGGCTGGATGGCGGCGAGGGCACCTCCGTCATGAAACTGCTTGTTTCCATTTACGCGGCCAGCGCCGCTCCCTCCCCGCTGATCCTGCAGCCCTTTCTCGCCTACAAGGATTTCGCGGATTCCGGGCCTTACGCGTCCGCGTTTACCACCCATACGGAGCAGATCCTTGTGCCGCAAGTAAAGGCGATCCGGAATGCGGCCGATGCCATCAAGGAACAGTTTTCCGGCCGGGACGCACCTGCGGAGGTGAGCGGGGATTTCGCCTTTGTGCTCTACCCGCTGCCCAAAATTGCGCTCTGCTATATTTTCTATGAGGCGGACGAAGAGTTCCCGGCCTCCGTGACCTGTCTTTTCTCCAACAACGCCCGCGAATTTCTGCCGGTGGATGCACTGGCGGATGTCGGCGAGCATACGTCCAGAAAGATTCTCGGGTATCTTTCCTCCCGGAAACGCCCGTAACGCGACAGTAAAGCCGGGGCGACACCCAACCCGGAATTTTTTGCAGCCCTCATCCTTGCATGATCGCAGCGGATGATTTATTGTATAAAGGCTGATTTATCTGTCACATTTTGAGTAAAGGAGTTTTTTTTATGCCGCAAGTCAAAGAGGGAGACACCGTCAAAATCCATTATACAGGCAAATTTGATGATGGCACGGTCTTTGACGCATCCCAGGAGAACGAACCGCTCGAGTTCGTCGTCGGCGAGGGACAGGTGATTACCGGCGTCGAAGAGGCGGTGATCGGAATGAATCCCAATGAGAACAAGACCGCCCAGATTCCGCCGGACAAAGCCTACGGCCAGTATCACGAGGATATGGTGATAGATGTGGAAAAAGACAAGTTCCCCGAGCATATCCAGCCCGAACCGGGCCTGGAGCTGGAACTCAAACAGGAGGACGGGGAAAGCGTCTATGTTACCGTCACCAACGTCACGGAAGACGAGGTAACCCTGGATGCCAATCATCCGCTGGCGGGAAAAAATTTGACGTTTGAAATCGAGCTGCTGGAAATCGCCTGAAACGCTCTTCTTATCCGGGCGGCGGTCCCTTTGCAGCAGGGGGGCGCCGCCCCTGCCTAGCGGCTTTTGACAAGTGGAAACGAGGTTCCGCCGAATGCCTGGTGCGCCACCCCGATCACCACAAAGGCCTCCTGGTCGGTCTGTCCGACGATATACTTCAAATCATTGACCTGGGAGCGATGGATGATGCAGTAGAGCATGGTCCGGTGCCGTCCCGTGTATCCGCCCACAACGTCCCACTCCGACACTCCCTTGCCGAGGCCCTGCATCAGGGCGTTTTTCAGCACCTCCGGGTTCTCGGTAACCACCATGGCCGCCCGGATCTGGCTTGCTCCCTCCACCACGAAATCCGCGGCAAAGCCGGAGAAAAACAGGCTGATCAGGGCCAGCAGCGCCAGCTCCCAGCCGAAGACCAGCCCGGCCGAAAGAATAATCAGGGAATCCGCGTATAAAAAGGTCTGGCTCAGGGGAAAGCCGGTCTTGTTCTGGATCACCCGGCCGACAATGGTCGTTCCCGGAAAGCACCCTCCGGCCCGAAATATCAGGCCGTTGCCGATGCCGAAGACAATCCCCGCATACAGGGCGCTCAGCAGGATGTTGTCGGTGATCGGATAGGTGGAGAGCAGCCGCGGCAGCGCATAAACGAACAAATCCACGGCAAACGAGAATACCAGCAGCGAGA
>CAZWNV010000069.1:0-14284 GCA_964635265.1 uncultured Desulfobacteraceae bacterium
CCAAAAGCCGGGTGCTTTTTGTAACCACGGGCCGCCCCATTGAGACGCGCGTGTTGTCCCGCACCGATTATGAAACTGTTGAGATCGCGGCCGCCGGTTTCAAGGGGGTGGGCCTGCAAGCCAAAATGCGGGCGCTGGTAAAGGTGCCAGCGGGTTTTGCCGCATCTTTCGCCATTTTCTGGCGTTTTCGGCCGGATGCTGTAATCGGCATGGGGGCATATTCGGCCGCACCGGTGATCCTTGCGGCCTGGGCGGCCCGCATTTTCCGGGCCGTGCACGAGCAGAACCGCATTGCCGGCATGACTAATCGGCTGCTGGCCCCCTTCGCCAACCGGATCTATGTCTCCTTTCCCGATACGCGGATCGGAAGGTGCCCCGGTAAGATCCGCTACACAGGAAATCCCATCCGCAGGGAGATCGGCAGGGAGACCGGGGAGACCGGGGCGCCGGAAGACGGGCGGAAGTTTTGTGTCCTGGTTGCAGGCGGCAGCCAGGGGGCACACCAAATCAATACAGCGATTATCGCGGCGCTCCCCGGCCTGAAATCCCCGGAGACCCTGCGGTTTATTCATCAGACCGGCATGGCAGACCTGGAAGCGGTGCGGCAGGGCTATGCAGGGGCCGGTATCGAGGCGTCGGTGGAGGCTTTTTTCGACGATATGGCCGCCTGCTACGCAGCGGCGGATTTTACCATCTGCCGGGCAGGGGCGACCTCTGTTGCCGAGGTGGCGGCAGCCGGTATACCTGCAGTGTTTATTCCTTATCCGTATGCGGCAGACAATCACCAGTACCATAACGCCAAGGCCCTGGAGGATGCGGGTGCAGCCGAGGTGGTCCCCCAGGAGGCGGCCGATGGACGCCTCCTGGCCGGTCGGATTAATTATTATGCCGGAGAGCGGGGCGTTCGAATGCAGATGCAGGAACGGATGCGGAATTTTGCCCGACCGAACGCGGCCCGCGCCATAGCAGAGGATATTCTGAGCTGCCTCGGGGCTCGGGGAGCGGGCCGCGGACCAGGACCTTCCGGGGACACAAGCGGATAGCGGAGAGGGGTATGTATCGCAAACGGTATCATATTTATTTTGTCGGTATCGGGGGTATCGGGATGAGCGGTATCGCCGAACTGCTGCTGAACCTGGGCTATCGCGTTTCCGGATCCGATATCGCGGCTTCCGATGTAACAGAGCGGCTGGCCGCGCTGGGCGGCAAAATTTATCAGGGCCATCACCCCTCCCAGGTTGAGGGCGTGGACGTGGTGGTGACCTCCTCCGCGATTTCCCGGGACAATCCCGAAGTGCGCGCGGCGATGGATGCATCTGTCCCTGTCATCCCGAGGGCGGAGATGCTGGCTGAGCTCATGCGGCTTAAATACAGTGTTGCGGTGGCGGGAGCACACGGCAAAACCTCGACTACCTCGCTGCTGGCAAGCGTCCTGGCCGGCGGAGGCCTGGACCCCACTGTGGTAATCGGCGGCAAGCTCAAGCAGATCAATACCAACGCCGTTTTGGGTCAGGGCGATTTTATCGTGGCCGAAGCAGATGAGAGCGACGGCTCTTTTTTGAAGTTTTCCCCCTCGATTGCGGTGGTAACCAATATTGATCTGGAGCATGTGGACTTCTATGGGGATCTGGAAGGCATCAAAAAGGTTTTCCTGGAATTCATCGACCGGCTGCCCTTCTATGGGGTGGCGGTGCTGTGTCTGGACAACGAGGCGGTCCAGGACATCATTCCCTTTATCCGCAAGCGCTGCCTGACCTACGGTTTGAGTGTTCAGGCCGATATCCAGGCAAGAGATGTGGTCTTTGAGGCTCGCAAGAGCCGTTTTCGCGTATACAGCCGGGGCCTGGAAGTCGGCGAGGTGGAGTTGAACCTGCCGGGACTGCACAACATCTATAATGCACTGGCGAGTATTGCCGTGGGCATGGAACTCGAGATTTCCTTCGACCGCACACGGGCGGCGCTTGAGACCGTGGAGGGCGTCCAGCGACGCCTGGAAGAAAAGGGAGAAGCTGCAGGGGTGCGGGTAATTGACGATTATGGCCATCACCCCACGGAGATCAAGACGACGCTTGATGCCATCCGGAAAAGCTGGTCGCTCAAACGCCTGATCGTGGTGTTTCAGCCACACCGCTACAGCCGGACGAGGGCCCTTTTCGACGATTTTACCCGCTCTTTCTACGAGTGCGACAGGCTGGTGCTCCTGCCGGTGTATCCGGCTGGTGAAGCGGAAATCCAGGGCGTGGATCATTACCGGCTGGCCGACGGTGTCCGCCACCATGGCCACAAGGATGTGTCCTGCTTTGATGCAATGGACGACGCGGCGACTTTTCTGGCGGAAAATGCCGCGGACGGCGACATCATCCTGACGCTGGGGGCGGGCAATGTCTGGCAGGTCGGAGTCGAGTTTTTGCGCCGGATGCAGGCGGAAGGCAGGTAGGACGGATGCTTATGGAATGCAGCCGCACATTCTGTAGCGCTGTCAAAGCCCGGCTGAGGGGCCGTGTGCTTTTTGACGAGCCCATGGCTTCCCATACCTGGCTCCGGGTAGGGGGACCGGCGGATGTTTTTGCAATCCCCAGGGACCAGGCGGACCTTTTCGGCTTTGTCCGATGGCTGGTTGCGGAGGGCGCCCCCTATATCGTGACTGGCGGCGGCTCCAATCTCCTGGTACGAGATCGGGGCATCCGGGGGGTGGTTATCGATACAACCCGGGCCCTGAAGGGGATGACCGTGGAGTCCGGGCAGGGGCCTGCCGGCTTGACAAGGAGCATGGCAGGCGAGCACCTTGGCCGGTTGTGCCGCTTTGCCAGGGAAAACGGGCTTGCCGGGCTCAATTTTGCCGCCGGAATTCCCGGCACCGTGGGAGGCGCGATGGCTATGAATGCCGGGGCGGCCGGCGGCGCTGTTGCCGATGTTCTGGCAGAGGTGCGGATACTGTTTGGAGACGGCAGTGTGAAGCGTTTTTTCCGCTCCGAACTGCGGTTTTCCTACAGAAAGCTCGAATTTCCCGCAATGAACGAGCATCCGCTGCATCCGCCGATTATCGTAGAAGGCGGGTTTGCCCTGCGGCCGTCGGATCCCCGAGAGCTGGAGCAGGAGGCGGAGGCCCTGCTCAGGCAGCGCCGGCAGCGTCAGCCGCTTGGCGCGGCCAGCGCCGGATGCATTTTTAAAAACCCGCCTGCCGGCGAGCCCGCCGGCAGACTGATTGAGCAGGCCGGGTTGAAAGGCCGGCAGGCGGGCGGAGCACAGATATCGCAGAAGCATGCCAACTTTATTATAAATCGGGGCGGAGCGCGGGCTGCGGACATCCTGAGGCTTATGGAAACGGTGCAGCAAACGGTGTACCAAAAGTTTCAGATCGCGCTGGAGCCGGAGGTACAAATTGTCGGGGAATAAAAACAACCGGAAAAATCGTTTGAAAAAAGGGAGCAGCAACCAGAGGGCCTCTTTCTGGCCGCCTTTCAGGGCGGGTCTCGCGGCAGCTCTGGCCATGACGGGAGTTTTCCTGCTGGCGGCCGCTTTTATTTTTCTCCATGACGCCCTCACCCAGTCTGCCTACTTCCGGGCGGATACAATTGATGTCCGCGGTATGGAAAGGCTCTCCAGGCAAGCGGTACTCGATACGGCGGGCCTGGAAGGCAGGGTAAACATCGTGGCCGTGAACCTTTCCATGGTCAGAAAGCGCCTCGCTGCAGACCCCTGGATTCGGTCTGCCTCTGTAAGGCGGGAATTGCCTTCGCGCCTTATTGTTACTGTACGGGAGCACAGGCCCCTGGCCGTTCTGGATGTGGGGCGCTTTTTCCTGATCGATTCGCAGGGCTGCATTTTTAAGGAGGCAGCTCCTCCGGAGATGACGGGATTGCCGATTATTTCCGGGATGGAGTGCGCGGATTGGGAAAAGACCGAAGGATCCCGGACAAAGGCTTCCGGGGCTGTCATGAGCCTTCTGCAGTGCCTTGAACAGGATGCCGGCCCGCCGGGGCTCGCGGTCCGGGAGATTGCCGTGGACCGTGAAATGGGTATTACCGTGTGGACCGACGGGCCTGTGGAGAGCATACGGCTGGGATACGACGGCTACGAAGAAAAGCTGGAACGGATCCAGCGGATTTTTGCCCATGTAGAGGCGAACAAGGACCTGCCGGCCCTTGAATTCGTGAATGCACAAAGCCTGAAGCGCATTGTAGCAACCCCGGCAGAGCAGAAAAGCAGCGAAGCCAACAAGGAGGTTTAAGGTGAAGGCAAAGGAGGAGCTTGTTGTCGGACTCGATATCGGTACCACGAAGATCTGCGCCGTGGTTGCCGAGGTGGAGGCCGACGAGGTCAATATTATCGGAATCGGGAGCCACCCGTCTGTCGGACTGCGCAAGGGCGTTGTCGTCAATATCGAATCCACCGTGGAATCGATAAAAAAAGCGGTCGAGGAAGCCGAACTCATGGCGGGCTGCGAGATTTCTTCGGTTTATGCCGGCATCGCCTGCGGTCATGTGACGGGGTTTAACAGCAACGGGGTCATTGCGATAAAGGGCGAGGAAATTTCGCAGTCCGACGTGGACCGTGTGATTGAAGCGGCCCGGGCTGTCGCGATCCCCATGGACAGGGAGGTCATTCACGTGCTTCCCCAGGAGTTCATTGTCGACGGCGAGGGGGGGATCAACAACCCGGTGGGCATGGCCGGTGTCCGCCTGGAGGCGCGTATCCATATTGTGACCGGCGCCGTTACCTCGGCGCAAAACATAGTCAAGTGCGCAAATAAGGCGGGCCTGGATGTATGCGATATCATACTGGAACCGATTGCTTCCTGCGAATCCGTGCTGACTCCGGAGGAAAAGGAGGTCGGAGCGGGCCTTATCGACATCGGCGGCGGCACTACGGATCTGGCGGTATTTTCCGCAAACAACGTCAAGCATACCTTTGTGCTGTCACTCGGCGGCAACAACATGACCAATGATATATCCGTGGGGCTTCGGACGCCAATGGCTGAAGCCGAGCGGATCAAGCTCAAGTACGGCACCTGTATTGCGGACAGGATCGGAAATGATGAGACCATAGAGATTTCCGACCTATCCGGGCGGGGCGGACGCAAGCTGCCGCGCCAGATCCTGGCAGAGATTCTGGA
This sequence comes from uncultured Desulfobacteraceae bacterium, assembly GCA_964635265.1. GTDB lineage: Bacteria > Desulfobacterota > Desulfobacteria > Desulfobacterales > Desulfosalsimonadaceae > M55B175. The sequence continues at coordinate 5,117 of CAZWNV010000069.1, forward strand.
GCCCCGGGTGGAAGAGATCTTTACCCTGGTCAAGCGGGAGTTGATGCAGGCGGGTCTCAAAAATGCCATTGCATCCGGGGTTGTCCTGACCGGCGGGGCCTCGCTGCTGGAAGGCATATCCGAAATTGCCGAATCCGTTTTCGAGCAGCCCGTGCGCATCGGGCGCCCCCAGGGGGTGAGCGGTCTGGTGGACGTGGTAAACAGTCCCATGTACGCCACAGGCGTGGGACTTGTCATATACGGAGCCCGCAATCAGGAGAAAAAAAAGTTCCGCATTCGGGACAACAATATTTTCAACCGGATCATGAAGCGCATGAAATCCTGGGTGAAGGAAATCATATAAGGGCCAAAACGCAGATCAATGCCAATACTGATATCCTGAAAAGATACAAGGAGGTGACGCCATGAATTTTACCTATGTGGAAAACAACAATGCAGCCAAAATCAAGGTCATCGGAGTCGGCGGCGGCGGCAACAATGCCATTGACAACATGATTGACGCCAACCTGGAGGGAGTCAAGTTCATCGCCGCCAATACCGATGCCCAGGCGCTTGCCAAAGCCAAGGCCAATACCAAGATTCAGCTTGGCGAGGAATTGACCCAGGGCCTGGGAGCCGGGGCTGATCCGAACGTCGGCCGGGAAGCGGCCGTGGAGTCCACGGAGCTTCTGCGCGAGGCGCTGGCGGACAGCCACATGGTCTTTATCGCAGCCGGCCTCGGAGGCGGCACCGGAACCGGTGCGGCTCCGATAATCGCGGAACTCTGCAAGGAGATGGGCGCCCTGACGGTGGCTGTGGTGACCAAACCCTTTACTTTTGAGGCCAAGAAACGAAGCCGCTACGCAGATGAGGGCATCGCCAAACTGCGGGAGGTGGCGGACACGGTTATCACCATACCCAATGACCGGCTGCGGGGGCTTGCCTCAAAGAAGGCAACCCTTATTGAAATGTTTAAAAAAGCCGATGAAATTCTGCATCATTGCGTAAAGGGGATTACCGACCTGATTATGAATCCGGGCCTGATCAACCTGGATTTTGCTGACGTCAAGACCACCATGAGCAAGGCGGGAATGGCCATTATGGGCATCGGTGTGGCAAGCGGAGAGAACCGGGCCCTGGAAGCCGCGGAGCGGGCCATCTCCCATCCTCTCCTGGAGGACAACTCAATTGTTGGAGCCCGCGGAGTGCTGATGAACATCACCTGCAATTCGGATCTGACCATGGAGGAGACCATGGAGGCTTCGGATCGCATCTACAACGAAATTAACAATGAGGATGTGGAACTGATATGGGGTACCGCGGTGGATGACTCCCTCGGCGATGAAATGCGGGTCACCGTTATTGCCACCGGCATCGGCGACCGGGATATGCAGGAGGTAAAGGACAAGGTCCATAAGTTCCCCGCGGAGGGCTTTCAGCCAAGGGGCAAAGTCCGGGATCTGACAGAGGAGGACATGAAAATGGATGATTACGACATTCCCACGGTCATCCGCAATGAAGCCAAAAAGCAGAAAAGCGCCTCTTCTTCGGGATCCAGGAGCGGATATGGCGGCAGGCAGGCCAGAAAAGCCGGCAGGGAGGAGCCCGGCGGGAGCAATTCCAACTACGACACGGATCTGGATATACCGACATTTCTGCGCCGAAAAGCGGACTAAGGCATATGCCTGTGCAACAAAGGAAACAAAGTGGCTGCGGCGGCCGCATGAGCAAGACGGAGACTGCGATGCCATATGGATCTTCGCAGTGCGGGCGTCTATAAAGTCCTTGACAAATTTTGTGGAACTTAATACGAAGTAAACTTTACGCTTTCTTGCAAGCCGGGCAGACAGTTCGGCTGTTCGCAATGCGCCTTCATTCAAAAAAATCCGGATTTTCAGACGGGAAGGGGGCCACGGGCCGCCCGGCCCGGCTGGAAAAAGGTTTACAGGCTGCAGGTACTTGGTTGTGGAAAGGAATCCAATCGCATGACTTCGAAAAACGAACGGAATCTGGCCTACGGTTTGTTAGCTGTCTGCCTAGTGGTGGGCATCCTGGGCTATGCCGCGTTTCCCGCGAAAAGCCCGGAAACCCCGGTCCGAAAGATGTTTGCAGCAACGGGCAACGACGTTTTGTTCGCCCACCAGACCCACAGTGAATCCTATGGATTGTATTGTGAGGATTGCCATCATGCCTTTCGGAAGGCCGGAAAAGAGAAGCCGGGGGAATGCGGCAATTGCCATACGGCCGAGAGCAAGCATAAGCCGGCTCTGGGCGATAAAGGGATGTTCAATCATGACGCCCATGCCCAGCAATACGGCCTGTATTGTAACGACTGCCACCACAACTACCAGCAGGGGGATTCCGGGCAGCCGCAGCCCTGCACGGCATGCCACCAGAAAGGGATGGGAGGGGGCGGCATGCCCGGCCGCACGGAAGCCTTTCACACCCAATGCATAGGATGTCACAAGGATTACGGTGTCGGGCCGACTCAGGCCCGGTGTTCCGGGTGCCATGCTCCCCGGAGCCGCACGGAAGCTTTTCATACCCAGTGCGCGGGCTGTCATGAAGATTTCGGGGCGGGGCCCGCAAAATCCGACTGCAGCCGGTGCCACGCGTATTAAGACCGGGCGGCGGCGGATTGATCGCGTATATTCGACACTTCACAATTAGGAAAGACCGGTAAAGGTTCTGATCCATGAAAAGATCATTTTTTGGCTTTATCAAACCCAGGTTGACCTACGAGGCCATTGCGGACAGCGACGCCGAGCCCTTAGATGTTCCGGTATCAGAGAAAATCCAGATTCTGCTGGACGCTCCGCTGGAGCATGGCCAGGATCTCGCGATTGCCGTGGGCGAACATGTAAAAAGCGGCGAGTGCCTCCGGGCCACGACCGGTTCGCAGGATTACGGCCTGGCCAGCAGATCCGGAAAAATCACGGAGGTCAAGCCGTTTGTCGGCATGATGCAGCGAAAGATGACCGCGGTTAGTATCCGTGTGGATCCGGAGGCTGAGCAGGTCGTTGACAAGGAGTTTGAGAAGCAGAGTAAAAGCCCCAACCTCGAGACAGCAGCCTGTTATTTGCAGGGGCTTCCGGGAAAACCGGATTTTTCCCCTTTTTTTGATTCGAACCGCCGGATTAAGGCGATTGTCGTTTTCGGGGCGGACCATGACCTTTTGGCCATTACCCGGCAGTATTTTGTCAAAACCGGCATTGAATCGATTAAAACCGGCATTGATGCCCTGAGAAAAATGACAGGCATCCAGAATGTCATTCTGGCTGTTCCCGAGCACTTGGTGCAGATGGCCGGAGCCGCAGGGGCGGGGGTAAAAACGGTGGATCAGGAGTATCCGGCCGCTAATCCGGAGCTGATTGTCCGCCACGTTCTCTCTGATGAGATAAAGGCCGGTGGAGGCAAGGAAAGTGCGGATGTGGCGTTTTTCAATGCGGAAGCGGTATCCGCCATCGGAGCTGCCTTTAATACCGGCCGGCTCCCCTTGCAGAAGATGGCGACGTTTATTTCCAAGGACGGCAGCAGACGGATGGTTTCCGTACCGCTGGGAACCCCGGTAAGAAAGATACTGGATGCCGTCAGTGAAAGCCTGGAGGAGGGCGACCGGCTGATTTTCGGCGGCCCCATGACGGGAACCGCGGTTTATTCCCTGGAGCAGCCGGTTGAAGCCGATACTGACGTGATCATGGTCCAGGACCGCTCCGAGATTCCGGAATCTTCCGGGGCGGCCTGTATAAATTGCGGGGAATGCATCCGTGCCTGCCCTGTCAACATCCCGGTAAATGTCCTGGTCCGGCTGCTTGAGGCGGAGCAGTACGAACAAGCCGCTGCCCAGGGCGAACTGGACGCCTGTATCGAATGCGGACTGTGCGCTTTTGTCTGTGAGTCCCGGATTCCGATTTTCCAGCATATCAAGCTTGGCAAATACATGCTGGAGCGTATGAAAGCGGAGGAGAGCAATGCCTGAGTCCATCAAACTGACTGTATCCCATGCCCCGTTCTGGCACAGCGGGAGTCAGATTTCGGCCAAAAACTACAATATTCTGTTGGCCACCCTGCTGGCGGTGATTCCGGGCCTGCTCCAATACGGCCTTTCCGCCCTGGCTGTGGTGGCGCTCTCGATTGGTTCGGCCATGCTCTGGGAGCTCGGGATGAATTATGTCACCCGCCGGCCGGTCTCCATCGGTGACGGCAATGCCGCTTTGCTGGGCATGCTCTTTGCCATGATGCTGCCGGCCGCGACTCCCTGGTGGCTCGTTGTGGTTGGGACTTTTTTCGTGGTGGTCATTGGCAAGCAGATTTTCGGCGGACTCGGGGGCAATCCCTTCAACCCGGTAGCCCTTGCATTCGCGGTTCTGCTGATTTCCTGGCCGGGATTTCTTGATTTCAATAAAGCCCTGGTGAATTATCAGTTTGATTTCCCCCCGGTCTATCCGCTGCTGCTGGCCAAATCCTTCGGAACGTCCGCCGTGGAGGCATTCTCTTTCGGGGACTTGCTGCTTGGCCATCAGGTGGGTGGCATCGGTACCTCCTGCGCGCTGGGACTGATTATCGGCGGGGTTTACCTCATGCTTCGGGGCTATATCCGATGGGAAATCGCACTGTCGTTTCTTGCCGGGATGCTTATTACAGCCTTTATTTTTCATCAGGCCAACCCGCAGGTTTATGCCGGGGCCGGCTTCCATGTGTTGACCGGCTATTCCCTTTTGGGCGCTTTCTTTTTGGCCACGGAGGATTCTTCATCACCGGTAAACTTTATTCCCATGCTGGTATATGGAGCGCTCGGCGGTTTTCTGACGGTTCTTATCCGCAATATCGGCACTCATATCGACGGGGTCGTCTTTGCCATTCTCTTGATTAACTTGATCAACCCGATAATTGATAAAATTCGACCCAAGACCTTGCGAAAGGTGATCAATTATGCGTGAAATGGTAAAAATGGTTCTTGTGCTGACAATTTTGAGCAGCTTCTCCGGCGGCCTGCTTGCTGCCATACGGAACAATACGCAGGATCGTATTGACAGTCAGGTTCTCAAATTCGTCAAAGGGCCGGCCATTCAAAAGATCATGGAGGGTGCCTCCAACAATCCCATCCAGGATCGCTTTGCGCTCCAGGTGGAAGGCAAAGAGAAGAATTTCTTCGTGGGGGTTTTTGACGGAGCCCCCCGGGTAATTGCCTTTGAAACCAAGGGCAGCGGATATGGCGGCGATGTGGGGACAATGGTTGCCGTAAACGTGAAAACCGGCAGGATTCACGGCGTCAGTGTTACCACGCATAATGAAACGCCCGGCGTGGGCGCGCGTGTCGAGACGCACGAAGACTTCAAGAATCAGTTCCGGGGGATCGAAATCGGTACAGAGACAAAGGTGAAAAAGGATGGCGGCGGTATTACCGCCATGTCCGGCGCCACTATAACCTCCAGGGCCGTTTGTACGGCCGTGAGAAAAGCCGGGGATCTTTACAACAAGGTGAAACCCCGGATTCGGGAACAGTTATCCACCTTTTCCGGCTAGAAGGAAATAAAGACTATGGCAAAAACACTGGCTCAGGAATTTACCAAGGGCTTATGGGAGGAGATCCCCCCGTTTCGTCTGGTCCTCGGGCTCTGCCCGGTGCTGGCGGTGACCAAATCCGTGGCCAACGGCCTGGGTATGGGAATTGCGACGACCTTCGTGCTGGTCTGCTCCAATCTGTTGGTTTCGCTGCTCCGCAACGTGATTCCCTCCAAAATTCGTATCGCCTGCTATATCATCATCATCGCTACCTTTGTCACGGTGGTGGAGTTGTTGATGCAGGCTTTTGCCTATCCTTTGTACCTGCAGCTGGGAATTTTTATTCCCCTGATTGTTGTCAACTGCATCGTCCTCGGCCGGGCGGAAGCCTTTGCGTCCAAGCACAACCCGATCTATTCGATTGCGGACGGGCTTGGCATCGGGATCGGCTTCACCCTGTCGCTGGGAGCGCTGGGGGCTGTGCGTGAAGTGCTGGGCGAAGGCACTTTCTACGGCATGGAAGTTTTCGGTTCGTCATTTGAACCCTTTACCTTTATGGTAGAAGCACCAGGGGCATTTGTCTGCCTTGGGCTGATGCTTTGTCTGATGAATCTGGCCGGAGGCCGTTAAAAGCAGGCCGGCAAGTTCATACAGGAGTTGAATAATGGGCGATATTTTTGTTCTGATCATCAGTTGTATCTTTATCAACAACATCGTGCTGGCGCAGTATCTCGGAAACTGTCCCTTCCTGGGCACTTCCAAGAAGATGGAGACGGCAGTGGGCATGGCCATGGCGGTCCTTTTTGTCATGGTCATGGCAGGTGTCATCACCTGGGTGGTCAACAATTATTTTCTGGTCACCCTGGGGATTAAGTTTTTGCGCACCATTGCCTTCATTCTGGTTATTGCCTCGCTGGTGCAGTTTGTGGAAATGTTTCTCAAGAAAAGCATCCCCGCCCTGTATGCAGGCCTCGGCATTTTCCTGCCCCTGATTACAACGAACTGTGCTGTCATGGGCGTCTGCCTGATCAATGTCCAGGAGGAGTACACGTTTCTGCAGGCGCTTATCGCTTCCATTGCCTATGCCCTGGGTTTTGGCCTGGCCCTTATCCTTTTTGCCGGGGTGCGCGAACGGGTAATCCTCGGGAGGGTGCCCAAGCCGCTGCAGGATACCTCCATCGGCCTGGTCACGGCAGGGGTTATATCTCTGGCCTTTATGGCCTTCAAGGGAATGGTATAAAACCCGGAAGGATGCCGCATTGCCGGGGAAAAGGCGGTAGCCGGTACCTGCCTCGTTTTCTGGAATTCTGAACAATTAAGAGGAAAGTCGTGCTTGAATCTGTACTTTTTACTCTGGGACTGGGCCTTGTTATAGGGCTTGCACTGAGTTTCGCCTCGCGAATATTCTATGTCTACGAGGATCCGCGGATTGCCAGGGTGGAGAGCCTGCTGGCCGGTGCCAATTGCGGCGGATGCGGATACACGGGCTGCGCCGCTGCTGCAGAGGCCGTTGTCAAGGGAGAGGCCCCTCCGTCGGTCTGTATACTGACCAGTTCGGAGAATGTGGCGGAAATCGCTGCCATTATGGGCATGGAGGCCGGCTCCGCAGAGTCCTTGAAATCCTATAATGACTGCAACGGGGGAAACCGGGCGACGGATCGGTTTTTCTATACAGGCCTCCGGAGCTGTAAAGCAGCAGCAGCCATGTTTGGCGGCAGGAGGGACTGCTGGATCGGATGCCTGGGCTTTGGCGACTGCATCCGGGCCTGCGCCTTTGATGCGATCAAGATGGGGGAAGAGGGATACCCCGTCGTGGACAAGGAGAAATGCGTTGGCTGCGGGGCGTGCGAGCGTGCCTGTCCCAAGCCCATCCTGAAGGTGCGGACCATGTCCGATCGCCTGCTGCATTTAAACGCATCCGATGATGCAGTAGCGCCCTGTGCGCAGACCTGCCCGGCGGAGATCGATATCCCCCGCTATATCCGGCATATTAAAAACGGGGAATACGAGGAAGCCGTCAATACTATCCGGGAGCGGAACCCGCTTTTGCTGACCTGCGGCCGGGTCTGCCCCCATCCCTGCGAGTCCTGGTGCCGCCGCGGAATCGAAGACGAACCCGTGGCCATCAACCACCTCAAGCGTTTTGTCGCGGATTATGAAATGAACTCCGGCAAGCGTATCCCCATTGAGACCGCTCCGGATACCGGGAAACGGGTGGCGGTGATAGGCGGAGGGCCGGCGGGATTGAGTTGTGCGTATTTTCTGCGCCGGGCGGGGCATCATCCCAGCATATTCGAGGCCATGCCCCGGCTGGGAGGTATGCTGCGTTACGGGATTCCGGAATACCGGCTGCCGAAAAAAGTGTTGGACTGGGAGATCGAGGGAATACTTAATACGGGTATTGAGCATCACACCAATGTCCGGCTGGGGCGGGATTTCGAATTCGGCTCCCTGATCGCTGCGGGATTTGATGCGGTGTTTTTCAGTATAGGCGCCTGGAACGATTATCAGCTAAAGATCCCCGGCGAGAACCTCTCCGGTTGTTTTACCGGCATTGATTTTCTTTCCCGTATCGGCAATGAGGAGTCTGTTCCCGTTGGCAGACGCGCTGCCGTGATCGGAGGCGGCAATACAGCGATCGATTGCGCGAGAACCCTCGTGCGCAAAGGTTGCGAGAAGGTGTATCTGGTTTACCGCCGCACGCGCAAGGAAATGCCGGCCAACGAGGTGGAAATCGAGGCGGCCGAACACGAGGGCATTGAATATATTTTTCTTGCATCTCCCAACCGCGTAATAGGCGACGACGAAGACAGGGTCTCGGGTTTGGAATATCTCAAAATGGAGCTCGGGGAGCCGGATGCCAGCGGCAGGCGCCGGCCTGTGGCCATTGAAGGCTCCGAGACCGTGCTTGCGGTGGAGACCATTATCACCGCCATTGGCCAGGCGCCGAGCGCTGAGTTCCGGGGGAAGGGAGATCGTCTGGATGACCTTTCCATGACCCGCTGGAATACCTTCGAGGTGGATCCTGCCACCCATCAGACGAATGTGCCCTACATATTTGCGGCCGGGGACGCCGCAACCGGGCCGGCGCTTGTGGTCGACGCCATCGGCGGGGGACGCAAGGCTGCCCGCTCCATCCATCTCTTTTTGCGCAACCAGCCCGTCACCCCGCAGCCGAAAGCGATTTTGAATAAGCACATTCAGGAAACCCTTTTTGATTCGGTCGAAGGGATCAAGCGGGACCGCCGCCGCGTGCAAATCCCGGAACTACCTGTATCCGAGCGGATTCATAGCTTTGACGAGGTGGATTTGGTCATCAGTGAGCAAAACGCCCTTGCAGAGGCCGGCCGCTGTCTGGATTGCTGCAGGCTGTGCTACAATCCCGAGACCACGGCTTTGTAATCCTTTATTCAAGTTTGCCTGTATCCTGTTTTCCCGGGCGCGCTTGTGGGTTGCCTTTCCGGCAGGCCGGCGCGCTTTTTTTGTCCGGGGCGGGCATGCGCCTGCTTTACAATTCGGACCGGAGTTGATAGAAAAAACCGGATAGCCACAGGTATACTTAAGGCTCCGAGAGCGCGCCTTAAAATGATACAAAAATTGATGGATTCGTAAAAAGCGGTTTATCCCGCTGCGGCGGTATTTTTGCAGAAAGTAACGGAAAGTTATGCTCTAAAGCTATGGTCT
>CAZWNV010000070.1:0-14081 GCA_964635265.1 uncultured Desulfobacteraceae bacterium
GGCTGTTTCCACCGTGTTGTTGGCGGTGTATGGGGTAGTTGGGTCGTTGACATCACTGTCAATTGCAGAGTTGGAAGGAGGCGGGACGGTACCGGAGAAGGTGTATGCCTCCGGCCCGTCGTCGCCGCCGCCCCCGCCGCCGCAGCCGTGGGCGGAAATGAGGAGCAGGAAAACGGCCGCCATGGAAAGAGAACGGACTGGCCTTCCCATCCTGACGGGGACTTTGCAAAATCGGTTCATCGCGGGATCCTTTTTTTCCGAATTCCGGGTTCGGTTCCGATCCTACACCAATTTACCAGGAGATCAAAGGGGGAGCTTATCCCTCCCGGCAGCAACAGGGCTTTCAGCCCGGGATTCCAGGGCCTCGGCATAGAGTTCCACCGGGTGGCGCACCTGGGTATGGCTGCCTGCGTGGGAGAGCAGATCCGTAATCTGCAGCATACAGGCCGGGCAGCCCGTGGCCACGACGTCCGCCCCGGATTCCTGGATGCGCAGCAGTTTTTTCTGCCCGATTCTGCGGGACAGATCATAGTGCTCCAGGTTAAAGCTTCCGCCCATGCCGCAGCATCGGTCAGCTTCGCGCATTTCCACAAACTGCAGGCCCTCCAGGGATTGGAGCAGTCTTCGGGGCTGCACATACACGCCGAGGGATTTCCTGAGATGACAGGGGTCGTGCCAGGTTACGGTTTTCTCCCCCGGAGCCCCGGTTTCGGGCGGATCGAGGGCGAGCGTGTCTACCAGGAACTCGGTAATGTCCCGGGTTTTCCCGGACAGGGCGGCCACTTCTTTCTGAACGGCATCCGGCATATGGCCGCACATGAGAGGCCACAGTTTTTTGATCGTCGAAGTGCAGGTGGCGCAGGGGGTCAGCAAATAATCAAATGATGCGGCATCCAGCAGGCGGAGGTTCTGCCGCAGCAGCTTCTCGAAGGTCTGCTGTTCGCCGGCGGCAAGAGCGGGCATACCGCAGCAGGGAACCTGCTCGGCAACGAACACGTCCACCCGGTGATGGGCCAATACTTTCATGGCGGCGTCGGCCACCCGGGGCATCAACTTGTCCACCAGGCAGCCGGGATAAAATGCCACACGGAGCCGTGGATCCGGCACGCTGCCGGAGTTGCCGCGCAAATTTTGATGCCACGGGCTGGAGGCAATCGGCGGATAATGCCGGTTGCCGATAAGCGGGGATATAAAGCGGCCGCAGGAGGAGTCCAGGCTCTCGTTTACCTTTTTGGAAAAGGGGCCCTGGAGCCGGCCCATCCATTGCAGAAGCCTGTCGAACCGTTCCGGGTTGGCGAGAAATCCCCGGAAAACCGTTTTTTTTAGCGGTGACAGGCCCAGATAGCCGGTGATGATGGTGCGGGCCTTCAGGAAGATGTTGAGGATCGGAACCCCGCTGGGGCAGGCGGCGGAGCAGGAGCCGCAGAGCAGACAGCGGTCCAGGCGCTTTTTGACCGCTTCCGGATCATCCAGGATCTTTTTGCTGAGGTTTTCCAACAGCACCAGCTTACCCCGGGCCACGTCTGTCTCCCGGCCGGTTTCCGCGTACAGGGGGCAGACGGCCTGGCACATGCCGCAGCGGGTACAGCAGACCATGTCTTCCTCGAGTTCGTTTAACAGGCGTACGAGTTCGCCAAGGTCCGCCATCGGGAAGTCTCCGGCCATTTTTTCCAGGTTGGGAACGCTGATTTCTTTGATATTGTCCTAATATAACCGCTGCAATCCCATGAGTAAACCGCGCAGATTCAGTCAGGACCGGGGTATGCAGGCAGTTCCGGCGGGACAAAAGCTTTTTCCACGACCATGGAGGTATCCACGCCGGACGGCCGGAAGTCGGCCAAAATATCAATGGTATTGGCAAGCTGGGACTGCGGGCGGAAATCAAAATCCCCCAGGGATTGATAGAAACGGGCAAAAATTTCCGGCTGGGTCCGGACAAACACCTTGTGGTCGCCGGCGATCCCGTGAAAGCCGGCAAAATGATGGACAAGCAGGTAGAAGCAGGCGGCGGAGAAGTACTTGGTGTTTGGCTGCTTGTGGAGTTCCGGATAAAAGCGGATGATCTCGATGCGCCGGGCAAACCGGTTGCGGGAGAGCATCAGGTTCTGTGATATTTCCACGCAATGGGTCCTGTCTGTGAGCCAATACTCCATGCAGTCGCCGTCGGCCATGCAGCTTAAACAATAGCGCTCCAGCAGCAGGGGCAGTACCTGCTGCATGAATGCGGATGCCGGCTCCGGCAGGGAGTTCTTCAAGAGAGCCTCCCTTCTGTATGGGCCTTGTATTCAGCAGGGTCGGGGATTTTTCCGAGAATGGCGCAGACTGCGGCAAGCGGGGCAGAACCGAGAAAGACAGAGGTGTTGTCCCCCAGCCGGTGGGGAAAATTGCGGGTGGAGGTGGAAAATACAGTGGTGCCTTCTGCTACACGGGCCTGGTTGCCCATGCAAAGCGAGCACCCCGGGGTCTCCATCCGTGCGCCCGAAGCCCCGAAAATGCTGTAATAGCCTTCTTGTTTGAGTTGGCTGGCGTCTATTCGTGTGGCCGGGGCGACCCAGAGCCGCACGGGAAGGTCGGTATGGCCCTCCAGGATGGCCGCTGCCCGGCGATAGTGGTCAATGGCGGTCATGCAGGATCCGATGAAAACTTCCTGGATCGGTGTGCCGGCGACCTCGCTTAAACTCCGCACGTCGTCGGGATCGTTGGGGCAGGCAAGCAGGGGTTCGGTAATCGCATCCAGATTGACCCGGAGTTCCGCTGCATATTGCGCATCCGGGTCTGCCTGCAGAAGGGCGGGGCTGTCCAGCCATTGTTCCATCTGGTGAATGCGCCGCTCCAGGGTGCTGCTGTCCCCGTAGTTGTTGAGGACCAGCCAGTTGAGAAGGGCGATGTTGTCTTGCAGGAATGCAGCGATCCGCTCTGCATCAAGGGCTGCTGTTGCTGCCGCGGCCGATCGTTCCGCAGAGGAATTGGTCAGCTCATAGGCATCCTGCACGCTAAGGCCGGAGAGGCCCTCGAATTCGATAATCCTCCCGGAAAACACGTTTTGCTTTCCGGATTTTGCAACGGTGAGGAGCCCCTGGGTGATGGCATTCCGTGCCACCGCATGAACCATGTCGCGGACGGTGATGCCGGGCAGACGGCGGCCCGTAAAGAGGACCCGGACGGATTCCGGCATATCCAGCGGCATGATGCCGAGAGCCGCGGCAAAAGCCACCAGACCGGATCCAGCGGGAAAGCTGATGCCTATGGGGAAACGGGTGTGGGAATCGCCGCCTGTGCCAACGGCGTCCGGAAGAACCATGCGGTTTAACCAGGAGTGGATAATGCCGTCCCCCGGATACAGGGACACTCCGCCGCGGTTTTTAATGAATTCGTGCAGACTCTCCTGCATCTGCACGTCTACTTTTTTGGGATAGGCGGCTGTATGGCAGAAGGACTGCATGACAAGATCGGCATGGAATTTCAGGCAGGCCAGCTCGGAGAGTTCATCGCGGGTCATCGGCCCTGTCGTGTCCTGACTGCCCACGGTGGATATCCGCGGTTCACAGTAGGTGCCGGGCCGCACCCCGTTTTTGCCGCAGGCCCGGCCGACCATTTTCTGGGCAAGCGAGAAGCCCGTGCCCGGATCCCGGGGTTCGGCAGGCTGCCGAAAGGCCTCCGAGGGAGCCTGTCCAAGCGTTTTTCGGGTTTTGTTGGTCAGGGTGCGGCCGATTATCAGGGGGATCCGTCCCCCCGCCCGGACCTCGTCAAGGAGCATGGTGGTTTTCAGGGAGAAGTGCGCAACGGTTTCCCCTGTCTGCTTGCTGCGGATTGTTCCTTCATAGGGCCGGATCTCGATGACATCCCCGTGGGCCAGCCCTGATGTGTCGCATTCAATGGGGAGGGCCCCTGCATCTTCCAGGGAGTTGAAGAATATCGGGGCGATTTTACCGCCCAGCACCACTCCGCCGCGCCGCTTGTTGGGGATGTAGGGGATGTCCTCCCCGATATGCCAGATAAGGGAGTTGGCCGCGGATTTCCGCGAAGATCCGGTGCCCACCACATCACCGGCGAAAGCCAGGGGGAGGCCTTTTTGCTTGAGTTCCCGGATGGCCTCCATGGGCCGCTCCGTGCGATGCTTGAGCATGCTCAGCGCATGAAGCGGAATGTCCGGCCGGCTCCAGGCCTCGCCTGCGGGGGAGAGATCGTCGGTGTTGACCTCGCCGTCCACTTTAAACACCGCAAGGGTGATTGATTCCGGAACAGGCTCCTTTCTGGCAAACCACAAGGCTTGCGCCCAGCCGTCAATCACCTGTTTGGCATGGGGGTTGCGATCCGCCTTGGCATATATCTTGTCAAAAGCATCAAATATCAGGATGGTCTCGGAAAGCGCCTTGGCCGCATCCGGCGCCAGTTTGGCATCCCCCAGGAGTTTGATCAGCGGATCAATATTGTAGCCGCCGCCCATGGTTCCCAGCCAAAAGACGGCCGTCTGCGGCGATACAAGCGGGGATTTGATTTCATGGCGGGCAATGCGGAAAAGAAACTCCGCTTTTGCCTTGGCGGCCGGGTCCACGCCTGCAGGCACCCGGCTGCTGATCAATTCCACCAGCAGTCCCGTATCGCGTTCTCCCGGGGATACGAGAAGTTCGGTGAGTGCCTCCACCTGTTCTTTATTGAGCGCCCTGGGCGGTATGCCCAGGGCCTCGCGCTCTGCTTTGTGTTCCAGGTAGGAATCGAGCATGGAGTATGGGTCCCCTTCCGATATCGGTTGCTTAAATGTTTATCCCGGCCCGGTATCCCTGATGTACGGCATCAAATGCCATTCCGATGTCCGCGGCATCCCCGGCGAGGGTGCAGGCAATACCCCTGGATTCGATTGCCTGCTGCAGGTCGTTATTGGATCGCGCGCCTGCCGCAAGCACCACCGTATCGGCATGCAGATCTTGGGGGCCGTTTCCGGTGTCCACGCGGATGCCTTCCGGGATGATTTCAAGGGCCCTGGTTTGGGCCAGGCTTTTCACGCTGTAACGGGAGGCGTCCTGGAGCATGCTCCAGCGGGTGGTTTTGCCGAAATCCTTGCCGATTTTCTCCAGCATCTCAATTACCGTTACCTCCTTGGTGCCCCGGGTGGCCATGTCGTAGAGTGCTTCCGGATCTTCTGCCCTGTTGATCAGCAGAAACTTCAGGGTCTCGCCGGTGAGGGTCCCCTTTTCGGCAAGGAACAGCGCGGTTTCCACGCCGACGGAGCCCCCGCCGACCACGACCACCCGCCGGCCGGCATAAACCTTTCCGGCAAGCACGTCCCAGGCCTGTACCACGTGCTGCTGCTCGATCCCTGCAACAGGCGGCGCCATGGGAACCGCCCCGGTGGCCAGCACAATGTGGTCCGGCTTTTCCTTGTCTATCAGGGAATCATTTACGGCGGTATTGGTGCAGATGCGGACGTTTCGGAGGCGCACCTGGGTTTCCAGGTCCCTTGCAAGCCGGGCAAACTCCGCGCGGCCCGGCGGTGCCGCGGCCAGGTAAAGCTGGCCGCCGAGGCGGTCTGTTTTTTCGTATAACACCACCTCATGGCCCCGGTCGGAGGCGGCAATTGCCGCATTCATGCCGGCCGCGCCGCCGCCGATGATCATGACCTTCCTGGGGCTGGCCGCCTTTTCCCCGGTCATGTCGCATTCATGGCCGGCTATGGGGTTGCAGAGGCATTCCACGTGTTTTAGCCGGAACAGATTGTCAAAGCAGCCCTGGGCGCAGGCGACGCAGTGCAGGATCTCTTTTTCCCGGCCCGTGCGGGACTTTTCGGGAAGGTCCGGGTCCGCAATCAGGCTGCGTCCCATGGCGGCCATATCGCACATATCATCGGCGATCATTTCCCGTGCGGTTTCGGGGTCATTGATCCGGTGACTGGCAATGACCGGAACATCCACCACCTCTTTGATCCCCCGGGAGAGGTAGCCGAAAGCCCCCCTGGGAACGGCCGTCTGGATCTGGGGAACGCGGGCCTCGTGCCAGCCTACATTAATACAGAGTGCGTCCACACCTGCCTGTTCGACCAGAGTTTTTGCGTATTCCCGCAGCTCTTCACGGCCTTGGCCGCCTTCCATGAAATCGTTTCCGTTCATCCGCACAATCACGGGGAACTCCGCACCCACTGTTTTCCGGATGGCCTGCATGACCTCGACGCCGAAGCGCATGCGGTTTTCCAGGGTGCCGCCGTATTCATCCGTGCGCTGGTTGGTAAGCGGAGACAAAAATTCGGAAATCAGGTAGCCCGTGCCGCTCAAGACCTCGACCGCGTCAAATCCCGCCTGCTGGACGCGGCCTGCGGCTGCTGCGAAATTGTCTATGATTTCATGGATTTCTTCCCCGGAAAGCTCGCGGGGCGTTTCCCTGGTCATCCGCGAGGCAATGGGGGAGGGCGCCACCGGCTGCCTGCCGTCCAGAAAAAAGGAGAAGTTGTAGCGTCCCGCATGGTTGAGCTGCACGCAGGATCGCGCGCCGTTATTTTTGATCGCATCGGCCAGGCGCGTCAGCCCGGGGATGAATTCATCCTTGTGAGCCCCGATGTTCATCGAGTTGCCGGAGAGCTCATCCACGGTGGCATATCCCACCGTAATCATGCCGGCCCCGCCGCGGGCGCGTCTTTCGTAGAAAGCAAGGAGCTGCCCGGTTACTTCGAATTCTCTGGCCATGTTCATGTGCATGGCCGGCATGTAGATGCGGTTTTTGACATCCAGCCGGTTGATGGTGATGGGCTGGTGCAGCGGATCTTGCATGGTATCCCCCTGTTGGATTGGTTGGTTGAAACTGTAAAAATTTGCGTAAGCTGAAAATGGTGTCAAGAAAAAACTTGATGAGCCCGGAAAAAGCTATGTCCGGGGTGTCAGCTGCATTGCTCCGCTCGGGCAGACGGCGGCGCACAGGCCGCAGCCGATGCAGCGCTCCGGGCGCACGAAAGCCGTATTGCCGCTATTGATTTCGATAGCCGCCATCTGGCAGCGCTCCAGGCAGGCCTCGCAGGCCGTGCAGAGGGATGCCTCCACCCTTGCGACATAGGTGGCCGAGACCATCCCGGCCGGCCGGGGCTGGTCCTTCAGGGCTGCCAGTACGTCACACCAGGCAATATGGCAGTTGCACATGCCGCCCGGATTCCTGGAAGTCGCCGGCTGGATAACAAGCCCCGCTTCATGGGCGCTTTTCAGGATGGCAATGGCTTCCTCCGCATCGATCTCCCGGCCCATTTGATGCTCGATATAATAGCGGCCCATGGTGCCGAACAGGAAGCAGACTTCCCCGGGGATTTTGGCGGTGTCTCTGGCAGGCGGTTTTTCCTTGCGGCAGGCGCACTCGGCGACCACGATGGGATGGCTGTTCCGGAGCATCCCGCACGCCTCTTCAAAAACGGCCACATGCTGGGTGACATCAATGGCCCGGCCTATACGGATGGTCCTGCCGGGTGCTTCCTCCTTATCGTTCATGATTCCCATATTCCCTCGTGTTTTGTGGAACCGGCCCTGCGTGTCTTATCCGCTGCTGCCGCGCTGCCTCCCGCAGCAGCCCGGATTTTTCTCTTCCGCCGTCTCTGCGGCCAGGCTGCAAATGGTGGATTCGATGCGGTTGATCGCGTTGTGGATGTAGTGCTCCTGTCCCGTTGCCCTGGAGAGGAGCCCCCCGCCCTCGAAAAGCGATATGATGATATCCGCCGTTTCCCCCGCATCCGCCGCTGTTCGGATTTCCCCCCCGGCCTGGCCCGCCTCGATCAGCTCCATAATCCGCCGGCGCCAGCCGCTGATGAATTCGGCTGTCAGCCGGCACAGCCGCTGGTGGGTGTCGTCGGCCTCCGCTGCGGTGTTGAGAATCGGGCAGCCGCCGAAATCGTGCATGGCCAGATAGATCCGGCGGAAGGCCTCCGGGTAGGCCAGAAGTTTTTCCAGGCTGCTGCGGCCCTGTTTGGTGCGGTGCTCGAAAAACCGGGCAAGGTTGTCGGCATTGTAGCGGAAAACCGCCACCGCAAGCTCGTCTTTGCTGCGGAAGTTGCCGTAGATGCTGCCCTTGCTAAGCCCTGTAGCCCGGGTGAGGTCGGCGAGCGAGGTTCCGGCCACCCCCTGTTTATTAAAGACGGGCGCGGATTTTTCGATAATGTATTGTCTGGTGCGGGCCCCTTTGTTCATGGAGGCAGAAAATACCGATTGGTATATTCTGTGTCAACAGTTTTCTATTGCAATATCCATGGCCGATCCCATATGAGAATAGGGAAAGGGGCGCAACCATCCACCGAAAGGGAGGCAACATGGAAAAAGGTTATGTCCAGGTATATACCGGAGACGGCAAGGGAAAGACCACGGCGGCTCTGGGGCTTGCATTGCGGGCCGCAGGAGCGGGTTTCAAGGTTTATATCGGCCAGTTTATCAAGCAGGGCTGCTATAGCGAGCTTGATGCGTTAAAGCGCTATGAGGATTTGATCACCATTGAGCAGTTCGGCACCGGCCGCTATATCCGGGGAGAGCCTGAGGAGGAGGATATTGCAGCCGCGCGGAAATGCCTGGATGCCATACGGGCGGCTGTGGTCTCCGGGGAATACAAGCTGGTCATAATGGATGAAGCCGGTGTGGCTGAATTTTTTCAGCTTATTTCTGCAGAGGATGTGGCATCGGTCATTGCGGCGCGACCCGATGACGTGGAGCTTGTTATCACGGGACGCCGTGTGTCCGGAGAGGTGCAGGACAGGGCGGATCTGATCACCGAAATGCAGGCGGTAAAACATTATTACGAAAAAGGGGTGCTGGCCAGAAAGGGGATTGAATCCTGATTTCCGGGTTGATTTTCGGGAGGTTTGTTGATGGGAGTGACAACGTTTGTTCTTGGCGGCTGCAGAAGCGGCAAAAGCAGTCATGCGCTTGGTTTGGCCCAAAGCTGCGGCGGCCGGGACAATTGCTTCATAGCCACTTGTGTCGCCCGGGACGAGGAGATGTGCAAGCGTGTGGAGCGGCATCAGGCGGAGCGGGGAGACTGCTGGCATACCGTGGAGGCTCCGCTCAACCTGGCCAAAGCCGTGCATGAGCATGCGCATTCGGCGGATGTTGTGCTCGTGGACTGCCTGACCCTCTGGGTCAGCAACATGCTCATGGAAGAACTAAATGATGTCGCGGTGTGCGAGCGCGTGGAAGATCTCTGCGCAGCCCTGGATTCGGCGCAGTCCCCGGTTTTTTTGGTGTCCAACGAAGTCGGGGCGGGCATTGTCCCGGAGAATCCTTTGGCGCGCAGATTCCGGGACCTCACCGGGTTTGCCAATCAGCGGGTGGCTGCTTGTGCCGGAAAGGTTGTCTGGATGGTCGCGGGGATTGCGATGGAAATCAAGCAACTCTCGTCCTGATGGCGGCTTGCCTCAGTTTTCGCCGGGTTGCGGGAGGGGCCAAAAGGATATGCATCTGGTGCTGCGAGGCACCGGAGTCTGCTGGTACGGGGCAAAGAGGCGTTCGTAGAATGTCACCTTGCCCGTGCGGTGTATAAAAATCAGCGAGGAGGAGCGGGTTCCGTATACGGAACTGGTGATGAATACCGGCGACAGTGTTCGCTCCCATTCCAGGCCTACGCCGGTATCGGGCAGTCGGGCGTCGGCGGGTTTTATTTGATCTGAAAGACTGGCAAAGAAGGGCTCCGGCAAAAGCCCGGGGTTTGTCTGCAACAGCCCCGCCAGTGCGGTTTTGATTTTCTCCACCTTGGGCCAGGGCGTATTTAACAGGTGGTTGCTGATACCATGGATTCCCGGAGAAAGCTCTTCCATCGTATCCGATGCGTTGGAGTACCAGTATAACCGCCTGCTGCTGCCTGTCAGAAGATTAAAGCCCTCATATAGATGCTTTTCTGCCTGGACCCCTTTCAGATATTCAACAGCGTCCTTGCTGCAGGTCAGAAAGTTTTTGATAAGCAGTCCCCGGGACGGGCCCTGCGGGGCCCTGGTAAGGGAGGCGGGGTCGCGGTAGTTGGTTACGGCCCCGATACGCCCTGTTGTGGAGACGGCAAGCCAGGTGCCCATGCTTTTGAGGTCCCGGCCGCCGAGAATGGAGGGAACCTCCGACCAGAATCCGAGGCCGGCGGTGGGGCGCTGATAGAATTCATCCCTGTTGGCGGCGAGGATCAGCGGATAGTCCGGATGGCAGTGAAAGGCAACGGCAATCAGGCACATGGTTTGTTCTTGTCTTTTCCTGAGATGTCTGATAAAAATAATAATTTTACAACCGCCTGTCAGACGGGAGAATTCCATCCGGATACTTTCCAGGCAAGCAAAAGGAACAATAGCAAGGAGGGAGCAGATATGCAAGAGGTGGTGATCGTCAGTGCCGCGAGAACGCCGGTGGGTGCATTCGGCGGATCTTTAAAGGATGTGAACTCCGTAGAACTGGGCTCTTTAGCCATCCGCGAAGCCGTTAAAAGAGCCGGACTCCGGCCGGTTTTAAGCGAGGCCATGAAAGCTGCGGCTCCGGACAAGCTAAAGGATCAGGGGCCTGTCGAGCTCGAGAGCCGGGCAGATAACTGGGACAGCAATGCCGCGCCGGTTGTCATCGACGAGGTGATCATGGGAAACGTCCTGCAGGGCGGACAGGGGCAGAATCCCGGCCGCCAGGCCATGATTGCCGCGGGTATTCCCAAGGAGACGCCGGGCTTTACCCTGAACAAGGTGTGCTCCTCAGGACTGAAGGCCATTACGCTGGCCGCCCAGTCCATTATGCTGGAAGAGGCGGAAGTAATCGTTGCCGGCGGCCAGGAAAGCATGAGCAATGCGCCCATGGCCCTGCCCAAGGCCCGCTGGGGCCACCGGATGGAAGTGACCGGCAAGGGCGATGTGTATGACCTGATGGTCTATGACGGGCTGTACGAAATATTTTACGGCTATCACATGGGCGTGACAGCGGAAAATATCATTGAGAAATACGGGATTCCCCGAAAAGAGCAGGATGAACTCTCCGTGATGAGTCATAACCGCGCTCTTGCCGCCATCAAAGAAGGGCTTTTCCGGGAAGAGATCGTTCCGGTCACAATTAAGACCCGCAAGGGGGACGTGGTGGTGGATACCGATGAGCGTCCCATGGAAACCAGCATGGAGAAGATGGAGAAATTAAAGCCGGTGTTTAAAAAAGACGGGTATGTGACCGCCGGCAATGCCTCCGGCGTCAATGACGGGGGAGCGGCTGTTGTCCTTATGAGCGCGCAAAAGGCCAAAGAAATGGGCCTTGAGCCGATGGCCCGGATCAAGGCTTTTGCCAGCGGCGGCGTGGATCCCGCCTACATGGGCCTGGGCCCCATCCCCGCAATTCGCAAGGTCCTCAAGAAAACCGGGGCAGAGCTCAAAAACATCGATACCATTGAATTAAACGAGGCCTTTGCCGCCCAGGCCATTGCCTGCATGCGGGAACTGGATCTGCCTTATGAGCAGCCCAATCCCGTGGGAAGCGGTATTTCCCTGGGCCACCCCATCGGCTGCACCGGCGCACGGCAGACTGTGACCTGCCTGTACTCGATGAAGCGCAGAAATCTTTCCTCCGGGCTGATCTCCATGTGCATCGGCGGGGGAATGGGCATGGCCATGATGGTTGAGGCGTGAACGGTGAGAACGGACTGTATTTTCGTCTAGAGGAGAGCACACCATGAGAATCGCTAGAATTCTGGGCACACTGGTCTTATTCGGCATTCCGGTGATTGTCGGCGGGGGCATCGTATACGCGATTTTTGAGAGTTTTCCCGCCATGTTTGTCTTCGAGATCATACTGGGCTTTGCCGCCCTGGGCTTCGCCTTCAGGGAGGGCATCAAGATCGAGTAAGCCCGCGCTGCACGGCCATACAAAACTGGAGCAAATTTTTCTGAATGGAGACCAACCTGCCTGAAATCAGTCTCGAGCGGGAGATGCGGCAGTCCTACCTGGACTATGCCATGAGCGTTATCATCGGCAGAGCCCTTCCCGATGTGCGGGACGGACTAAAACCGGTGCATCGGCGGATTCTTTTCGCCATGCGCGAACTGAAAAACGACTGGAACCGGCCGTATAAAAAATCCGCGCGAATCGTGGGGGATGTGATCGGAAAATATCATCCCCACGGCGACTCCGCTGTCTACGATGCCCTGGTGCGGATGGCGCAGAGCTTTACATTGCGCTATCCCATGGTCGACGGCCAGGGCAACTTCGGCTCCATCGACGGCGATCCGCCCGCTGCCATGCGTTATACGGAAGTGCGCATGATGCGGCTGGCCCACCAGATGCTCGAGGATATTGACAAGGAAACCGTCGATCACCAGCTAAATTACGACGAAACCCTGCAGGAGCCGCAGGTACTGCCGGCAAAGATCCCCTCGCTGCTGTTGAACGGTTCCTCCGGCATCGCCGTGGGGATGGCCACCAACATTCCGCCGCATAACATCAATGAGCTGAGCGAAGCCATAAAGGCCCTGATTGACAATCCGGATCTCAGCTGTGAAGAGCTGGTTTCCTATCTGCCGGGTCCGGATTTTCCTACCGGGGGCATTATCTACGGCACTCAGGGCATTCATAGCGCCTATACCACCGGCCGCGGAAAAATTCGGATCCGCGGGCGCATCGAAATCGAAACCGAGAGAAAAACCAAGGCGCAGACCATTGTTATCCGCGAGATTCCGTATTTGGTCAACAAGGCCACGCTGATCGAAAAAATTGCGGATCTGGTGAAAAACAAGCACCTCGAGGGCGTCCGCTATGTCCGGGATGAATCCGACAAGGAGGGCATACGCGTAGCTGTGGGGCTCAAACGCGAGCAGGTAGCGGAAGTGGTGCTGAATCAGCTCTACAAGCATACGCCGCTGGAGAGCAACTTTGGGATCATTTTGCTTGCGGTGGTCAACAAGCGTCCGGAAATGCTCAATCTCAAGGAAATCCTTGAGTATTTCATCGTCCACCGCAAGGATATTATCATCCGCCGCACCCGCTATGATCTGGCCAAGGCCGAAGCCCGGGCCCATGTACTGGAAGGCCTGATCATCGCTTTGGACAATCTCGATGAGGTGGTGGCCCTGATTCGCCACAGCGCTTCCCCCGATGACGCCAGGGGGCAGCTCATGGACCGTTTTTCGCTGACCCAGGTCCAGGCCCAGGCGATTCTGGATATGCGGCTGCAGCGCCTGACCGGCCTCGAACGCGACAAGATCAAGCAGGAGCATGCCGATATCTTAAAGGATATTGCCCGTTTCAAGGAGATTCTCTCCTCCGAGCGCATTATTCTGGGCCTTATAAAAGACGAGTTGAGCGAGATTCAGGAGAGCTTCGGCGATGAGCGCCGCACCAGGATTGTCTCCGAAACCCGGGAAATCTCCCTGGAGGATATGATCGCCGAGGAGGATATGGTGGTCACCATCACCAACAGCGGCTATATCAAGCGCAATCCCATCACCCTTTACCGGCAGCAGCGCCGGGGAGGCAAGGGAAAGACGGGGATGGGGACGAAGGACGAGGATTTCGTCGAACATCTCTTTGTGGCCTCCACCCACCATACATTCATGTTTTTTACCAACCAGGGCCGGGTGTACTGGTGCAAGGTCTATGACATTCCGCAGAGCGGACGCACCAGCCGGGGCAAGGCAGTGGTCAACCTGCTCAATTTCAAGCCCGAGGAAAAACTGACCACGGTGCTGGCGGTGCCCGGTTTTGAACCCGGCCAGCATATCCTGATGGCCACCCGGCAGGGTGTGATCAAGAAGACCGACATCATGGAGTTTTCCCGGCCCCGATCCGGCGGCCTGATTGCGGTAAGGCTCATGGAAGGCGATGAACTGATGGCCGTTCGCATCACCGACGGCACCCGGAACGTCTTTTTGTGTTCGCTGTTCGGCAAATCCATCCGTTTTCATGAATCCGATGTGCGGCCGACAGGGCGCATTGCCCAGGGCGTCCGCGGCATGAAGCTGTCCGGGGGGGACCAGCTTGTGGGCATGGAGGTCCTCACACACGGCCAGACGCTTTTTACCGCCACGGAGAAGGGATACGGCAAGCGCACCGCCATTGATGAATATCCGGTGCAACGGCGGGGCGGCATGGGAGTGATTACCATCAAGACCAACGAGAGAAACGGGCGCG
>CAZWNV010000071.1:0-13928 GCA_964635265.1 uncultured Desulfobacteraceae bacterium
CAGGCAGCGGGCGGCCATACCTCGCTTTTTCTGAAGCGCCTGCATAAATGCGCCGATTTCACGCCACGGCCGGGCGGCGTGGTGGTTTTGCTTTTTCAGCTTACCCGGTTTCGGCAGCACTGCATCTAAGTGACCACGCCACCTGGCCGGATTGTCTCCTGAGCGATAGCCGCTGACGGTGGCCCAGGTCAAAACCTGCTCCAACCTTTGCCGGAGCCGGGAAGCAGTCTCGGTTTTTTCATTCCATATCGGCTCAAGGACGGCTACAATTTGGGGCAGGTCAATATCAGATACAGGCATGTCACCAATGACAGGGAAGGCATAACGTTCGATGGTGCTGATCCATTGGCGAGCGTGCTTCTCGTTCTTAAATTCAACCTGCTTTCTTTCATGGCATCGGCGGGCGGCCTCGGCAAATGTCATTTTTTGCGTCTGTGACTTCCTGAGAGCTTCTTTTTCGGCTTTTTTTTGCTCGATAGGGTCAATGCCCTGCTCGATAATTTCTTTTGTTGCCACGGCTTTTTCACGGGCCTTTTTGAGCGATACCTCTGGATAGCTGCCCAGACCAATAGCTCGGCGCTTATCTCCGATTATGATCCGAAGCATCCAGGATTTTGCTCCACTGTCCTTGACATTGAGGCAAAGGCCGTTTATATATCCAACTGCATGGCGGCCTGGTTTGTTGATGCGCTTAACGTCGAGCGCTGATAATTCCTTAGCAATTTTCGGCATCTGCACCCCCTTTTGCGTATAGCCATCTTTGGCACCAACTGTGTGACCAATAATGGCGATGTTTGATGGGTCACTTTTTTTGTCGATGTGGGAATCGAATATTTTGTGTATCCAACCGTGTAACCAAAAACAAGGTAATTAACGGATACAGATTGTAACAGATAGTGTCAAGTTTTTTATTGGAATGAAGTTTATTTCTTGTAATTTGGGTTATTTAATAAGACAGGTTAGAACAGGTTGTAACGGCGTGTAGGCGGGCTCTCTCTCCGCCACTTATGAGTAACGGGCCGGCTCTCGCGGACAAAAAGGGGGCCGGCTTTTTATTGCCGGATCCTTTTATTGCGGGATCCATGGGTGCCAGCAGGAAAAGGGAAAAAGGTCCATGAGCCAGAGAGAGCAACTCATTGCACTGGTACAGCAGCGTTCCTTTCAATACAGCCGGGAGCCCGTTTTTACACTGGCGTCCGGCCGGAAAAGCTGTTTTTATTTTAACCTCAAGGCTGTCACCTACTACCCGCAGAGTCTTGTGCTGATCGGCCGCCTGATCTATGACAGGATTCATGAACTGGGCCTGGCCCCGGCAGGAATCGGCGGCCTGACCATGGGCGCAGACCCCATTGCCATATCCGTTGCCTATACCTCGGCGCTGGCCGGAAACCCTATCGAGGCGTTTTCCGTTCGCAAAGAACCCAAGGCCCACGGCCTGCGGCTGCCGATCGAGGGATGCATCCAGCCCGGTGCGCGGGTTGTTATTGTTGAGGACGTGGTTACCACCGGCGGATCCACGATCAAAGCCGTGTCCGCTGCGCGGGACTACGGGCTCGAAATAGCCGGGGTCATTGCGCTTCTGGATCGTTGTGAGCAAAACGGGCGGGAGAATATCGAGGCCTGCGGGGTGGATGTGAGCGCGATTCTCGATATCCATGATTTTATCCCCGCCGGCGATTGAGGCGGGCGGCCCCTGCAGCCGGTTTAAATCCGGCCGGAATCCAGCACCTGCCGGGCGGCCTTCTCCAGGATGCCCACCACGTAGCCCAATTGGAGAAAGCGCTTGTCCCGGGTCTGCCCGTGGTAATAGCGGTAGTAGATCTGCTGGCTGATGCCCGCCAGTCGAAACAGGCCAAAGCAGTAATAGAAGGTAAAGTCCGGGATGGCAATTCCCGATTTTTCCGCGTAGCAGTCCACCAGTTCCCGCCGGCTCATCATGCCATCGCAGGTGGTTGGCATCAGGCGCACCAGCTGCATTTCTTCGGGATCCTCCGCTTCAATCCAATAGGCCAGAGAGGCGCCCAGGTCCATCAAGGGATCGCCCAAAGTGGCCATCTCCCAGTCCAGGATGCCGATGATCTCCACGGGGTTGTCCGGGTTTAACACCAGGTTGTCCAGTTTGTAGTCGTTATGGATGATGCAGGAATTTTCGGATTCCTCCGGCCGGTTGGCCTCCAGCCATTGCATGACGGGCTCAAAATCCGGCACATCCGGGGTGCGTGCGTCCCGGTAGCGCTTGCACCAGCCCTGCACCTGGCGGTGGACGTAGCCTTGGGGCCTGCCGAGATCGGCAAGGCCCGCGGCCTCATAGTCCAGTGAATGCAGACGCACATGCAGGGCAATCATGTTCTCGCACAGGCTGCGCGCATCGGCCCTTGGAAGCCGCATTTGCTCAGGCAGCTCTTTGCGCAGAATGGTGCCGCAGATTCGCTCCATAACGTAGAAGGGGCATCCCATGATGCTCTCATCCTCTGTATAGGCCAGGGGCTTTGGGCAGTAAGGGAAAACCGGGTAGAGGGCTTTGAGAATCCGGTATTCCCGGCCCATGTCATGGGCGCTCTTGGCTTTTCGGCCGAAAGGCGGACGGCGCAGCACCATCTCCCTGTCGCCTACGCGGATCAGATAGGTGAGGTTGGAGAAGCCGCTTGGAAACTGCAGAATTTCCAGTTCCCCGGAAAGCCCGGGAATGGACTGCTTCAAAAAATTCTCCACCGCTTCCTGATCGAGTTCTTCGCCGCTGCGGATATCGGTGGGCTGGTCAACCGGGCGCATCAGCAACTCCTTCGGGGATTGGGCATGACAATGGATTCCACGACAGAAATGACAAAATCGGCGTACTCGTCCACTGATATGGACCGGCGGCTGTACTTCCAGCGTTTCAGATACCAGTCCTGCATCATGGCCTTGATTACCGTGGCCGTCAGTACCGGCTTCTCCACGGAGAAAACGGCTTTTTCAAGCCCTTCCTGCAGGATTTCGCTATAGATCTGCTCGGAGGCAAGCTCGCCTTCGATGGATTTTTTCTGCTGGGTTTTGTCCAGGTTCTTGGTTTCCATGAAGGAAAAATAAAACCAGGGGTGCATGACCTCTGTCAGGTAGAGATGGGTGCGAATGGCGGTTTGCAGCTTTTTGTCCACGGCTTCCACCGGCTCGATCTGCTGGCGCAGCACCCGCTGGGTAAGCCGTCGTCCCTGGTTCTGGATCATCTCCAGCAGCTCCTCCTTGCTTGTAAAATAAGAGTAGAGCGCTCCCATGCTGAGTCCCGAAGCCTGGCTCAGGTCCCGCAGGCTCATGGTGTGAAACCCCTTTTCATTGGAGAGCTGTAAGGTGGTATTGAATATATTGGTCAAGTTCCGGACGGCCACGGTCTCCTTTTTGGTCTTGATGGAAGCCTGGTTTTCCCGGAATGTCTCGCGGCAGATTTCCTCCATGGAAACAAGAGCCATCTGCCGGAATTCATCGAACCGGAACGAATGCATCGGATCAGGGGCGGTTTGCATAATACTCCCGTTTTGTTTGGCAGGGTTTTGCCGGGCACTGCCGCCGGGAAACGCTGTAACGGTGTTTGCTGTGTATAGGGAGAGTTTTATCCGGAGTGCAGGGCTTTGTCAATAAAAAACGAGCAATCGCTCTATTTTGCTCTGCCTTTCAAAGGCCGGCCCGGCCCGGCCCGGATCCGCCTGGTTTATCCGCTGCTGCTGACCACTTGGTTTCTTCCGCTGTTTTTGGCTCTGTAGAGGGCCTTGTCCGCTTTTTCCAGGAGCATATCCCGGCTGTCTTCCATGCTCGGGATGCAGCAGGACAGCCCCAGGCTGATGCTTGCCCGGATGACCTGGTTTTGGAAATGCACTTCCATCTCTTCGATTTCCCGCTTGATTTTTTCGGCAAAACCTGCGGCCTCCGGCTCCGTCAGCCCCGTCAGCAGAACCACGAACTCTTCGCCTCCGTAGCGGGCAATAAAATCCGTGTCTCGTTTGAATGTGCGGGAGAAAACCCGGGCGGTCTGCTTTAAGAATTCATCTCCGGCAAGATGGCCGTATGTGTCGTTGATGCGTTTGAAGTGATCGATATCACATATGATAACAGCAAGTCTGGTGGCATTTCGCGCGGCCTGCTTCCAGTTGAGGGTAAAGATCTCGTCAAAGTAGCGCCTGTTGTAGAGGCCGGTGAGAATGTCGGTCCGGCTGATCTTCTGGATCTCCTGGGACTGGATTTTGAGCAAATGCTCGTTTTCAAGTGCATCCCAGTATTCCCGGTTGCCTCTGTAGGCCACCAGGGTCATGTAGGCTGCATATAAAAAGATCAAAAAGGCAATTGGCAGGTGTACCCCCTGATACAGCAGGATCAGGCCGGCCGGGCAGAGGGTGAGCAGGTTGTAGCCGATGCTGGTGCGCCGGGAGGGAATAAAGGCCACCACGCCTCCGGCATCCAGGCCCACTGTGCTTGCCAGCATGATCATTTTCGAAAACAGTTCTCCGGGGAGCAGCATGAAGTAGACAAACCCTGAGCCCCAGGTCAGAGCCGTGGCGTATACGCTGGCAAAAAAGGCGCAATAGTTGCCTTTTTTGTGGATTTTTTCCAGTTTGGCAAAAAAATGGGAGTGCACGATCCGGAAGATGGCAACAAGGGACATCGCGCTCAGGAAAGTAAGGGAGAAGCCGGGGTGGCGGCGGTAGAACCCATCCACGGACAGTACGGCAACGGTTACGGCGATGTAGAAATACATGCCGACGGTGGATCGTGTTTTGAGGTCCTCAATCACCCGCCTGTTGATTCGCTGTCGCTGAAAACCCATTGCCCGAGGCTTTTTATCCTTCTTCGTATACCGCTTCCACCCTGGAAGTAATTCCCCCGCGGGCGCTGAATTCTCCTTTTACCTGCATGGACTTTGGCTTCAGTTTCCCTGTAAGGTCGTCGAGGATGCGGTTGACCACGTTCTCATAAAAAATGCCAACATTGCGGTACTGCAGCAGATAGTACTTCAGGGACTTGAGCTCCACGATGCTTTGGTCCGGCACATAGATGATGGTAATGGTTCCCGTGTCCGGCAGTCCGGTCATGGGGCATACGGATGTAAATTCCGGGTGCTCGATGGTGATTTCGATATCGCGCCGGTCTTTGTAATCATAATCCAGGACCCGCAGTACATTGGTCCGTATACTTGCAGGCGAGAGGGTGCTGTAGGGGGCTTGGTAGTTATCCTGCTGCTCCATGCGTTCTTTCCTCCGGTCCGGGCAAAGCGGTTTGGATTCCCTGTTGCTATAGGGCCGGTATTTCATTATAGTTTTTAGCAGGTGTATGCGAAATCAAGCGCCTTGTCAAATTCTTGTGCTCGCATCAGGCGCTTGGCACCGTTTTTTCTGCAACCTCAACGAGCTCGGAGCATACAGCTTATGACGCATTTGCCGCGATACGGCCCTCTTTTTGTCGATCTCTATGAACTGACAATGGCGGCGGGCTATTTCGAGCACGGGATTACGGAGGAGGCCGCTTTTTCCCTCTTTGTCCGGGATTACCCCGCAGACCGCAAATTCTTTATCGCCGCCGGGCTGGCGGACGCCCTGGCCGAACTGGAGGATTTTCGGTTCTCGGAGGCGGATCTGGCTTACCTGGAATCCACGGGGCAGTTCACTTCCCGGTTTTTGTCCTATTTGCAGGAGTTTCGCTTTACCGGGGAACTCCGGGCCATGCCGGAGGGTACGGTTTTTTTCAAGGATGAGCCCGTCGTTGAGGTCAGGGCTCCCCTGATCCAGGCACAGCTCCTGGAGACGCTGCTTTTAAACATCATCGGCTTTCAAAGCCTGATCGCCACCAAGGCGGCCCGCTGTATGCATGCGGCCGGGGGCAGGGCGCTGATCGATTTTTCCGCCCGCCGCACCCAGGGCGGGGAAGCCTCCCTGAAGGTTGCCAGAAGTTCTTACCTGGCTGGATTTGCGGGTACCAGCAATGTTCTGGCCGGGCGGCTTTACGGCATTCCGGTTTCCGGTACCATGGCCCATTCCTTTGTCACCGCCTTTGATTCCGAGATAGAGGCTTTCAGGGCCTTTGTGGAAAGCTATCCCGGAAATTCCGTGCTCCTGATCGATACTTATGACACGATCCAGGGAGCCAGAAATGCTGCACAAGTGGCCAGGGAAATGGCGGACCGGGGGGAGCGGATGATCGGTGTACGCCTGGACTCGGGGGACATGGTCGATCTGAGCCGGCGGGTGCGCGAAGTCTTCGATGAGGCCGGTCTTCCGGGAGTAAAGATTTTTGCCTCCAGCGGCTTTGATGAGCACAAAATCGCCGGGGTCCTGGAAGCGGGCGCCTGCATTGACGCCTTTGGCGTAGGCACCAAGATGGGCGTGTCGGCGGATGCGCCCTATTTTGATATCGTCTACAAGATGGTGCACTTCCGCGGCCGCAACATCCGCAAGCTGAGCACCGGAAAAGCCAATCTCGCCGGCGAAAAACAGGTGTTTCGCAGAAGCGACAGACAGGGAGGCTGTGTGGAGGATATTATCGGCGTAAAGCAGGAGCCGGTTCCCGAAAATACAGAGCCTCTTTTGGAAACGGTTCTGGAAGAAGGGGTAAGGCGTGTTGCGGATCCGGGTCTGGACGAGATCCGCAGCCGCGTGGAGCAAAATCTGGAATGTCTTCCGGAGAGATATAAGGACCTCCGTGCTGCGGCCGGCTACCCGGTTTCCATAAGCAGTCGCCTGCAAAGGGTGCAGGAGGAGAGCTAGCCGCCGCATCCCCTTTGTTTTCGAAGCTGTCAACACTCCCTGAACAGTGTTTCTCCAGGGAGTTTTTTTGTCAGGCGGCGGTGTGCAGGCTTTTTGGCCGGCCTTGGAAAAAGGGTTGCATCGGCCGGACCGGTTGGGCTAAAAGAGACCTTGCTTGAATTCCGGAGCACCGTGCTTATTTTCAGGTTTTTCAGGCGGTATTTCCATACACCGCTGCAGCAATGGTTCCACAAGCGGTCAGGCCGTACCCGGCGGCCGCTGCAAAAGGAGTGTTCATATGCACTATGAAGGCAACATCATCCGCCCTCCCAGCGAGGCCAACAGCATCCTGCTGCAGGTAACGGTGGGATGCTCGCATAATAAGTGCAGCTTCTGCGGCACCTATAAAGGCGAGCGGTTCAAAATCAAGCCCGATGCGGTCATCATGGAGGATATTGATTTTGCCGCCAGATATTGCAGAAATCAGGATCGCCTGTTTATCTGCGACGGCGATGCCCTGATCGTGCCCCAGAAGCGGCTGCTCAGGATCCTGCAGGAAATCGAAAACCGGCTTCCCTGGATCCGTAGGGTAGGCATCTACGCCAATACCAAGGGCATTAAAATGAAAAGCGATGAGGAGCTGGCCGAACTCCGGCGCCACGGACTGAAAATCGCCTATATGGGTGTGGAGTCCGGAGACGACGTGACCCTGAAAAACGTCAACAAGGGCGCCTCCTCCCGAACCATGATCGATATGGGCAGAAAAATCCGTGCTGCCGGCATCCAGCTCTCTGTTACGGTTCTGCTGGGCCTTGCCGGCCGGGAGCGCTCCCGTGTGCATGCCGAGGAAACCGGCCGGGTACTTTCGGCCATGGATCCCGAATACGTGGGTGCGCTGAGCCTCATGCTGATTCCCGGCACGCCCTTGTACGAGGATTATGAAGCCGGCCGGTTCGAGCTGCTCGGGGCCCCGGAAATGCTCTCGGAACTGCGTACCATGTTTGCCCGTACAGAGCTTTCCAACGGTCTGTTTCACGCCAATCACGCATCCAATTATCTGCCTGTCCGCGCAAAACTGCCGGAGGACAAGGAGAAGACGATACAGCTTCTTGATTCCGCCCTTGAGGGAACGGTTTCCCTGAAGCCGGAATTTTTGAGAGCCCTATGACTGCAGTTGCAAAAAGCCATCACGTTGCAAAAGGAGCCTGGCAATGATGAAAGAATCTCTCGGCGGCACACGGGCCGACCTGGACACACTGTGCGTGAACACCATCCGTACCCTCTCCATTGATGCCATCGAAAAAGCAGCCTCCGGCCATCCCGGTGCTCCCATGAGCATGGCCCCGGCTGCATACGTGCTCTGGAAGAATCATCTGCGGCACAGCCCCAAAAATCCCGAATGGAGCGACAGGGACCGCTTTGTTCTGTCTGCGGGCCATGCCTCCATGCTGCTCTACAGCCTGCTGCATTTGTTCGGATATGAATTGCAGATGGAGGATATCCAGGACTTCCGGCAGTGGCGCAGCATTACGCCGGGCCATCCCGAGTATCGGATTACGCCGGGGGTGGAGACTACAACTGGGCCGCTTGGTCAGGGAATCGCCAATGCTGTGGGCATGGCAATGGCGGAGCGGCACCTGCAAAGCCGGTTCAACCAGCCGGCAAGAGAGATCATCGACCATTACACCTATGTTATGTGCGGCGACGGGGATCTCATGGAAGGTATTTCCTACGAGGCCGCATCTCTTGCGGGTCATATGGGTCTCGGCAAACTCATCTGCCTCTATGACGACAATGACATCTCCATCGAGGGAAGCACCGACCTCACCTTCACCGAAGACGTGGAGGCGCGGTTCAAAGCGTGCAACTGGCAGGTGCTCGCGCTCGCCGACGGAAACGATCTGGATGCCATAGACCAGGCCATAGACCAGGCCCGCCGGGAGACCGCCAGGCCCAGTCTTATCATTCTGCACACCCATATCGCCTATGGAAGCCCCAACAAACAAGGATCAGCAGATTCCCACGGAGCTCCCCTGGGCGGCGAAGAAGTGGCGCTGACCAAGAAATGCCTGGGCTGCCCCCAGGATCAGTGCTTCTGTGTGCCGGATGCAGTGTATCAACACTGCCGAGCCGCAGGTGAAGCGGGGGATGCCCTGCAGGCAAAGTGGCAAAAGGCCTTTGCCGCCTATGAAAAGGAGTTTCCCGGGCTGGCCGCAATCTACAGGGATATGCAGCAGCGCGGGCTGGCCGCGGACTGGGATGCGGATATCCCGGAGTTTGCCGCCGGCGGTGAAAAAATTGCCACCCGCAAGGCCTCTGGTGCGGTCATAAATGCCATTGCCGACAAAATCCCCGGACTTATCGGGGGTTCAGCGGACCTGGCCCCCTCGAACAAAAGCATCATTGACGCCTCTGCGGCTTTCCAGAAAAACAGTCCGGCGGGCCGAAACATCAGCTTCGGGGTGCGCGAGCATGCCATGGGCGCCATTGTAAACGGCCTGATCCTCCACGGCGGACTGCGTCCTTATGCAGCCACCTTTCTGGTCTTTGCCGACTACATGCGCCCGGCGATGCGCCTTGCGGCATTGATGAAGCAGCCCGTTATCTATATTTTCTCCCATGACAGCATCTCCGTCGGCGAGGACGGCCCCACGCATCAGCCCATAGAACACTTGGCATCATTGCGGGCCATTCCCAACCTTACGGTTATTCGGCCGGCTGACGCCAATGAAACCGCGGCTGCCTGGAGATGTGCCCTGAAAAGTGAAAACTCGCCTGTTGCCCTTGTGTTAAGCCGGCAGAAGCTGCCGGTTATAGACAGGTCCCGCTGTGCGGGGGCCGAAAACCTGGAGAAAGGCGCCTACGTGCTCCTCGATGCGGAGCGCACCCCTGATGTCATCCTGATCGGCACCGGCTCCGAGGTGCATATCTGCCTGCAGGCCTGCCAAAAACTTGCGGAGCAAAACATCGCCGCCCGGGTGGTGAACATGCCAAGCTGGGAACTGTTTGCGCAGATGCCCGAAGACTACAGGGATGCGGTGCTGCCACCGCAGACTGGCTGCCGCATTGCGGTGGAAGCCGGGATTTCCATGGGCTGGGAGCGCTGGGTCGGTGCAGAGGGAGCAGTGATCGCCATGCAGCGCTTCGGCGCCTCCGCACCCGGGCCCGTGCTGCAGGAGAAGTTCGGCTACACAGCGGACAATATCGTGGAGACGGCCAGGCACATGCTGTCTAGGAAGTCGTCTTGAAGCGGGGGGCAAAGAGCCCGCCGCCATCGGTATCCCGGCTTTCGTCCCCTGTTGCCATCAATTCCGCAAGGCTTTGCTCATAGGCGTCTATCAGCGCTTCGGCATCCCGGATATCGGTGATGGCGGTGAGTTTTCGGCGGAACTCGGTACTTGCGGGCAGTTTTTTGGAAAACCAGCCCAGCCTGCTGCGCATCATGCGGCAGGCCCTCTCTTCGCCAAATAGCGCGGCACTTTCCGCGAGGTAGCGCCGCATCAGGGCAAAACGCTCCGCAGCGGGAACCCGGGGAATCGGCTCCTCTTCCAGGGCGGCCCGCGCTTGAGCGAAGATCCAGGGGTTGCCGATGGCCGCCCGCCCGATCATCGCCCCGTCGCAGCCGGTTGCTTCCAGCATGGCCG
The DNA here is from genome assembly GCA_964635265.1 of uncultured Desulfobacteraceae bacterium. Lineage (GTDB taxonomy): Bacteria > Desulfobacterota > Desulfobacteria > Desulfobacterales > Desulfosalsimonadaceae > M55B175. Next base: position 10,352 of record CAZWNV010000071.1, read on the forward strand.
GCACATCAGAGGCTCTCTTGATATCTCCGCTGCCGATCACGGGAATGGCAAGGCTTTGCTTGATTTCCCGGATGAGATGCCAGTTTGCCTTCCCCGCAAACCCCTGCCTGGCTGTCCTGGGATGGAGCGTGACCGCATCCGCCCCGCAGTTCTCGGCAATGCGGGCAATTTCCAGGGCATGGCTGCCGGAGGGTTCCCAGCCGGAGCGCATTTTCACCGTCAGGGGGATGCGGAGGGCATCCCTTACCGAGCGGAAAATGGCGGCGGCCTGCTTTGGCTCCTTCATCAGGGCTGCCCCCGCCCCGTTGCGGAGCACCTTTTTGACAGCGCAGCCGCAATTGATGTCAATGATATCCGCCCCTCGCGCCTGTACCTGCTCGGCGGCCCAGGCCATGATTTCCGGGTGCTGGCCGAACAGCTGCACGGCAAGGGGGCGTTCGGCCTCGCTCATGGCCAGCATGTTCCAGCTCTCTTCGGAGCCGTAGTAAAGGCCGTTGGAACTGATCATTTCGCTGCAGACCAGCCCGCATCCGGCCTCTCTGGCATACACGCGGAAAGGCATGTGGGTAATTCCGGCCATAGGAGCCAGAATCAGGGGAGAAGAAAGGGTGACCGTGCCGATTCTCATGCCCTGCCTGCCTCCCCGGCCGGCTGCAGACAGGGATTGGCATAGCAGAACAGGCAGTTATGCTGACAGGGCTGGTCGGTGTAGGAGCCGATGTCTTTGGAGACCGTGCACCCGCATCCCTGTTTGACCCGCTGGCCGCAGTCCCTGCGCAGGGAAACATTGCCCCCGAACAGCTCCCGCAAAAGCCTGCCCGATATGCAGGCGCTTGCCCGCACACCGGTATCCGGGCCGAGCGCGGCGAGCACCCGGCTTTCGCAGCAGGTAAACAGGTCAATGCCCAGGGGCGCGAGGACTTCCTCCATCCACCGGATGATGCGGACCTTTTCCTCCAGCGGCGGATCATGAAAGGAAAAGCCGGGCAGTCTGGCTGTACGCTTTTCGATTTTTGCGTAATGGTCCATAAAGCTGGTGATGCAGCGGCGGATCCCCATGGATGCTGCGGATTCGGCAATAGCAGGGAAATCCGCCAGGTTGTCCTGGATGCCTTGGCCGGGCGGGCGGAAAACGCAAACAGGATCAAATCTCCAGTTAATGCATTGCGGCCCGAAACGCCTGCAGAGCCCGGCAAGTGTTTGCAGGCGGGACTCAAGCGGCGGGATGCCGGGCTCGAGCCAGGAAGATCGCGAGTTTATGGTGAAATTGAAAAACAGGTGGTAGCCCCGGCGCAGCAGGATCTCGCCGCAGCCCTTATCCAGAAAAGGCCGGAAATTTTTGGACCAGAAGACTATTGTGTGAACATCTGCGGGTGTTGCGGCAACATGGAACAGCCGCCGGTTGTAGGGGTTCTTTACCGCAAAGGAGCCCTTTGCGATGGAGTCCATGAACCAGTCCATGTAAAATGCCGGGATGTCGGTACGCCGGGATGCGGATATGATGATGGGGGCTGCGGGGCCTGCTGTCATTTGTCCTTTTTGGGCTGCCGGTCCCGGAAGGAGACCACCTTTGCCTCGCCTTCGCTCCGGCTTTCCGGGCTCTGTTCCTCCTGCTGCTGCTGTTCCTCCCGGCTTTGCCCGGACGGTTCCGGCTCTTCTTCCGGCGGGGCCTCGATTTTTTCCAGCCGCAGACGGTTGCCGCCCATGGTAAACTCCTCGCCGTTTATATACACATCCCGCAGAATCCAGGTTACCGTCTGGAGGGGGACCTGGAGCAGGAGCATTTTTACGTGGTACCAGTCCTTTTTCACATCCGGGGAGATGGCCTCGATACGGGCAAAACCCGCCGGCTGGTCCTCATAATAGATGAGCACGATATCGTTTTCCTGTGCCATTGGATTGTATTTCCTTTGCCTGCTCTATCTGTTGGAAAGGCTTTTTTCCATATTAAGATAGTTTTCGGGCGGAGGCAAGGGGTTCTAATCAGAGGGGCCAGGGAACACAAGGGTGCGGAGCCAGTGGAAAATGGAGTTTCCCTTCAGATTTTCCCGGTCTATGGCGTCGATGTCCGCTTTCAGGATTTCCGGATCGGCAAACCATTCCGAACGCTTGGCAAACGGCTCCTGAGGGTCCAGCTGTTTTACCACCCGGGCCGGGTTTCCCACGGCAATGCTGTTTGCCGGAATGGAGTGGACCACCACGGAGCCGGCGCCGATGATGCTGTTCTGGCCGATGGCGACGTTTTTGCAGACAATGGCGGAGTCGCCGATCCACACATTGTCCGCTATGGAAACCGGCTTTGCCGGGCCTGTAGTCCAGATGCGGTTGTATATCCCGTGCCAGTCCGAGTCGGTGATATAGACCTGACTGGCCAGCATGGTGTTGCTGCCGATACGGATCCCGCCGGCAGAGCTGATGCGAACGCCCGGACATATCAGGCAGTAGTCGCCGATGGCAATGGCCCCGGAGCCTTTCTCCTCCGGCCAGACCGTGAGACGCACCTTTTTGTCCGCGGTGCACAGGATATTGGCGTATTGGCCGATGGTAATCCGGGAGCCGAACACCTCCATGTTCCAGGGCTGGGTTATGGTATAGCCCGCTCCGAGCCGGTCCAGCTGGGGAGCCAGAAAATGTCTGGCGTAGACATGCTGGAAACGGAGGTAGGCTTTTTTCAGATAATAGGGCCGGTGGTCTTTTCGCAATGCCAGGGTCTTATTTCAGATATTGTGCAACATCCGGGGATTTCCAGAAATCATGGAAGAAAAGGCCCGCAGCCGGCGTCAGCTGGTACAGGGCATCTGCGGCCATAATGACCACGCCGTTGGTCCAGGTGATTTTGTCCTCCGGCCAGATGACCATGTCGGGGTAGGTAAAGCCGCACCAGAAAGAGCCGTCCTCAAACTTGCGCTCGCTCAGCCAGTTAAACACGATGCCGGCGATTTTGCGGCTTCCCGTGGCTGCCAGGGCCAGTACCAGTTCGCAGGTTTCCGCGATGGTGATCCAGGGCCGGTCCGATACACAGAGCACGCCCATTCCTTCCACGACGAATTTTTTCCACTGCTGGTCGATGCGCTCCCGGGCCGCTTCCCCGGTCACGGCGCCCGAGAGCACGGGGTAGAACCAGTCCATGGAATATCGGGACTTGGCGATGTTGAAAAGGTGATAGCCGTTGCAGATGGCCTCGCCCAGACGGCGCAGCCCCTGCTTCCATTCCGGGCTTTCTTCTCCCAGGATGCCGGCAATGGAGAGCGCGCATTTCAGGCTCATGTAAATGGAACTCGAGCCCGTCAGAAGGGCCATGGGATCGATCTCCAGCTCCGGGCTTTTGGCCCAGTATATCTCTCCGCTTGGCGCCTGCAGCTCCAGGGCGAAATCTATGGCGGCGCGAACGGTGGGCCACATTTGTATGAGAAAGGCATTATCTCCGCTGATCAGATAATAGTGCAGGACTCCCACCGCTACATAACTGGAAAGATTGGTCTCGCGGGTTTTGTCGAGGGGCTTTCCGTCCAGATAGGAGGCATACCAGCTCCCGTCTGCAAGCTGCATCTCTGCAAGCCAGTCGTAGGCAGCACGG
>CAZWNV010000072.1:0-13859 GCA_964635265.1 uncultured Desulfobacteraceae bacterium
GCTCTGAACACTCTTTCCCTACACGACGCTCTTCCGATCTGCATACCGGCGGCATGTCGCTGTCAATCAACGCCGGCAGCCGATTCACCGACCCGCCGGAGCCCAGTTGCCTCCCCATCATGACCTTTAATGCCAAATGCCTCTCCCGCAACACCAGCAGCATGTTCGCCCTTGCCGGAGAGCTGCTGACCGGTGTTGCCTTCCCGGATACCGAGCTGTTAAAGCGGCTTCTCATGGAATACCGGGCGGAGATGGAATCCGCTGTTGTGGCAAACGGGCACCGCTATGCCATTTCCCTGGCCGCCAGGGGCTTTACCCTGTCCGCCGCCTTAAATGAAAAGTGGCACGGCATCCACCAGCTAAAGACCATCAAGGAAATGACAGCCGAACTCTCCGGCGAGCGGCTACGCGCCATAGCCGACAAGCTGCATCAGATCCGGGACGTGCTGTTTACCGGCGGCAAAATGAAGGCCGCCCTTATCGGTGAAAAATCCGATCTGGACGAGGCTGCCGGCCATGTGGCCGCCCTTTCCCGAAAACTTGACAAAACCTGGACCAAGAACTTCCATCCGCCCGCCTACCTTCGCCTGCCCGGGGATATGCCCAGGGAGGGGTGGAGCACATCCTCCGCCGTATCATTCGTGGCCAGGGTGTTCCCCACCGTTCGCATGGACCACCCGGATGCCCCGGTACTCGCCGTTATCAGCAAAGCCCTGCGCTCCATGTTCCTGCACCGCGAAATCCGGGAAAAAGGCGGCGCCTACGGTGGATTTGCCGCCTACCAGCCGGAAACCGGACTCTTTTATTTCGGCTCCTACAGGGATCCCCAGATCATCAACACCCTCAAGGTATACGAGGCTGCGGCGGAATTTATTACCAGCGGCGACTACAGCGACGAGAACATCAAGGAGGCGATCCTTCAGGTATGCGCGGACATCGACCGGCCGGATCCGCCGGGCCCGGCTGCTGCCAAGGCATTCTACCGCAGGCTGATCAACCTCTCCGATGACACCCGGCGCCGGTTTAAGGAAAGACTGGTACGGCTGGACAAACAAAGCGTGCTGGAAACCGCGCGGACCTATTTCGGCTCGAAAAAAGGAGCCGCAGCGGTTGCCGTGATCTCCAACGAGAGTGAGCTGGAAAGGGCCAATCAGCAACTGCGGGAAAATCCGCTGGAGCTGCACCGGATTTAAGAGCCGGCGGGGTCTTCAGGAAGAGGCGGGCGGCGGTGCAAGCAGGGTTCGCAGCCGTTGTGCGGCCTGCGGATCCAGGCTGCCCTTGGCCTCGGCCACCGCAACGGTGGCAAGGCCCATCCGGCAATACAGGCTGGCTGCCTCTGCAGAAAGTCCCCGGATGGCCTCCAGATGATCGGCCACGGTGTCCACATCCCCCCTGGCGATGGGGCCGGTCAGCGCATCCGGAATCCCCGCCTTCTCAACATTGGAAAGCGTTCCGCCGATCAGGGGAGAGAGCACGCCGTAGGCCTCTTCTTCCGGCACGCCCGAGGCGGCCAGCAGGTCAAAAGAGAGCCGCAGCAGCGTAACCAGGTAATTGGACGCCACCACTGCGGCGGCGTGATACAGGGTTTTGCCCTCCGTACGGATGACAAACGGCTCGGCGCCGAGATCCAGCGCCACCTGCCAGGCCTTGTCCACAGCCGTCTTATCTCCCTCAATGGCCGCCTTTATGCCGGTGAACGGATTGTTTCCGCCAGCAGCGGCAAAACTTTGGAGCGGATGCATGGAGCCGGCATGGGCACCCGCATCCCTTGCCGGGGCAAGCAGATCAGAAGATAGGGCACCGCTGCAGTGCAGCACCGCTGCATCCTTTTGAATTCCTCCGTGCCCGGCAATCAACCGGCATGTGGAGCTGATGTGGTGATCCGGTGTGGTCAGAAAAACCAGGGCCGCGCTTTTTGCTGCTTCCCGGGCACTGTCGCACACGCGGGTGCCGCTGCCGGCGGCCACTGCCGCCTGTTCGGCAGACTTGCGGCTTTTGCTGTAGAATCCGGCCGGGTGGTATCCGGCGGCCGCCAGTTCCCGGGCCAGCGCCGTCCCCACCCGGCCGCAACCGATTATCGCAAATGGGGGCTTCATTTCTGTTCCTTATGCAAGGATTCCGCCGTCACAGGTAACACAGCTTCCCGTGGTATAGGAGGCCGCCTCTGAGACCAGGTAAAGCGCAGCCCCGGCCATCTCTTCCGGCTGCGCAGGCCGGCTCATGGGGACCTGCTGCAGAATGTAGCTGCGCAGTTCCTCGTTGCTCAACAGCGCTTCGGAAAACTTGGTCTCCGTAAAACCCGGGAGCAGCGCGTTGACCCGGATTTTTCTGGAAGCAAGCTCCTTGGCATAGGCTTTTGTCATGGAGATCATCCCCGCCTTGGAGATGGAGTAGATTCCCTGCATGAGCGCCGGCTGGACCCCGTTTATGGAGGAGACGTTTAATATGCTCCCCCCGCCTGCCGCCTCCATCAGCGGCACGGCTTTCTGAATCATGAAAAAAGGGCCCTTCAGGTTTACATCCATGATTTTGTCCCAGTGGCTCTCCTCCGCGGTGATCAGTTCCCCGAAGTGCGGATTGGTGGCTGCATTGTTGACAAGAATATCCAGCTTTCCGTATTTTTCCTCAACGCCTGCAAACAGGGCGCTGATTTGTTCCAGATAGCCGGCGTGGCAGGCCATTGTCTCGGCCTTGCCGCCCTTTTCGCAGATCTTGCCGGCCACTTGCTCGAGCCCCTCTGTCTTGCGGCTGACCAGAATGCAGCGGGCGCCGTGTTCGGCCAGGGCCCCTGCGATGGCTTCTCCGATGCCGCGGCTTGCGCCTGTGATCACAGCAATTTTGTCGTCTAGGGAAAAATCAACCATATGCCATCTCCTTGGATTTAGGGTGTTCGGCTCTACGTCACTATAAAATGGCGCGCAACCAGTGTCAATCCAAAAACGAGCACTTGTTCGTTTTTTATCCGGAACCTCCGCCCTGCCCGGGCTCCCGGCCGCGCAGAAAAGCCACCACTATCCCGAAAAAAGCGGCAGCGGCTCCGGCTGTCATGGCCCGGTTAAAGGCTGTTTGAAAAGCAGGTGCCAGCGCGGGACCATACTGCTGCAGCCCCTGCCCGCCGCTTAGTGCATGAAACACCCCGTAAAATATCGCCCCCGCAACCGCTATGCCCACCACCATGCCCAGATTGCGGGCTGTTGCCACCATCCCGGAAGCCACACCGCGCTGCGGAGGCGGCACCGCGTTCATGGCCGCCGAGGTGTTGGGGGAGCTGAAAAGGGCCGTACCGATTCCGGCCAGGGCGAGACGCCAGAGCACCGGGGGCACTGTCACCGTATCCGGCAGGGTAACCAGGGACAGCTCAGACAAAAAAAGCAGCCCCATGCCCACTGTACACAGGAGCCGGGAGCCGATCCGGTCATAGAGCGCACCGGCCAATGGAGCCATGAAGAACAAAAAGACAAAAGGCGTAATCATGATCCAGCCCGCAAACTGCTCCGTGTAACCCCCGTAATCGACCAGATAAAACGGCATCAAAAAAACAATGGCGAAAAGACTGGCAAACATCAGGGCGGCGCCCAGGATCGGAAGAACAAAAAGGCGAATGCGAAACAGGGAAAAATCGATCAACGGACGGACACCCCGAAGCTCGGCGCGGAAAAAGAAGCCGCCGCTGCAGAGAGCAAGGGCGGCAGAGCCAATAGTGGGCCAGGATACGGCGCCCCACTTATGGCCGTGGGATACCGCCAGGAGAAAACCGGCCAGCGCAAGCGCAAGAAAAACCGCTCCCCGCCAGTCAAAGGGCTGGGGCCGGAAAAAATTCAGGGTTTCGCTCCGAAACAGGCGGAGAACCAGCAGGGCGGCACAAACCCCGATGGGCACGTTCAAATAGAAAATGGCGCGCCAGGATATGTAATGGATCAAAATGCCGCCAAGCGCCGGCCCCGCCGTCAGCCCGACAGCCACCACCGCTCCGATTATGCCAAGTGCCCGCCCCCGCTCGGCCTCCGGGAAAATATCGACAATCACGGCCGGCGAGCAGGCCATGAGCATGGCCGCCCCGACGCCCTGAATCGCCCGGAAACCGATCAGCCAGCCCGCGGCCGGCGAAAGCCCGCACAAAAAGGAACCGCCGGCAAAAAGAAGAAAGCCCGCGCAATAGATTCTGCGGCGGCCGATAATATCGCTTAACCGCCCAAAGCTTAAAAGCAGAGACGAAACAGTGAGCAAATAGATCATCACCACCCATTCCACGCTGGCGAAAGAGCCGCGCAAATCCTTCATGATCGCCGGAAGGGCAATATTGACGATGCTGCTGTCCAGGGTGGACATAAACACCCCGACGGCCACAAGGGCAAATATCCGCCACGGGTGCGCTACATGCTGGGTTTGATTCATCCGGTCCGTCTCACGCAAGCGCTGTAGGTTGGGCCGCCCCGCTCCGCCGGGGCGTTGGATTGGAGCAACCCTATGGGCAATTGCGGGTTGTGTCAAGCCATGAAAGATGCTACATCCTGCCATCACATGCGGGGAAAGGAAAACTTGCGAAAATGACGGAGACCGCTGCGCTTCGGGCGATATACGAAACCCTCCGGGCGGCATACGGCCACCAGGGCTGGTGGCCGGCCGACTCCACGGAAGAGGTGATCATCGGGGCTGTCCTGGCCCAGAACGTGTCCTGGAGAAATGCCCGCAGGGCCGTTGCGGAACTCGAGAGCAACCAGCTGCTCTCGCTTGCAGCCATTCATGCCACCCCTGCCGAAATCCTGGCCCCCCTTATCCGGTCTTCGCGTTTTTACCGCCAGAAGGCAGAGCGGCTGAAAAATTTTGCCGCCCTTGTGGCAGAGGAGTACGGGGGGGATATCTCCTCCATGTTTTCCCTGGATGCAAACCGTCTCCGCAGGAAAATCCTGCGCCTCAAAGGATTCGGCGAGGAAACCTCGGATTCCATTCTTCTCTATGCCGCGGAAAAACCGGTCTTTGTTATCGATGCCTATACACGCCGGATTTTTTCCCGTCTGGGTGCTGCCTCTGCCGGTTGGGGCTACCGGCAGTACCAGCAATTCTTTATGAACCGGCTGCCGGCGGATGTTGCCTTGTTCAAGGACTATCACGCCCAGATCGTGCAGCTGGGCAACCGGCTATGCCGGAAAAACCACCCCCTCTGCCAGAATTGCCCGCTGGCCTGCCGTTGTGCAGAGGCCCTTGGCCGAAATTCCGTCTGAAGCGCTTCCAAACTATACCCGGGGGCCTTTCTGCAGCCCGCTTTTGCATCCCTCCGGCTGCACCTTCGTATGGCAGAATTTTTGCAGGAAAGCTTCGCAGAAGTTAGTCTTAAACTGATTCGAAAAAAACGTAAAATTTTTGAAACCCCCCAATGCCGCGGAAGCATAAGTCCAGTCGGCTGCGACTGCTTTGGTGGAGGGCACAACGGAGACAGCGCAGCAGCGTTTTGCGAAAACGAATACAAAAACAGGAGCGAGACGATGAGACTCAACTACTTTTTCCGCAGTCCATCCCGAACCGTCCGCCTTCTGCTGCCTGCCGGCGTTTTTTTGCTTGTGCTGGCAGCGGGGAAAAATCCGGGTCTTGCCCGGGACAAAACCTGCATGGAGCAGGATCATCGCACCTTCAATGTCTATATAGAAAACGACGCGATCGCAGGCGATGACGGCCAATATACAGGCGGCGTCAAACTCACCTGGAGCCGCTACGGATTGTCTGCACTGCCCGGGGACGCATGGCTTCATAAATGGATGTACCCCCTAGTCCGGAAAATCGGATGGGATGACCCGGATCCGGGGGAGAAGGCACTTACCTTCTCGGCGGGCCAGAACATCTACACACCGGATGATATCGACACCCACGAACTGATAGAAGATGACCGTCCCTATGCGGGGATCACGTATGTGGAATGGGGCTTCCACAAGCGGTTTGAGCACTACATGCATACCGTCGGGCTCTTCGCCGGCATCGTCGGCCCGGAGTCCGGGGCGGAAGACATCCAGTCCACCTTCCACGATGTATTTAACAGCAGTGAGGCCAATGGCTGGGACCACCAACTCAAAAATGAACCGGTGCTCGGACTGGTTTATGACTACAAGCGCAAGTTTTTTACGCAGGGCGACTATGAGGGAGTCGGCAGCGATATTATTTTCAATGTGGGCGGCAACCTGGGCAATGCGCTGACCTCGATAAACTCCGGCCTGCTGCTGCGCTATGGCTGGAATCTCCCCCATGACTTCGGAAATTTTGCCATCCAGCCCGCAACATGCTTTAATGCCGAAATCGAGGAGAAATACTGCCAAAGGGATGAGCGCCGATTCGGGGTGCACGTGTTCTGTTCCGCAAATGCCAGCGTTGTGCTGCAGGACATCTTCCTGGACGGCAACACCTTCACGGACAGCCACTCCGTTGATAAAAAACCCCTCGTGGGCACCTTTGCAGGGGGTCTCTGCATGATTACAGGTCCGTTCAAGACCGTGCTGGCCTACATATGCCAGACCAAAGCCTTTGACGGCCAGGATGATCCGCAGGTCTATGGCTCCCTGAACGTCTCGTACCATTACTGAACCAGGCGCAGCGCTTGACAGGATACGTAACGATTAGTAACGTTATGTAACAAGGATACCGATTCCGATACACCGCGATTTTTCGCAACCGGTTAGAGACAGGACCATGCAGAAAACCAAGCAGAACTTCTGGAGCGAACAGTTTGCCGAGCGGCTTTTGGATTCCATGGCAGAGGGGGTCTTCACCCTTGATGCCGAGGGCCGCATTACTGCCTGGAACCCGGCAATGGAGAGGATCACCGGCTATTCCCCGGATGAGGCGCTCGGCCAGCCCTGCAAGCTCCTCAACTTCTCGCGCTGCTTTGACCAGACCTGCCCTTCCAGCATCAGCGAATGCGGAATCTTCAAAAAGGGCGTTATGGATCCCACGGAATGCCAGCTCCAGCATAAAAACGGCCAATTCATATCCGTCATCAAAAACGCCCGGGTCGTCAAAAATGCACAGGAACAATGCCTTGGCGTGGTGGAAACCGTTACCGACCTCACGGAACTGATGCAGGCCCGCCAGAAAGCGGAAGAAGCCCAGCGCAGGCTGGTGGAGGTCTACCAGTTCGGCAATATCGTCGGCAAAAGCCATGCCATGCAGGAAGTATTCAACTCCATCCGGCTGGCCGCCAAAAGTGATGCGACCATCCTGATCCAGGGGGAGTCCGGAACGGGCAAGGAGCTCGTTGCCAGTGCGATCCACTACAATTCCGAGAGGGGGCAGGGACCGATTGTAACGGTCAATTGCAGCGCCCTCACGGAGTCCCTGCTGGAGAGCGAACTCTTCGGCCACGCCCGCGGCGCGTTCACGGGCGCCCATAAAGACCGCATCGGCAGGTTCGAAGCAGCCGACGGCGGCAGCATGTTCCTGGACGAAATCGGCGATATCAGCCCCTTTATTCAGCTCAAGCTGCTGCGCGCCATCCAGGAGAAACAGGTGGAACGCGTGGGCGAATCCCGCAAACGCAACGTGGATATCCGGATTATTGCTGCCACCCACAAGGATCTCTATAAACTTGTGCAGGACGGAAGCTTCCGCGAGGATCTGTATTACCGCTTAAAAGTGTTTCCCATTTTTCTGCCGCCGCTCAGGAGCCGGCGTGAGGACATCCCGCTGCTTATCCGGCATTTTATCGGAAAATTCAACCGCAAGACCGGCAAGCAGATTCAGGACCTGTCTCCGGATGCCAAACGCATTATGATGGACTACAACTGGCCGGGCAATGTGCGGGAACTCGAAAACGCCATGGAACACGCTTTTGTCCTGGCAGGCGGAGACCAGATCGGCATTTTCGACCTGCCAGTGGAAATCCGCCAGATGGAATACTACAACGCCCGTCCACCGGAGGCCATGCAGGAAAAGCCCCGGACCCAGAAAAAAATCACCCGGCAGCTGCTGCTGGAACTGCTGCAGGAATGCGAATGGAACAAGGCCGAGGTGGCCAGGCGCCTGGGCCGCAGCCGCACATCGGTGTGGAAGCATATGAAAAAGTGGGGAATTCCCCTTGCCCCGCCGGAAGAGCCGCAATAAACAGGGTTTTCATGGATACAAAACCGGATCCTGCCAAATACGCGCTCCCCGCCAATGCCACCGATATTATCCTCGAAAGCATCTCCGAGGGCGTGTTTACCGTTGATAAAGACTGGCGGATCACCTCTTTTAACCGGGCTGCCGAGGCTATCACCGGGGTTGAACGCGAGGATGCCATCGGCAGGCACTGCTGGGAGGTTTTCCGGTCCAACATGTGCGAGGCCGGCTGCGCCCTGCGGCGGACCATGCAGGAAGGCACGCCCGTGGTGAATCATTCCGCTTATCTGGTCGACAATGAACGCCGGCGCGTCCCGATAACCGTTTCCACTGCAGTGCTCCGGGATGAAACGGGCAGTGTTATCGGGGGTGTGGAGACGTTCCGCGACGTCAGCCAGGAGGAGACCCTGCGCAAAGAACTCGACGGCCGCTGTCAGCTTGGCGACATGGTAAGCCGGAGCCCGGCCATGCAGAAAATATTCACGCTGCTGCCCCAGATCGCGGCCAGCGACTCAACGGTTTTGATCCGAGGGGAAACCGGCACCGGCAAAGAGCTTCTCGCGCGGGCCCTTCATGAACACAGCAGCCGCAAGGACAAGCCTTTTGTTGCCATCAACTGCGGAGCGCTGCCGGATACCCTGCTGGAGTCCGAACTCTTCGGCTACAAGGCGGGCGCCTTTACCCATGCCGTTAAGGACAAGCCCGGACATTTTTCGGCTGCCACCGGCGGAACGCTTCTGCTCGACGAAATCGGCGATATCAGCCAGGCCTTTCAGGTAAAGCTGCTGCGGGTCCTGCAGGATCAGACCTTTCAGCCGCTGGGAGCCACGGAAACCATACAAACCGATGTGCGCGTGCTTGCCGCCACCCACCATGACCTTTCCGAACTGGTACAGCAGGGCCGCTTCCGCCAGGATCTGTATTACCGCATCAATGTGGTTACCCTGGCACTGCCCCCGCTCAGGGACAGGAAAGAGGATATTCCGCTGTTATGCGAACGCATTGTCGATCGAATGAACCGGATGCGGGGACGGGCTGTTGCCGGAATTTCCCAGGAAGCCCTGGCTTTGCTGATGTCCTATGATTTTCCCGGAAATATACGCGAGCTGGAAAACATCATCGAGCATGCCTTTATTCTGTGTCCGGATGCGATGATCATGCCTGCTCATCTGCCGGAACATCTCCAATCCGGCAGACAGGAAGTCTGCAGCTTTGACGGGGCAAACATCCAGTCAGCCAGACGTTCCGCAGAGGCCCAGAGCATCATGGACGCCCTGGCGCGCAATCACTACAACCGCCAGGCAACCGCCCGTGAGCTGGGAATTCACAAAAGCACCCTGTATCGAAAAATCAAGCAGCTGGCCCTTGAGCTGCCGGAAAACGACGGCCGCTCCCAGTCGGACCCGGAGGGCTTGCCCTGAAACGAGGCGGCCGGGAGCCGGAAACCCTTTTTATCCCTGCTCAGGCCGAATGCAGCTCTTTTTGCTCCGAGCCGCTGAGATAAACATAAAGGTTAAGATTGATGTTTACTCCCTGCTCTTCCAGAAGGGCGGACAAAACGCTGGAAAACTGACTGGAGCCCTCCCCGGCCGGGCTGCGGGAGTGGGCTCCCCTCTCCCTGCTGTCCGCGGCCTTTGCGATTTGCCCTTTTTTGCCGTTCGCCCGGCATTTTGCGCTCACATGCTTCTTTAACTCCGGATAGAGCTCCAGCGCCTGCTCCAGGGTAAAGCGGGGGCGCCTGTTTTTCCGGGTCTTTCGTGTCAGGTCATAAATCTGACGGGGATTTAGGTTCAGGGCCGCATCCACCAGCCTGTAGGCGTATCCCCGGTGCGTCTTTTTCTTCTCGATCAGACAGGCCACATCGCTTATGTGATAGCTGGTAATCTTTGTCAGGATACTTGCAATATCCTGGATCTTGACATCCCTGCCCGAAGCCCGGGCCACTTTTTCCGCAATATCCGGTGTCCGCAGAAATTCCCCTTCACGCAGGACGTCCACAATATACTCGCTGATGGTTTTGGTATCGGTATCGGGTGTCATATAACGACTCCTTTTTTTTCCGTTTTGCTAAAACGGGGTTATTGGCTGTTGTTCTTTTTGCCAAAAATATTTCAACTTTCATGCCAACTTTGCACAGACTTCTTGCTCCGAAAAAAAGGCCCTGCATTTCCGGCTTTTCCGGCACGAAGAGGCCGGACGGGAGGCAATCGAAAACGAGGAGAAAGCAGACTTTCCAAAAAATCTTGACAACGAATGTAACGCAATATAACGTTATAAACGTTGCAATCGAATCCCCCCAAGGTATAAACGATACAGAACGGTACGAACGATACGAAAAAAAATCGGAAAAGCGGTACACCCATGCGTATCTCCCCGGTATGGAACAAACAATTTGCCGAACGGCTCCTGGACTCCATGGCAGAGGGGGTGTTCACCCTGGATTCCCAGGGCTATATTACCACCTGGAACCCGGCGATGGAGCGGATGACCGGGTATACGGCAGCAGAGGCCATCGGTCAGTCCTGCAGGATGCTCAAGTTCTCCAAGTGCTTTGACCAGAACTGCCCCTCCTCCATGCGCGAATGCGGGATCCTGGAAAAAGGGGCGGTCGATCCCACGGAATGCCACCTGGAACACCGGGACGGCCACATGGTCTCGGTTATTAAAAACGTCCGGGTGGTAAAGGACGAGAACAATCAACTGCTGGGCGTGGTGGAAACCATCACCGATCTGACCGAGCTCAACCAGGTCCGGATGAAATTCGAGGAAGCCCAGCGCAAGCTGGCGGAAACCTACCAGTTCGGAAACATTATCGGCAAGAGCCATGCCATGCAGGAAGTATTCAACTCCATCAGCATGGCTGCCAAAAGCAACGCAACAGTTCTGATTCACGGCGAGTCCGGTACCGGCAAGGAACTCGTGGCGTCCGCCATCCATTACAACTCCGCCCGGGAGAAAGGGCCCATGCTTACCGTGAACTGCAGTGCCCTGAGTGAATCCCTGCTGGAGAGCGAGTTGTTCGGCCATGTGCGCGGAGCCTTTACAGGCGCCACGCATGACCGGATCGGGCGATTTGAGCAGGCACACACAGGCACGGTGTTCCTGGATGAAATCGGCGATATCAGCACCTATATCCAGCTCAAACTGCTGCGCACCATCCAGGAAAAACAGGTTGAGCGGGTCGGAGAGGCCGCCAAACGAGAGATTGATTTCCGGATAATCGCGGCCACGCACAAGGACCTGGCCTCCCTTGTCCGGCAGGGCCGCTTCCGCGAGGACCTCTACTACAGGCTCAAGGTTTTCCCTATCACCCTGCCCCCGCTGCGCCGGCGGCGGGAGGATATCCCGTTTCTCGCCAATCACTTCGTCGACGAGTTCAACAAAAAAACCGGCAAATCCATCCAGGGACTGTCCACGGATGCCATGCGGCTTTTGATGGAGTACCACTGGCCGGGAAACGTTCGGGAACTGGAAAATGCCATTGAACACGCCTTTGTCTTATGCCGGGACGGCCAGATCGGCATATTTGACCTGCCCGTGGAAATCCGCCAGATCGAGTATTTTTCCCCCGCCCAGCCGGCGGAAAAACCGGGCGCGCCCGCCCGCCCCGCGAAAGTGACCAAGGACACCCTGATGCAACTGCTCCGCGATTGCGGCTGGAACAAGGCGGAAGTGGCCAGACGCCTGGGGCGCAGCCGCACATCCGTATGGCAGTACATGAAAAAATGGGGCATCCCCCTCGACGGCGCCCGGCAGTAGGCGGGCCCGGCCCGGGATTGCCTTCCCCGGAGTTGTCTCCGAAAAAGGGTAACGCTTTGCGTTACCCTTAAAACGTTACGTTGCGCTCCTTTCTCCCCGGTTCCTCCTGCATACCCCTCCAGCATTGCGGATCCTTCTCATGGCAGGATTTTTGCAGAGTTCTAATGGCAGGCGTTGAGGAAGAAACAGACCGACATCAACCGCAATGCGTGCAGGCAGGCTGCCACGCCGCTTTTGTATATGCAGCCCTGGGCTGCCATCGCGGCCGGGCGGCAGCGTTGATGTCGAAAAGAGAATAAACCGAAATCGGAAAAGGAGCAGCAATGCAACAATCAACTGATGTTCTGGTAATCGGCGGGAGCGCTGCCGGCATCGTAGCAGCTACAACGGCAAAAAGCTTCCATCCGGAAAAATCCGTAACACTTGTCCGAAAAGAGCCGGAGGTGCTGGTGCCCTGCGGCATTCCGTATATCTTCGGCACCCTGGAGAGCAGTGACAAAGACGTAATCCCGGACACGGTGCTCTCCGGTGCCGGGGTGGAACTCAAAATCGACGAAATTACCGCGATAAATCCGGAGCAAAAAACCTGTACCTGCGCTGACAACACCGAAATCGCCTTTGACAAGCTCATCCTGGCCACGGGCTCCACCCCCGTGAAGCCCAAATGGCTCAAAGGCGGGGATCTGGAAAACGTGTTCACCATCCCCAAGAACAAATCCTACCTGGACGGAATCAGGGGCAAACTGCGCACGGACCATCAGAAAATCGCGGTGGTCGGCGGCGGCTTTATCGGGGTGGAGCTTGCCGATGAACTGGCAAAAACCGGCAAAGAAGTAACCATCATTGAAATGCTGCCCTATATTTTAAACGCCGCCTTTGATTCCGAAGTGGCGGAAAAAGCCCAGAAGACCGTTGAAGCCAGAGGCATTGCCGTCCAATCCGGCAGCGGCGTCAAGGAGATCCTGGGAAACGGCAAAGTATCCGGTGTTGCACTCAACAACGGCGCCAGCCTTGAAGCCGATGCCGTGGTGCTGTCCATGGGCTACGCTCCCAACAGTACGCTGGCAAAGAATTCCGGTCTGCCGGTCAATGACATGGGCTTTATCAAGGTCAACGAGTACATGCATACGCAGAATCCGGATATTTTCGCTGTAGGCGACTGTGCGGAAAAAACCAGCTTCATCACGCGCACGTGCAAACCCACCATGCTGGCCTCCACGGCCTGCGCAGAAGCCCGAATTGCCGGCATCAACCTCTACCGGATAACCACTCTGCGCTCCTTTGGGGGCACGGTATCCATATTCTGCACAGCCCTGGACGATACCGCATTTGGTGCAGCCGGGGTAACCGAAGCCCTTGCCAGGGAACGGGGATTTGATTTCGTCACGGCAACCTTCGAGAGCGTCGACACCCATCCGGGAACCCTCCCGAATGCCCATTCGCAGATGGTAAAGCTGATTGCCACCCGGGACGAAGGGGTGCTTCTGGGCGGAGAAGTCATCGGAGGCAAATCCACCGGGGAACTCGTTAACCTGATTGGATTCCTCATTCAGAACCGAATGCGCGTGGATGCCATTCTTACCTCCCAGATCGGCACACACCCGCTGCTGACGGCTTCACCAACATCCTACCCCCTGATCAGGGCGGCGGAGGCTGTTCTCCGGCAGCAAAAAGGCCTTGCCTGAGAACTCCGGCGGCTTTTCGCGCCTATGGGCTGCCCCGCCGGTCCCCCGCGGGGCAAGCTCGGGGGACCGGCGGGGAAGGGCTTCCAAGTACCTTTTATGCTGATGGTATCGGGGGTAGGCGGCTGCCTCGCTCCCCGGTCATTTTGGGAGCGTTTCCAACACCCGGCGAAATTTCTTGAACTCGGGGCTTCGCCCCTCAAACAGGCAAGAAATTTTTCACGCCGGCTGTTTTCCCGCTTTTCCCCAAAACTCCCTAAATCTCGCTCGGAGACCGCCTACCCCCGATATCATGAACTTAGCCCCTAAGTGCCTTCAGCCGGCCCTGAAAGTTAC
>CAZWNV010000073.1:0-4819 GCA_964635265.1 uncultured Desulfobacteraceae bacterium
ACCCCGAACGTGGATATTTTTGAGACCCAGAGCGAAATCACCCTTCTGGCCGATCTGCCGGGGGTTAAGCCGGAGAACCTGAGCATCGATCTAAACGAAGGTGTGCTCACGCTGACAGGAGATATTGAGCCCTATGAAAACGCGGATGAACAGGACCTGATGATAGAATACGAGGTGGGCCGCTATTACCGGCAGTTCACCCTCTCGGAAATGATTGACCAAAGCAGGATCGAGGCCAACCTGAAGGACGGGGAGCTGCGTCTCAGACTGCCCAAGGCGGAAAAGGCCCAGCCCAGAAAAATTGAAGTAAAAGCGGAATAAGACCGGTCCGGAATCAAAATGATGTTCTCATAATACGCCGGTTCGAGATGGCAGCGCAAAAAGCTGCTGGAAGCCTTGGCAGAGCAACCAGCGGCTTTTTGCCGTTCTGCGGCAGGGCTGCCCGGGGCAGCCGGGGCCGGGAAAACACTTTTCCCCGAAAGCACTGAAAATTCGCTGGCAAGGGGGTGAGTCCGCCAAAAATGAAAGACTACTACCTCATTCTGGGCCTGCCCAGGGCGGCGGACAAAAAACGGATCAAGCAGGCCTACCGGGATAAGGCCAAACAACTCCACCCGGATGCAAGCGGCCAGTGTGAGGAAGACCGGAAAAAATTCCAGGAAGCCACGGAAGCCTATGAAACCCTGGCCAATGACGCCAAGCGCGCCGCGTATGACCACAAACTGCAGCACCAACATGCCGGGGGGACAGAAGTACCGGTAAGAAAAGGCGGAGAATCCGGCACCAACATGGGACGCCGCGGCAAGGGAGCAGGCCGCAAGCCGCAAAGCAGCGAGGCCTTTGCTGAATCTGCAGCCAGCCCGGACTATAACAGAGAACTGCGCCTGCAGCTTCTCCTCTCTCCCGAAGAAGCTGCAGAAGGCGGCCGTTTTGCAATCTCCGTCCCCGTGGTCCGGCCGTGTCCCTACTGCAGCCGCGGGGGACTGCTGGAGCAACTGTTGTGTTCCGCCTGCGGCGGAGCGGGATTTCTCCGTGCAAACAAAACCGTCTCACTGGAGGTTCCCGCAGGGGTCAAACACCGCAGCCGGCTCCGCCGGATTGCAGATGAGCATGGCGGCCGCCGGACCTGCCTCCTCGTGACCGTGCTGATCACCTCCGGCGCTTAGTCTCCGACCCTGCCCTTTACTCCCCGGGCGGGATTCACCGTGCTGGAATCGACCCGGATTGCACCTGCCGGCATGCTTTCCAAAAATAATGATTTTTCCGGGTTCACTCGGCAATCCAGCCCTCCCGGATCATTTCGCAAAGCACCCGGAACCCGTCAGCCCGGCTGCGCGGCCGAATCTGTTGGAATTCCCGGTGGTGCTTATTGGCCATTCTCGCGCTGGCGATACGGCCGAAACGGTCAGCCAGATAGAAGTAGACCCCAAACACCCGGGTCTCCCCGCGGCTGCATACAATTTCGGCCATAAACGCGTAATCTGTACCAAGGTCTACTCTCTTTACAGCTCTCTCCAGATGGCGGGCATTGAGCCGAATCCGCTCGGTCTCGGAAGCGCTCCGGTAGGCGGGCATGGCAATGGATCGGGACGCGACGCGGGGTTTTGCCAGGTGATTGGATCGCAAAAAAACGGCCAGGCGGCGGGAAAGCTCCTTGTCATGGGTTACCTGATGGCCCGTGACAACATGGACGGGGAAAACCGTTACCGAAAAAGCCCCGCTTCTGCTTTGAAACCGATCGCGGGCCTCCTCTGATACGACCTGATCACAACCCGCAGCCAGCAGGGGCAGAAGCCCTGCCAGACAAAGCAAAAACAACCAGCGGAGTCCGCGGGATTCACAGGTAGTGATACACATCTTCCAGGCTCAATCCGCAGGCCAGCATCATAGCCTGGACATGATAGAGAAGCTGTGAAATCTCCTCTGCCGCCTCCTCTTTGGACTGATATTCCGCAGCCATCCAGACTTCGCCGGCTTCCTCCAGAATCTTTTTGCCGATGGCGTGCCTGCCGGCGTGTATCAATGCGACAGTGCCGGATTGCGGGTCGTTGGAACGAAGCTTGTCCGCAAGCTCCTCAAACAGTTCTTCAAAGCTTTTCATGGACTTACCTCTCTACCTCCCCGGCCGCCGGGCTGCAGTCGGCAAAAGCGCCGGCAATCATGCGCATGTGATTTTTCTCCGCCTGGGCCAGGTCGAGGAACAGACCGGCTGTCTCGGGGGCGGTGTCCTGCCTGCCCGCCGCACTGCGGTACAAATCGTATGCAGCATACTCCATGCGTAAAGCAAACTCCAGCAGCCGCGTGCAGGCTTCGGCTTCAACGGAGGCGAGCTTGTCCGTCATCCGGGCAAGGCTCTCGCCGCCCTCCACGATATCGCCTGCCAATCCTTCGTACAGAGTCTCAAAAGGCTCAGGCGAAGCGGGACTCGCGATTTTTTTGTACAGGTCGTATACAATCCGGGCATGGGCGGTCTCCACCTGCGCCAGTTGGCCAAAAGTTGCGGAAAAAGCATAATCCGCATACTGATCCCTCACATACTGATAGAAACGCTCCGCCCCGCGCTCCATATTCATGGCGGTAAAAAGGAGCTGCTCAAAACTGCCGCCGGTCTCAAACAGATGAAGGCGGGGAAAATCTGAAAGCGTCTGCCCGTCCCAGGCCTGGATGCCGCCGCTCAAGTGGTAAACAGGTCTCTCCGTCACCTCCGCCTCACCGGCCAGCATGGCAGCCATCTGCGAGCGGCTGCCCACCTTGCAGTAGAAGATCAGGTCCTTATCCGAAGGCAGCTCAAAGAGCCGGGACTCCAGTTCCGCAATGGGCATAAGCGCTGCCCCGGGGATATGGGACTGCTCGTACTCTCCCGGCTGCCGCACATCAATGAGAAGATAGTCGGCCTCCTGCCGCTCGTCCATGTACGAGCGCAGCCCCTCGGAGCTCATCTGCACAAACCCTTCCTCGCCCGCCATACTCTACCTCCATGGAATCAATAATGGGCGTCCGCGTATTCCACCCAGCCTCCGGCCTCGACAAGCGCCCGGTCAAACTCGGGCAGGACAAAGGAGAAAACCGCCTTTTTTTCTTTTGCAAGAACCCGGAAACGCCCGGCAGCCAGGTCGGTTTCAAGCCTTGTCTGACTTCCGGCGAATTCGGCAAAAAGCCGATCAATGTCCGAAGCGGGCAGCTCGACCGCCATCATGCCGCAATTGAACATGTTCTGGCGGAAAATCCGGGCAAAGCTCACTGCAATGACCAGAGAAATGCCGTTTACCTCAAGAGCCCAGGGCGCATGCTCGCGCGAGGAGCCGCAGCCGAAGTTGTTGCGGGTGATGATAACCGATTTATCCGCGATATCCGAGCCCGGATCAAAGCCCGAAAGGCTCAAATCCTCCAACAGGTGCGGTTTCAAGGCATCCTTGGTGATCTCGGTCAAATACCGGGCCGGAATAATCTCATCGGTATTGATATCCGAACGGTCCAGAAACAGTACATTTCCCGAAAAATCAGGCATTTTGCATTCCTTACGGCTTGTACAGGTTGGAGTTGGCGACTTCGCCGGCTATCGCGGTGGCAGCAGCCGTGGCCGGACTCATCAGGTGTACCATACCGCCTTTGCCCATCCGGCCGTTGAAGTTGCGGTTGGTCGTGGCCGCACAGACCTCGCCTTCGGCCAGCACGCCGTTGCTCATGCCCAGGCAGGCGCCGCAGGTGGGATTGGTCACGCAGAAACCGGCATCCATGAAGGTTTTGATGATGCCCTCGGCAAGGGCATGCTCAAAGACGGCCGGGGTTGCCGGAGAGACAATGCCGCGCACCCTGTCATGGATCCGGCGGCCGGCAAGGACCTGGGCGGCCACCCGAAGATCGCTCAACCGGCCGTTGGTACAGGATCCGATATAGACCTGGTCCACAGGCGTAGCCGCCATCCGGGAGACAGGGATGGCATTCTCCGGCTTATATCCATAGGTCATCATGGGCTCGAGCCCGGAGACATCGATCGTTACGACTTCCTCATAGGCGGCATCCCCGTCCGGCAGGTACTGCTGGTAAAAAGACAGCGCCTCGTCCCGTGAGGCGAACTCTCCGCTGATGCAGGGCCACAGGTAGTCCACAGTGACCGCGTCCGGTGCGAAGATGCCGCAGGTGGCGCCCGCTTCCACCGCCATATTGGAGATGGTCATCCGGGATTCCATGTCCATGGCCGCTGCGGCCGGACCGGCAAACTCGATGACCTTGTCTGTCGCCCCGTTCACCCCGATCCTGCCGATGATGGAGAGAATGACATCCTTTGCGTACACGCCTTCGGGCAAACCCCCGACGATATCCATCCGGATTGTCTTTGGATAACGAAAGGCGCAGACGCCCTTTAAAATGCCCACCTCCAGGTCTGTTGTGCCGACGCCTGCTGCAAAGGCGCCGAATGCGCCGTGGGTGCAGGTGTGAGAATCCCCCATGATGATGGTATGGCCGGGCCGGACAAAACCTTTTTCCGGAAAGAGCGCATGGCATACGCCGTTTCTTCCGATATCGAAGAAATCGGTGATACCGTTGCGCCAAGCCCAGTCCCGGAGGATCTTTCCCTGCATCGCGGTCTTGGAATCCTTGGCCGGGGTCACATGATCGATGACCGCCTTGATTCTGGAGGGATCATAGACCCGGTCCTTGTTTCTGCGGATCAGGTCCGTTATGGCCATGGGGGTGGTAATCTCGTGGCAGAACACGGCATCCAGGCGCAGCACCTGCATCTCACCTGCCGGGTTGTCCACAAAATGTGCATCAAAAATCTTCTCCGCTACCGTTTTGCCCATTGTCTCTCCTTGCC
>CAZWNV010000073.1:4919-13835 GCA_964635265.1 uncultured Desulfobacteraceae bacterium
GCCGGATTCCCAGCATGTCCTGCTTTCCCGAAAGATCCAGCGCCGCCACCCGCTTCAGGTAGTCCCGGTACGTCTTTTCCAGAACAGGGGATTTCTCCGCCAACCGCGCCTACTTCCAGCCGCCGATAAGATGCATGTGCAGATGAAAAACGAGCTGCCCCCCGCCTTTTTCCACGTTGAAAAAAACCCGGTAGCCGCTCTTGTCCACAGAGAACTGTCTGGCCATCTCCTTTGCGGTCATCACCATTTCGGAGACAATATCGCGATCCGCATCCGTGAGGTCGTTTACGCTGCGTATATGGCGCCTGGGGACAATCAACAGGTGCACCGGGGCTTCGGGATTGATATCCTTAAAAACCACGAGTTTGTCATTTTCATAAACAAAGGAAGTATCCGTCTCTCCGTTTACAATTTTGCAGAAAATACAATCCTCTGCCATGGGTCTCCTCCCGGTATCGAAAATGTTCGCAAATCGCGCCGGCCCTAAGCATGCAGCATGTGAGGCGGCAGACTCTCGACGGCTTTTTTGATCTGTTCCAGGAAATTGTACAAATTGTTGTTTTCGATTACCACGCCCAGCTGACTGCCCAGTGCGCAGAGCGAGTCAATATCCTCCTCGCAGATCTGCATCTGCTCTGTGTGATAGAGGCGGATGACTCCGACAGCCGTGGTTTTGTATTTGACGGGAATGGCCAGAAGCGATGCCAGCCCTTCCTTTCTGGCGGCTTCCGGATACTGAATGCGTTCATCGTTTTGCAGGTCCTGCACAATCTCGACCTTTCCCGAGCCCAGGCAGCAGTAACAGGAGTCGACAAAAACCGGTCCCTTATTGAGATAGGTCTCGCTGATTCCGCAGGAGCTGACCCGAAACAGCCGCCCTTCTTTCTCATCGAGCAGCATGATGCTTGCGCCTTTTATTGTAAACGTCCGGCATATGCCTTCCACAAGGCGTCTTACCAGCAGGTTGAAATCCTCATAGGTGGCAATGGCATTGCTAAGGGCCCTGAACTCGCTGAGATCAAGTTGTCTCTCCGCTGCCTGGCTCATAATGCCTCCTGAAATTTTCAATCAAGCAGCACCATCAAATCAGTGCTGGATGCGTTTTTCCCCGGAAGTCTCGGCGTCTATCAGTCGCAGGGGCCACGGCCCCCGCAGGGTCTTTTTCTTCATGGACTCCTGCAGCTGTTTCAGAAAGCTGCTCCGGCTGATCTCCCTGGCTCCCATCCACAGCAGGTGATTGGTGGTCAACTGACAATCAATCATATCAAAATCCCGGATCTGCATAAACCTGGCCAGAGAGACCAGCGCCACCTTGGATGCATCGGATACCCGGGAGAACATGGATTCACCGAAGAAACTGCCCCCAACGGAAACCCCGTACAGGCCGCCCACCAGAACCCCGTTTTGCCAGGTTTCGACGCAATGGGCATATCCGGCGTCAAAAAGGCGGCAATAGGCACGGATCATGGCATCCGTAATCCAGGTGCCCTCACCTGACTGCATCCGGATCTGGGCACACATCCGGATCACCCGGTCAAAGGCGGAATCCGCGGTTATGGTAAAACCACCGCGGCGCATGGTGCGCTGCAGACGCCGGGTTACATGAATCTCCGAGGGATAGAGAACCAACCGGGGGTCAGGCGACCACCAGAGGATGGGATCATCATCGGAGAACCAGGGGAAAATCCCCATGCGGTAAGCTAGCAGGAGCCGCTCCGTGCTCAGATCCCCCCCCACTGCCAGCAGCCCCTCCGGACCGGCAAAATGGGGGGGCGGAAACGACACCCTGTCTGACAGGCGAAAAATTGGCATAGTCTATGAGTAGGAAAAAATCAGCCTGTCATCCTTTACCTTGACATAAGCCTGGCCGCCTTTGGTCAGCCTGCCGAACAGAATTTGATCCACGAGCACATCCTTGATCTCTTTCTGTATCACCCGATCCAGCGGCCGGGCGCCAAAGTGCGGATCATAGCCCTTCTTGGCCAACCAGCGCCGGGCGGGCTCGGAGAGTTTCAGGCTGACTTTTTTGGCATCCAGCTGGGGCTGCATTTCGGCAATGAATTTGTCCACCACCCGGACCATGATATCCATGTCCAGAGAATTAAAGGAGAGGATATCATCCAGGCGGTTTCGGAATTCCGGGCTGAAAAACTGTTCCACCGCCCGCTTGCCTTTTGTGGCGGGATCGGTTTTGGTGTCGCTGCCAAAACCGATGGATGTACTTGCCATCTCCCGCGCCCCGGCGTTGGAGGTCATGATCAGGATCACATTGCGAAAATCCGCGATTTTTCCGTTGTTGTCCGTGAGGGCGGCGTGATCCATCACCTGGAGCAGGATATTGTACATATCTATATGGGCCTTCTCGATTTCATCGAGCAGAAGCACACTGTAGGGGTTCTTGCGGATCTGCTCGGTCAGCAGGCCGCCCTGGTCAAATCCGATGTAGCCGGGCGGGGCACCGATAAGCCGCGCCACGGCATGTTTTTCCATGTATTCGCTCATGTCAAAGCGCAAAAACTGGATGCCGAGCTGATAAGCCAGCTGGCGGGCGACCTCGGTTTTGCCCACCCCGGTGGGCCCTGTAAAGAGAAAGGACCCGATAGGCCGCTCCGGCGCGGAAAGCCCGGCACGGGATCGCTTAATGGCTGTCACCAGGGATTCGATCGCTGGATTCTGCCCGAAAATCTTGGACTTGAGACGGTCCCCCAGATTCTCCAGGCTTGTCCGGTCCGAGGAGCTCACCCGCTGCGCGGGAATGCGGGCCATCTTGGAAACCACGCGCTCCACGTCAGAGGGCTGCACGCGCTTGCGGTGTGCGCCCCCGCCAAGCCGCAACAACACACCCGCCTCATCAATCACGTCTATGGCCTTATCCGGCAGGTAGCGCTCGTTGATGTACTTGGCGGAAAGCTCGGCGGCCGATTTTAACGATTTTTCCGTGTACTCGATTTCGTGATGGTCTTCATAATAGGATTTCAATCCCTTCAGTATTTTCACGGCATCGGAAACCGAAGGCTCGCCAATCTCGATTTTCTCAAAGCGCCGGGAAAAAGCCCGGTCTTTTTCAAAAAAGTTTTTAAACTCTTCATAGGTCGTGGAGCCGATGCAGCGGAGCTCTCCTGTCACCAGCGAAGGCTTCAGGATGTTGGAGGCGTCCATGGAGCCGCTGCTGGTAGCGCCTGCCCCCACAATGGTGTGGATCTCATCGATAAACAGGATCGCGTTTTTCTTCTCCTGCAGAGAGGCAATCACCGATTTCAGGCGCTGCTCAAAATCCCCGCGGTATTTGGTCCCCGCCAGCAGGGCACCCAGATCCAGGGAATAGATCCGGGCATCGGCCAGCATCTCCGGGATTTCCCCGTCGGCAATCCGCTGCGCCAGGCCCTCGGCCATGGCGGTCTTGCCTACCCCCGGATCCCCGACAAAAACCGGGTTGTTTTTGCGCCTGCGGCAGAGAACCTGAATGATGCGCTCAAGCTCCACCTCCCGGCCGATCAGGGGATCCAGGTGTCCCCCCAGGGCACGCTCGACCAGATCAACAGTGAAACTCTCCAGGGGGTCGGATTTTTTCTTGCCTTTCTTGTCGGTTACCACGCCCCCTTCCGGACCTTCCTTGAAATGCTCGCCCTGGCTCCCGTGCGAGATCACGTTTAACACATCCAGGCGCGTAATGCCTTCGGCTGCCATAAAATAGGCTGCATGGGAATTTTTCTCCTCCAGCATGGAGGCCAGAATGTCGCCGATATAGACCGAGTCCTTTTCCGCAGAGCGGGCATGGTTGACCGCGCGCTGGATCACACGCTGAAACCGCATGGTCTGCTGCAGCACATACTCCTGATCCTCCGGCACCCGTTCCATTTTCTCATTAAAAAACCGCTCCAGCTCATTTTGAATGTTTTCCACATTACCGCCGCAGGTTTCGATGATTTCGATGCCGCCGCTGTCATGGACTATGGCATAGAGGATGTGTTCCACGCAGACATATTCGTGACGCCTTTTGCG
Source organism: uncultured Desulfobacteraceae bacterium (assembly GCA_964635265.1). Lineage (GTDB taxonomy): Bacteria > Desulfobacterota > Desulfobacteria > Desulfobacterales > Desulfosalsimonadaceae > M55B175. Next base: position 8,922 of record CAZWNV010000073.1, read on the forward strand.
GGCTTCCTTGACTGCATAGCTCAATATTGCACTAAGGCCTTTGCTGATCATTTTGCCTACACCTTCTCCATTGTACTTTTCAGCGGAAACCCCCTTTTTCTGGCCAGTTCATGCACCATTTCCACCTTGGTTTCCGCCACTTCATATGTATACACGCCGCACACCCCTTTCCCATTGCGATGGACATTGAGCATAATCCGGGTGGCGTCTTCAATGGATTTGTGGAATATATGCATTAGAAGCTCAACAACAAATTCCATTGTCGTATAATCGTCGTTGTGCAAAAGCACCCGGAACATCGGAGGCTCCTTGGTCTGCTCCTCTGTCTCGGGTGCGGTTTTTTCTTCTGTCTCCGGGTTCTGCCCGGTCATAGAATCCCTCCCGGCGACAAAACGTCCTGTACAAGGGGTTTGGTAAAAATATAACCACGGCTTTGCTTTCCGTCATTTATATTATAAAAAAAGCACTGGGAAATTCAAGCCCTAACGCCCGCAGCATTTCTTATACTTCTTGCCGCTGCCGCAGGGACAGGGATCGTTTCTGCCCACCTTTTCGCCGCTTCGTCTTACCGGTTTCTTCTTCTGCTGCTCGCCCTCGCCGTGCGAGAATGTCATCTCCTGCTCCTGCGGCTGGGAGAGTTCATTTACCCGGCTGGGCTCGGAGATCTGGATACGGAACAGGATCTTAAGGGTCTCCTCCTTGATCCGGTACACCAGATCCTGAAACATCTCGAAGGCTTCCTTTTTATAGACCATCAGGGGATCCTGCTGCGCATAACCGCGCAGCCCGATGCCCTCCTTTAAATGGTCCATGGAAAGGAGATGGTCCTTCCAGAGATTGTCCACGGTCTGGAGCATGACAATGCGCTCGATCTCCCGGAAATCCTCCACGCCCACGGTTGCACGCTTTTCTTCGTAGCGCCTGCAGGCCTCCTCTTGAATCCGGTCCACAAGCGCCTCCTGGCTCATTTCCGCAAGGGCATCTGCATCCAGGTCCGGCGAAAAGTTGAACTGCTCGTATACGGCATCCCGGATTCCCTTGATATCCCACTGATGGACCGGTGTCTTCTCCTCGGCGTGGCGCTCCACGATGTCTTCTGCCTTCTCGCCGATCATCTCCTCTATCACCGGCCGCAAACTCTCTTTGCCCAGTGCCTGCTGACGATGATTATAGATCATCTCCCGCTGCTGGTTCATGACATCGTCAAATTCCAGGAGCTGTTTCCGGATCTCGAAGTTCTGGCCCTCCACCTTGCTCTGGGCGTTCTCAATGGCGCGGGAGATCATTTTGTGCTCGATGGGCTCGCCCTCGCTCATCCCCATCCGGTTCATAAAGCCGGATATGCGCTCACCGCCGAAAATCCGAAGCAGATCATCTTCAAGGGAGAGATAGAAGCGCGAGGAGCCGGGATCCCCCTGACGGCCGGAGCGGCCCCGGAGCTGATTGTCAATCCGGCGGCTCTCATGACGTTCCGTGCCCAGAATATGGAGGCCGCCGAGCTCGGTTACCCCTTCGCCCAGCACAATATCGGTACCGCGGCCGGCCATGTTGGTGGATATGGTCACCGCTCCCTTCTGCCCGGCATTGGCGATAATCTCGGCTTCGGCCTGATGGTTTTTGGCGTTTAACACATTGTGGGGAACCCCGCGCTTTTTCGGGCAGGTGCTCAGTTCCTCGGAGACGTCAATGGAGACAGTTCCCACAAGTACCGGCTGGCCCCTGCTGTGCAGCTCGACAATCTCATCGAGCACAGCATCATATTTTTCCTTCTTTGTCTGGTATATGGCATCCGGATAATCCACGCGGATCATGGGCTCGTTGGTGGGGATTACAACGACCTCGAGATCATAAATCTTTTTGAATTCCGCGGCTTCCGTATCCGCCGTACCGGTCATGCCGCTTAGCTTGTCATACATGCGGAAGAAATTCTGAAAGGTAATGGTGGCAAGGGTCTGGTTTTCATTTTCGATTTTCACCTTCTCCTTGGCCTCCAGGGCCTGGTGCAGCCCTTCGCTGAAACGGCGGCCCGGCATCAGACGGCCGGTAAACTCATCCACAATGATGACCTCGCCCTCTTTTACGATATAGTCCACGTCCCGCTTAAACAGCGAATGGGCCTTGAGCGCCTGATTGACGTGGTGGAGGAGGTCAATGTTTTTGGAGTCATACAGGTTATCCACATTGAGAAGCTGCTCTGCCTTGGCCACCCCCTCTTCGGTCAACATGGCGGATTTGGCCTTCTCATCCACGGTATAGTCGACATCGGCCACCAGGGAGGGAATAATGCCGTTTACCTGATAATAGAGGTGGGTGGATTTCTCCGCCGGACCGGATATGATAAGCGGGGTGCGCGCCTCGTCGATCAGGATGCTGTCCACCTCGTCGACAATGGCAAAATGCAATTCCCGCTGCACCAGCGTATCCGGGTCAAACTTCATGTTGTCACGCAGATAGTCAAAGCCGAACTCGTTGTTGGTACCGTAGATAATGTCTGCGGCATAAGCCGCTTTCCTTTCAAAATCATCCATGCCGTGCATGATGGCGCCGACTTCCAGACCCAGAAAACGGTAGATTTTGCCCATCCACTCCGCATCACGGCTGGCCAGATAGTCGTTTACCGTGACAATGTGAACGCCTTTTCCCGTTATGGCGTTGAGATAGGCGGCCAGGGGGGCTACCAGGGTCTTTCCTTCACCTGTTTTCATCTCCGCAATGCAGCCCTCGTGCAGAACAATCCCGCCGATCAGCTGCACGTCAAAATGCCGCATGCCCAGGGTCCGCCAGCAGGCCTCCCGAACCGTGGCAAAGGCCTCCGGCAGAAGATCATCCAGGCTCTCGCCGGACTGGTAGCGCTCCTGCAACCGCGGGGTCTGCCCGGAGAGCTCCTCGTCGCTCATGGCGCTGATACGCGGCTCCTGCTCGTTGATCGCATCCACAATCGGGTAATAGCGCCGCAGGATACGCTCATTTTTGCTGCCAAAAAGCTTTAGCAAAAATTTATTTGCAGCCGCCAGATTCATATATTCCAATCACCCTTAATTTCAATAAAAAGCTCTGTTTTCCTGTTTCATAAGATTTTGCCCTGCCGCCCGGCATCAAATGTTCCCGATACCACCCCTACTTGAAATTTTATATAATATCTTCACAAAAATCAAAATGTCAATCAAGCAAACCGGGGACGCAAAAAGCGTCCCCGGTTTGAACGGGCAGGTCCTCCCCCAGGAGCAGCCCCCCGAATAAGCGGCCGGATAAACGGCCTGATAAACACTCGCCACCGACACTACGCCGGCAGCGGCGCCATTACTTCAGCCCAAGGTTAAATTTGAGAGAATTCAGGGTGTTGCGCATAAGCATGGTGATCGTCATCGGACCAACGCCGCCTGGTACGGGGGTGATGGCGCCGGCAATTTCCTTGGCTTTGTCAAAGTCCACGTCGCCGCGGAGAATGGCAACGGTTTTGCCGGTTTTCTCGCTGACTTTTTCGCCCACGCGGTTAACCCCCACATCGATTACGCATGCGCCGGGTTTAATCCATTCCGGCTTGACCAGGCCGGGCACACCGGCTGCCACGATCAGGATATCCGCGCGCTTGCAGTGGCCCTCGAGGTCTTTTGTGCGGGTGTGGACGATGGTAACGGTCGAATTGGCCCCCTCGCCTTTCTGGACCATCATGTTGGCAATGGGTTTGCCGACGATGTTGGAGCGGCCGACCACAACGACCTCCGCACCGCTTGTCTCCACACCGGCGCGAATGATCATTTCCTGTATTCCCGCCGGCGTACACGGGGGAAACTTGACCTCGTCGCCGCCGATCATCAGGCGCCCCACATTGACCGGATGAAAGCCGTCCACGTCCTTGTCCGGATCAATGGCATTCAACACTTTTTTCTCGTTAATATGCTTGGGCAGCGGCAGCTGAACCAGGATGCCGTGGATGGAGTCGTCCTTGTTGTACTGGTCAATAAGGCCCAGCAGTTCCTCCTCGGTGATGTCCTCCGACTGGTTGTCCTGCAGCTCCTTGAATCCCAGGCGGTTGGCCGTTTTGACCTTCAGGGTAACATAGGATACGGATGCCGGGTTCTCCCCGACCAGGATGGTCACCAGGCCGGGAACCTGCCCGTGCTTCTCCTTGATCTCGGCCACCTCCTTGCCGATTTCCTCCAGGATTTCCTCGCGGATGTCAGTACCTTTAATCAGTTTTGCCGTCATTTTTGTCTCCTTTCTCAAACAGTGAAAAGGTTCCGATACATTTCCTCCAGGGCCCGGACCGTCACCATCAGCCCTTTTTCCTATGATTCCGGACCGCCGGCTCCCCCTCAGGCAAACCGGCGCTCGTCCCGCACTCTCCTGTTGGGGTCAAATGTTCCGGGCTCCACCAGCCGAACCGCCACTTCCCATCCCAGGGTCTCGGATATCTCCCGATGGAGTTGTTCCACAAAGCGGCGCTGCTTTTTCATCTCGTCAAAAAAATTCATATCAGAGATCTCCACCATAACCAAGAGCTGATCCGCCTCCGAATCCCGGGTAACCACCATCTGGAAATTGGGCTGACCTCCGCTGACCCGGGCAATCGCCTGGCCCACCTGCTCGGGCGCGATGGAGGTGCCGCGGACCACAAGCACCTCGCCGGATCGCTTGAATATTCGCGCAATCCGGCAATGGGTCCGCCCACAGGGGCAGGGGGAATAATCCAGGCGGGTAATATCGCCGGTGCGCAGCCGGATCAGGGGAAAGGCCTCCTTGGCGATCGTTGTCAACACAAGCTCGCCTTCCTCTCCCGGCGGCAGCGGCTCCAGGGTCTGCGGATCAATAACCTCGGGAATGAAATAGTCCTCTGCGATATGCAGCCCGTTTTTCTCCGGACATTCCCAGGCCACGCCCGGCCCGAAAATCTCGGTCAGCCCGTAGGTGTCG
>CAZWNV010000074.1:0-13730 GCA_964635265.1 uncultured Desulfobacteraceae bacterium
AGATCCTTGGCGATCGCGGAGCCCGGGAGGTGATCGGAAAGGTACTGGGCCGGCTGGCAGCAGAGGCGCAGCAGTTTGACGGCCGGGTGATCAAGACGGTGGGTGATGCCATTGTTTGTACCTTTGAGCGCACCGGATCCGCCCTCGAGGCGGCCCGCCACATGATGCAGGCCATGACCTGCCCGGTTGCCGGAGTGGTGGACGCAATGGAGGTGCCGCCTGTTTATATTCATGTCGGGGTGCATTACGGATCCGTGCTCACTGATGACGGCGATATTTTTGGAGATGCCGTCAATATTGCCGCCCGGGTGGTCAATTATGCAAACCCCCGGCAGATCGTGGCCACCCGCGCAGCCATGCAGAACGCAGGCGAAGAGGGCGGCAGAGCGGCAAAATACCTGGCGGCGGTTTCCGTGAAGAATATCTCCGGAAAAATTGAACTGTTCGAGGTGGTCCACGAGGCTCTGGATCTGACTGCCGTGCTCGAGCATCGGGATGTTGCAACGCCGCATCCGGCGGCCCTTTATCTAAGCTGGGCCGGCAGGGTCGTTGTCCTCGACGGCAGCCGTCCGATGGTGTCGGTCGGCCGCGAGGACTACAATGATCTCGTGATCAAGCGCCCCTGGATTTCCCGGAGCCACGCCAGAATTGAAAACCGGAGCGGCACCTTCGTTGTAAGCGATACCAGTACGAACGGTACGTTTGTCTATCCCGCCGAGGATGCGCCGCTTTGCATCAACAAAGCCGAGCACCCCCTGGCCGGCAACGGGGCCATTGTTTTCGGCCGGGAAAGAGAGGCTGCAGAAGAGACCGATACCTTCCATGCAATAGCCTATGCTGTGCGGCATGGTCGGCAGTAATAAGGGATTCAGCAAAACACAATGGATTGGGGGAGGCAATGCTGATTGTTTGGATCGTGCTGTTTGTTTATGCCGTTTTCCTTTTGATAACCGTTTTTCTTTACATGGTGGCCTGGTATGATTACGTCAATTTTCGCTGCAGGCCGGAGGAAGGAAGCTGGCGGCGAAGACTGCCCCTCGGCCGGGCCCTGTGGGCGATTTTGGTCGAATCCGCGGCCGTGTTTTGGCATTTTGTTACCCGGCCCCTGCATTTTGTTATAGACCGGCGCCAGCCGGAACCCATACAGGATTTCCGGCCGCCGGTTCTTTTGGTTCACGGCTTTGGATCCGCAAGTCATGCCTTCCTGTTTTTGTCCCGGTATCTGAAGAAAAGCGGGGTGCCAAACGTGTTTTCCATGACCTGGCGGCCCACGCTGGCGGGGGTGGAAACACTTGCGGAAAAAGTGGCCGCGCGGATAGAAGAGGTGCGCAGCCTTACCGGCGCGGACACGGTAACCGTGATTGCCCACAGCATGGGCGCAGTTATCGCCCGGTATGCGATAAAAAATCTGGGCGCGGCAGACAATGTCGGGCTTCTGATAACACTGGGCGGCGCCAACCTTGGCACCCGCACAGTCGCCTTCATGCCGGGGGGCAGAAACACCCTGCAGCTTTTTTATAACAATCCGTTTATGCAGGATCTGGCGGAAGGGGGATTGCCCCCGGGCAATACACGCTATGCGGCCATTTATTCTTCCTTTGACGAGTATATCATACCCCAGGATTCCGGCAGCCTCGGCGAGGGGGCGGACAATCACGAACTCGCGTGGCACGGCCATGTGCGTCTGCTCTACAGCCGAAGCGTCCACCGCCTCATCCTCCGGGAGCTTGACAATCAGGGCGGCAGCAAAGCCTGACTGCCTCGCGAATCCGGCATCCTTGACAAAAACAACCGGGCATTCTAAAAGAAGAAAACATTTTTTTGAAGAGGTCTCAATGCGAATCAGTAATAAACGGATCTGCACCCGCAGCCAGGCTTGGCCGGATACCCAGGCAAATGTCACGGTTCTGGACAAGAACCGGCGCGGCAATGTTGTAAAAGGCAGGGTACGGGATATCGGCGCCTGCGGGATGTTTCTGGAGACCCCGGAGTATGTGCCGTTAAATGAGAATATCCGGATCGAAATCCAGTTCGATCCGAAGAGCTCTTTCTCGAAGCTGCCGCTGCATGTGACGGGCAAAACCGTCCATTCCACATCTGTCGGGGTGGGCATCCGGTTTACCGAAATTGACCTGTCCCTTCTGCAGAGGCGTATTATTGAAAAAATGAACCGTCTGGACCGGCAGAAAGCCGAGATCTACACGATAGGCAGCAACGGGGAAGCGGAATCAGGAGCTTAGGCAATTGCCGATTCTGTTTCCGGATTGAGCGGGTTCGGAGGACGGTTGTGAACAAGGCGGAGAAAGCGATTCCCGCGGTCTATAGCGCGGTCTACGCGACCGGGGCCGTTGTTTTTCTCTTGTGTCTGGGCCTTGAATACAGCGGTATTTTCCGCACTGCCGCAAAGGCGGTTCCGGTTGTCACGCTGCTCGTTCTGGTGCTTTCCCGGATGCAGGGGACGGCCCGTATATGCCTTGCCGGTGCCCTTTTCGGATCCCTGTGCGGGGATATCCTGCTGGATCTGCCGCAGGCCGGGGTTTTCTTGTACGGGCTGCTTGCTTTTCTGGCCGGCCACCTCTTGTACATGGTGCTTTTCTTTCGTTATGCGGAAAGCCCGGCAGCCTTTGAGAAGGCCGCGGCAGCCGGGCTTGTGCTTTTTGCCCTTTTGATGATCCTGCTTTTCCGCGGTATAGATCCCGCCCTTTACGGACCGGTAGTCTGCTATATCCTGGTCATTGTCGCCATGAGCATCGGCGCCCTGCTGGTCCCCTCTGCCGGCCGTCTGCTTTTTGCCGGCGCCCTCCTTTTTATCGCCTCTGACCTGGTGCTTGCCGTTAACCGTTTTCTTTTGGATATCCCTTATGGACGGCTCTTCAATATCGGGCTTTATTATACGGCCCAATACCTGATGATTTTCGCGGCCCGGGGCATATGGCGAGGCGGGGCCATGGCGGAGCCGGAACCGGCGGCGCTTAGCCGTTGACAATGCAGGAAAGGGGCTTTTGTCGGATGCCGGAAAAGGCGGATACAGCAGGGATGCAGAGGCAGATCCGGGAGCTTTCCGGGGAAAAGGCGGAACTCAAGCGTTTGGTTTCCGAGCTCCGGGAAAAGGTCGCTGACTTGAGCGCCACGATTGAAAACTCGGATGACACGATCCGCAAAAGCGAGATCAGATACCGGACCATATTTGAAAACAACGGCACCCCCACCTTTATTGTCAACAAGGACACCTCCCTTGCCCTTGTCAACCGGGAGGCGGAAAAGCTGTTGGGCTACAGCCGCGAAGAGATGGAAGGGGGCATGAGCTGGACGGATTTCATTGTTGATGAGGCAAGCCTGGAAAAGATGAGGCTCTATCACGAGGGCAGAAGGGAGTCCGGCGGTGCGGATACGCCGGATCAATATGTTGCCAGGGGCCGAACAAAAAGCGGCGAGATCAAGGAGGTCATCTTCAGTGTGGTCATGATCCCCGGAACCAGCCAGAGCCTGGTATCCCTTCTGGATATAACCGAGCAGCGCAGGCTGGAAGAGCGGCTTATCCAGGCCCAGAAGATGGAGTCCGTCGGAACCCTGGCCGGAGGAGTGGCCCATGATTTCAACAATCTGCTGATGGCCGTCCTCGGAAACGTAAGCATCCTGAAGGAGCAGCCCGATACCGATGCCCTGCAGAAGCGGCTCCGCCATATTGAGCAGTACGTCAACGCCGGGATTGACCTGACCAGGCAGCTCCTGGGGTTCGCACGGGGCGGCAAATACGACCCCCGGCCCGTAAGCCTCAATGAACTTGTGGAAAAAAGCGCCAGCCTGTTTGGCCGAACCCGCAAGGAAGTGTGCATGCATTTCTCCCTGGAGGAGAACGTCTGGACGGTGCAGGCGGATCCCAGCCAGATGGAGCAGGTCCTGTTAAACCTTTACGTCAATGCCTGGCAGGCAATGACAGGTGGCGGCGATATTTTTATCAACAGCAAAAACATGGTTCTGGAAGAAAAGGACGTAAAACCCTGGAAAGCAGTGCCGGGAAAATATGTCCGGCTGTCTGTAACGGACACCGGCTGTGGCATGGACGAGGCCACCATGCAGCAGGTATTTGATCCTTTCTTTACCACGAAGCAGAAGGAGCGGGGCACGGGACTCGGACTTGCCTCTGTATACGGGATTGTCCAGAACCATGGAGGCTTTATTACGGTATACAGCCTCCCGGACCAGGGCAGCACCTTCAACATTTATCTGCCCGTAGCGGAACAGGAAGCCGAAGCGCTTCTCAGGAGCGGAGTCTCGGAGGATGAGGGCTTTTTTTATGGCTGCGAGACCATCCTGCTGGTCGATGATGAGCAGATTGTACTGGATGTATGCAAGGATATGCTCGAGGGGCTGGGCTATAGGGTGTACCCGGCTGATAGCGGCAGCAAGGCGATACGCCTGTACCGGGAAAAAACAGAAGAAATTGATGCGGTGCTGCTGGATTTTACCATGCCGGAGGTGAGCGGAGAGGAAACTTTCAGGCAGTTGCAGGCAATTGATCCCGGTGTTCGGGTACTTGTATCCAGCGGCTTCAGCTTAAACCGGCAGGTGCAGAACCTTTTGGAACAGGGAGTAGCCGGATTCATCCAGAAACCCTTCAATCTCCGGGGGCTCTCGCGGAAGCTGCAGGAGATCCTGAAATAGATTTTCCATGCGCCGGGGCCGTTCGGTAAGAAGGGATTCGGGGGATAGCAGCAAAGAAACGGAAAGGGGGAGAGCTCCTTATGAGCGATGAATACCAGATTGACGCCCGCGCTCTGGAGGGCAGCCTGCCGGAATTCGAAGCGGAGGTCTCGCAGCGGGATACCATGAATTTTGCAGCCGCCGTGGGAGATGAGAATCCCTGGTACCTGGACGACAGCCGGGCCGGAGGCATTATCGCCCCCCCGATGTACGCTGCCGCTTTTACCTGGCCGGTGATGGAGAGGTTCCAACAGCGCCTGCAGGAGCATTTGCCCCCGGAGGTTCTGGGCAGTGTGGTTCATGCCGGCGAGTACCTCGCCTTTTCCAGGCCGGTTCGCCCGGGTGACAGGCTGCAGGCGAATTCCGCAATCCTCTCTGTAGAGCCTGCCGCCGCCGGGACCCGCGCAGCCTTGAGGATCGAAGTCGAGGATGAGCAGAAAAAACCGGTGTTTGTGGAGGAGGCCGGATTCCTGTTTCGCGGCGTGCCCTGCAGTTCCAGCGGGGCAGGCGGCAGTCGGCAGACTTCCTGGCCACAGCCGAAAGCAGGCGGGAAGCTGCTGTGGGAGCAGCGGATTCCCGTCAGCAGGTCCGCCCCCTGGGTTTATGACGGATGCACCAACATTGTTTTTCCTATCCATACCTCGGTTGATTGCGCCCGCAGGACAGGGCTTCCGGATGTTATCCTGCAGGGTACGGCAACACTTGCGCTTGCTGCCCGCGAGATCGTAACCCGGGAAGCCGGCATGGAGCCGGCCAGGGTCAGGGAACTGGCCTGCCGATTCACCGGCATGGTGGTCCCGGCAACCTCGATCCGGGTGCAGGTTGTCCAGCGCCGGAGCCTGGCCTCCAGCAAGGAGGTGTATTTTCAGGTTTTGAACGCACGGGAGGAGCCCGCCTTGAGTGATGGTTATGCAAGCATCGCGCAATAAGCCCCGTTTACAAAAACCGCCCGATATGCCACAGTTTATCTATGTTTCGTTTTATTCACGCTGCTGATATTCATCTTGACAGCCCCATGCATAAACTCGAAGGCTATGACGGCGCGCCGGTCGAGGATTTTCGGCTGAGCACGCGGCGGGCTTTTGATAACCTGGTGGAGCATGCGATTTCAGAGCAGGTAGCGTTTGTTCTCATTTCCGGCGATCTCTATGACGGGGATTGGAAGGACTACAATACCGGTCTTTTTTTCGTCTCCCGGATGAACCGGTTGCGGGATGCCGGCATCCGGGTCTTTATCACTGCGGGAAACCATGATGCGGCAAGTGCGATTACGCGCTCGCTGCGCATGCCGGACAATGTGGTCCTGTTTCCCGCCGGCCGGGCGGAAACCCGCACCCTGGAGGAGCCGCCGGTTGCCGTTCACGGCCAGAGCTTTGCCGCACCTGCGGAGAAAAAGGATTTGTCACGGCACTATCCCCTGCCCCTGCAGGGCCGGTTTAACATCGGCATGCTCCATACCTGTGCAAACGGCCGCCCCGGCCATGAGCCCTATGCGCCCTGTACTGTCGAAGGGCTCCGCCAGAAAGGCTATCACTACTGGGCGCTCGGCCATGTGCATCAGTATGAAAAGCTATGTGCGGATCCCCCCATTGTCTTCCCCGGAAACACCCAGGGCCGCCATATCCGGGAATCCGGAGCCAGGGGATGCGTCCTTGTCACGGTTGGCGAGAATTTGCAGCCCTCCCTGGAGTTTGTCCCAACGGACGTGGCACGATGGGCGCAGGTGCGCGTGGATGCGGGGGATTGCAGCGGCGGCTACGAGGTCGTGGATGCTTTTGCCGGCCGGCTGGAGGCGGTTGTTTCGGAAAACAGCGGCATGCCCCTCGCTGTACGGGCCGAAATTACAGGGACTTCCTATGCCGCGGGCGATCTTTTTGCCGAACCGGAGCGCTGGACCGGAGAGATCCGGGCTGCAGCCATGGAAGTCGGCGGCAGCCGGGTCTGGGTGGAAAAAGTCCTGCTCTCCTGCGGACTTCCGGAAGAGGGGGAGCAGGCGGTTTCCGGCGGTGCCATCGATGAGCTGCTGACCCTTTTTGATGAGTTCTCCGCCGATCCCGGGGCCCGGCAGGAGCTTTCCGCCCTGTTGGAGGATTTTTCCAGGAAACTCCCCCGGGAGGTAAAGGAAGGACCGGAGGCGATTTCCTGCCAGGATCCGGAATGGATCCGCGGGGTGCTCGAGAAGGCGCGCCCCGAACTTTTGGGCCGGCTTATGAAAGAGGGCGGCGGCAAATGAGGATTGCCTCTCTGCGCTTGATTGCATTCGGCCCGTTCACGGATGCCCATCTGGATTTCAGCAGTCCGGGCCCCGGGCTCCATCTTGTCTACGGACCGAACGAGGCAGGGAAAAGCTCCGCGCTTCGCGGTCTACGCGCCTTGTTCTACGGCATCCCCGAGCGCTCCATGGACAATTTCGTCCATCCCTACCCCAGGATGCGCATCGGCGGCAGCCTGTGCGCATCCACCGGCGAGCGCCTGGACATCATCCGGCGCAAGGGCCGGGTGCATACCCTGCGCGCTTGTGACGACCAGACGGTTGTTGCGGAATCGGTACTGTCCGGTTTCTTGAACCACGTGGATGCGGAGCTTTTTGCCACCATGTTCGGCATCGGTTATGAAGACCTGGTAGCCGGCGGCAGGGAAATCGTTGCCGGCGGGGGGGATCTGGGACAGCTGGTCTTTTCTGCAGGATCAGGCATTGTTCGCTTAAAGGAGGTGCGTGATTCCCTGGGTGCGGAAGCAGAAGGTCTTTTTAAGCCCTCGGGCCAGAAACCGGCCATAAATGCAGCCCTTTCCCGCCTGCGGGAAAACGAGAAGCGCCTGCGCGACAGCCAGCTTCCGGGCAAGGAGTGGACCCGGCTGGACGGGGAATTGCATGAGGCCATTGCCGGACGCGACGCCGTCGACCGGGAGCTATCCGAAAAGCAAAAGGCCCGCAGCCACCTGGTCCGCATTCGGGATGCGCTGCCCCTTATCGCCCGGCGCCGCGAGCTTGTCGACGCCCTGAAAGACTATGAGCAGGTGGTGCTGCTGCCGGAGGACTTCTCCGAGATACGCCGGAACCTTGAGACCGAGCTGGATATGGCCGAAAAGGAATCGGCGCGGGCCGGCAGCGCGATTGATGCCATAAATCGGGAAATGCAGGGCCTCTGCCCGGAACAGGCCGTGCTGGACAATGCGGAGCTGATCGAGAAGTTCCACCAGGATCTCGGCAGCCAGCAGAAGGCGGCGGCAGACCGCATAAAGCTGGAGACCCGCCGTTCCACTCTTCTCGGGGAGGCGGGCGATATTCTGCGCGGCCTCTCCGGGGAACTGAGCCTTGGGGATGCGGAGAAACTCCGCATCAAAAAGGAGCGGGCCGCTGCCATCCGGCGGCTGGCCTCGGAGTATGAACAGATCAGTGCCCGGATGGAAAGCGCGCGGGAGGCACTTCCCGGTTTAAACCGGGAAATCGGGCGGCTTGAAGCAGAAAAAGGCAGCCTCGAAACACCCCGCGACAGCCGGGCCGTGGAGGCCCTGCGCGCAGAGATTGCAGAGGCGGCGGAACTGGGTCCGCTGGAAAAACAGAATCAGCAGGCCATAGTCGATCTGGAGCATCAAAGGGTCTCGCTTTTCGATCGCATGCAGCGCCTCGGTCTGTCATCTTCCGACAGCCGGGAACTGGAAAAACTCACTCTTCCCGCCTCCGAAACCATCCAGGGATTCGAAGACCGGTTTTCCGCCGCAGATCGCCGCCTGGAGGAGCTCTCCAGGGAACAGGCCAAGGTTCAGGAAGAAATCCGGGAGACGCGCTCCCGCATCCAGGCCAGGCAGATGGCCCAAGCCGTGGTCTCCGAGGCGGATCTGGAAGAGGCCCGCAGCCGCCGCGACAGGGGATGGCGGTTGATCCGGAAAAAGCTGGCCGGAGAGCAGCCGGAGCCTGACGCCCTTTCCGCCTATCTTGATGAGGCTGCCGTCCCGGAAAATCCGGGGGATAAAGAGCCGTTCTCCGGCAGTTCCTCGCTGGAATCGGTTTTTGAAGGCCATATCCAGGCCGCGGATGCGGTCTCGGATCGCCTGCGCCGGGAGGCCGACCGGGTGGCGGAGCATGCGCGTCTGGTCGCGGATCAGAGTGCGGCCGAGCAGAAGAAAAAGGAAACAGAGCAGGCCCTGGAGCAGGCGGAGGCCGAGAGGCGGGAGATTTCCGTCGAGTGGGAGCGCCTGCTGGCATCTGTCGGTCTGCAGGCAAAATCGCCGCGGGAGATGGAGCGCTGGAGAAGGGAGGCGGCTGCTCTGCAGGAGGAGCTTGCAGGCTATGAAAAGAGCCGCAGCCAGGTGGAAAATACAAAGCAGGCCATCCAGGCATCCCGCAGGGCCCTTGCCGCCCGCCTGCAAACGCTCGATCAGGCCGCCGATTCCGGATCCGAGCCTCTTGGCCGGCTCATGCACCGGGCACGGGAAATCCTGGAGAAACAGGATCGCCTTGTTGGAGCCCACGAAAAAATCGATTCCGAGCTGTCTTCCCGCAGAAAGGAGCTGGAAGCCGCCAGATCCCGGTTCGAGGCAAGCGAGAAAGCCCTTGAACGCTGGAAAAAGCAGTGGGGGGAAGCAGTGGCTCCGCTGGGACTTTCCAGCGACTGCCTGCCTTCCGAGGCGGATGCGGTAATGGAGGAGTTGCGCAGCCTCTTTGACAAATTAAAGGAAGCAGATGTTCTGGAAAAACGGATTCAGGGCATCGACAGGGACGGACAGAGTTTTTCCCAGGGTGTTCGCAGTCTGGCGGAAACAGCCGCCCCGGAGTTATCGGAAAACCCCCCTGAGGACACTGTGCTCAAACTCCATCATCGCTTGACTCATGCCCGCGAGGCCCGCACCAGGCATACCGAGCTGCATAAACAACTCAAGGCGGAGCAAGCCAATCTGGAGAGTGCGGAAAAAAAGGCCTCGGAGATTCGATCCCGGCTTGCGCGCATGTGCGAGGAAGCCGGGTGTAGCGGCTTCAGCGAACTGAAAAAGGCGGAGGCGGACTCCGGAAAGCGCAGGGAACTGGAATCGGAGCGGAAATCGATTGAGGAGCAGATTCTTGCGGTTTCCGGTGGCGCAACCGTCGAGGAATTTGCGGCCCAGTCCGCGGAAATTGATCCGGACACCATCAATCCGGAGATCGAGCGTTTTGATGAACGGATTGCCGCTCTTTCGGCGGAAAGAAACGATCTGGCCGAAACCATCGGCAGGTTAAACAATGAACTCTCCAGGATGGACGGCTCCGCCGAGGCCGCCCGGCTGGCCGAAGAGAGACAGGAGATCCTGGGGCGGCTGGATCCGGATGCGCGCCGCTTTATCCGGCTCCGCCTCTCCACCCATATCCTGGATCGGGCCATCGAGCGGTTCCGGGAAAAAAATCAGGGCCCGATGCTCCGCCGGGCTTCGGAACTGTTTGCAGCAATTACCTGCGGCGCCTACAGCGGGGTGCGCGCAGAATTTGACGAGTCCGGCCGACCGGTGATTGCGGGGGTCCGGGGCAGGGAAAAAGAAGTGGTCCATGTTTCGGCCATGAGCGACGGCACCGCGGATCAGCTCTACCTGTCCCTGCGCCTGGCAGGCCTTGAGATGGCAATCGAAAAAGCCGAACCCATGCCCTTTATCGTGGACGATATCCTGATCAAGTTTGACAATGACCGCGCCGCCGCAGCCCTGCAGGTTCTGGCCGAGCTCTCCGCCCGCACCCAGGTCATCTTTTTCACCCATCACCACCACCTCCTGGAGCTTGCAGAGCAGCACCTTCCCCGGGATGCGCTTTGTTTTCACCGCCTTTAGCGGCCCGCTGCCCTTGGGCCACCGCGGGCAATCCTCTCATTTTTGAGCCAGTCATACCGCCCGAGAAACCCGCTGCCAGGCAAAAGTTGATTCGGCCGGCAAGGGCCATGCCGCGATGTCCATGGCTCGCCGGGTCCGGCCGAAGCAGGCCCCCGGCCGGGACTGAGTCCCCGGCCTGCCGGATTTTTTCTTGTTGAAAGACGGGCATAATTTGTACTATAGACCAGAAAACAACAGGCAAGGCGGCAAAACAATGATACCCAAAAATCTCCGGCAGTTTATCGGGCTTTTGGAGGCGGAAGGGGAACTGCACCGGGTTCCGGCGGAGGTCGATCCTGTTCTCGAGATTACCGAAGTGGTCGACCGGGTCAGCAAGAGAGGCGGTCCGGCCCTTTTGTTCGAAAACGTTAAGGGCTCGCAGTATCCGCTCCTGATAAACGCCTTCGGCAGCTACCGGCGGATGGAATTCGCCCTTGGCGGCTGCCGGCTGGAAGAAATTGCCGCGCGCCTGGAAAAACAGATGAAAGTAAAGCCCCCGGAGGGCATGCGGGAGAAGATCCGGATGCTTTTTTCGCTAAAGGAGATGGCCGGCTTTCTTCCCGCAAAGGTCAAAAACGCCCCCTGCCAGCAGAATGTTTATACCGGCGGTGCCCTTCTGGACATGCTTCCCGTGCTTACCTGCTGGCCGCAGGACGGCGGCCCCTTTATAACGCTTCCCCTGGTGGTAACAAAGGACCCTGAAACCGGCGTGCAGAATCTGGGCATGTACCGGATGCACAAATATGACCATGCCACAACCGGCATGCATTGGCAGTACAACAAGGACGGGGCGCGGCATTTCCGTGCGTATCAGCAGTTAAACCAGAGGATGCCGGTTGCCGTCGCCCTGGGCGGCAGCCCGGCCGTGACGTACGCGGCGACCGCCCCGCTGCCGCCTGAAATTGATGAACTCCTTTTTGCCGGCTTTATCACCTCCAGGCGGGTGGAGACCGTTAAAGCCAGGACCCTTGATCTTTACGTACCCGCGGAATCCGACATGGTCCTGGAGGGCTACGTGGATCCGAACGAGTCGCGCATTGAAGGCCCGTTCGGCGATCACACCGGTTTCTATTCGCCCGCGGATCACTATCCCGTGTTTCACGTGACCTGTATGACCTGCCGGAACGACGCAGTGTATCCGGCCACCGTCGTGGGGAAACCGCCGATGGAAGACTGCTACATGGCAAAGGCCACGGAGCGGATATTTTTGCCCATGATGCAGATGCTTTTGCCGGAAATCACGGATATGGAGCTGCCCATGGAAGGGGTGTTCCACAACTGCGCCCTGATCAGCATAGACAAAAACTATGCCGGACAGGCCAAAAAAGTGATCAATGCGCTCTGGGGGCTGGGGCAGATGGCCTCCACCAAGTTCATCGTGGTTTTTGACAGGGATGTGGACCTCCGGGATTCCAGCACGGTTGTCTGGAAGCTGTTGAACAACGTGGATCCCAAGCGCGACATACTGATCTCCGAAGGTCCGCTGGATGCGCTGGACCACTCCGCGCCGTTTCCCGATTATGGAGGCAAGATGGGGATCGATGCCACACGAAAGACCCGGCAGGAAGGCATGGGACGGGACTGGCCGGAGGAGATTACCATGGATCAGGCCGTCAAGGCCCTTGTCGACCGGCGGTGGAAAGAATATGGCTTTTAGAAAGTTTTCGGAATTGATCCTGGCCAGGCAAACCCTGTTCGCCCTGCCGTTTGCCTATATCGGTGTGCTGTTTGCCGGCGGCGCGGATCCCGCCACCTGGTTGTGGGTGAGCATTGCCCTGGCGGCGGCCAGGACCGCCGGCATGGCCTTTAACAGGGTTATTGACGCCGATATCGACGCCCGAAATCCGCGCACAAAGGAGCGGCTGCTGCCGCGGGGCGAGTTCCGGCCGGCAACGGTATGGACACTGGGCTTTGTCTGCCTGGCTGTCCTGGTGCTGGCCGCCTGGCGCTTGAACCCCCTTTGCTTTTACCTCTCTTTTCCTGCGTCCCTGATGCTTGTGCTGTATTCCTATTGCAAAAGGCTTTCCGCTGCCTCGCATTTTTTTTTGGGCTGCGTGGAGGCAGCCGCCCCGGTTGGCGGCTACTTGGCGGTTACCGGGGAGCTGAGCGGGTTCCCCTTCCTTCTTGGCGGGATCATCCTTACCTGGATCGCCGGCCTGGATATTGCCTATGCCCTCCAGGATACGGATTTTGACAGAAGGCACGGGCTTTTCTCCATCCCGGCAAAGCTGGGGCAGAAAAAGGCGCTGCAGGTATCGGCCGGCTGCTATCTCCTGTGCCTGGCCGGCATGGTCGGGGCCGGGATGATTGCCGGCAGCGGGGTGTTCTACTTCAGCGCCGTATCGGCCATTGCGCTGATTTTTCTCCGGCAGCAGATGCTCGCCCGGCAAAAGGATACCTGGCGGGCCATGCAGGTTTTTTTTCACATCAACATGTTTGTGGCGCCGCTGCTTTTTCTGGGAACCCTGGCCGATGTTTTTTGGTAGAAGGCCGGTTCCGGGGTGTTTCTTAGGCGGGCCGCCGCGCCCGTCCGGCGGCAAAGGAGTTTGATGATAGATACACAGGCAGAGCAGCCCGCAAATGCACGGATTGTCGTGGCGCTGACCGGTGCCAGCGGCTCGGTTTTGGGCATACGGCTTATCGAGGAGCTGTTAAACCTTCGCACACCAGTGACCGCGGTGGTCTCCAAGAGCGCATGGAAAGTCCTGGGCTACGAGATGGACCTGTGCGGGACCCCTCCGCTCAGCCTTTCCGCAGTATTGGAAGAGCGGCAGAGGACCGGCGCCCAGGAGTATTTGCGGGAGGCCGGCGACCGGGATATTGACGCCCCCGAGGCCAGCGGCACAACGCCTTTTGCTGCGATTGTCATCATTCCCTGTTCCATGAAAACCCTTTCCGCCGTAGCCCACGGGTATGCGGACGGACTGATCGCCCGGGCCGCGGATGTAGCGTTAAAGGAGCGGCGGCGCTGCATCCTGGTGCCGCGCGAGACACCCCTGAATCTCATTCATGTGGAGAACATGCGCCGGGCCCTGCAGGCCGGAGCGGAGATCGTTCCGCCGATCCCGGCTTTTTACACACAGGCCCGGAGCATCGATGATGCTGTTGACTTTATCACCGGCAAAATCCTGCGTCTGCTCGGAAAGCCCCACAGGCTGTTTCCGGACTGGGAGACGCAGGTTGCTGACACTTAA
>CAZWNV010000075.1:0-13719 GCA_964635265.1 uncultured Desulfobacteraceae bacterium
ATCGGCCTTTGCCTTAGGAGACCCGGTTTATCGACAAGCTGACCGTCCGCGAGACGCTGCGGATGTTTGCCGCTTTTTATGACCTGGATGCCTCCCGCGTAAACGAGATCCTGGAGACCACGGGGCTTTCCGGCCGGAAAAACGCTTATGCCGTAAACCTCTCCGGCGGCCAGCGCCAGCGGCTTGCCCTGGGGCTTTCCCTGATCAACCGGCCGCAGATTCTTCTGCTCGATGAGCCCACGACCGGTCTGGATCCCAATGCGCGGCGCGAAATCTGGTCGCTGCTTCTGGACTTGAAAAAGGATTCCGGGATTTCGTTGATTCTGACCACCCATTATATGGAGGAGGCGGAAAACCTCTGTGATTATATCATGATCATGGATCAGGGCCGCGTATTAAAGGAGGGGACGCTCGAGGCACTTTTGGCCGGGGATACCGGGGAGAAAGTGATTGCCTTTACGCTGGCGGCGGAAGACAGGCCCCTGAACACCGCGGAGCTTGATCGGCTGGCAGCGGAGTCGCCTTTTCCCGTCCGTTTCAACGGCGGCGGCCGGGCGGAGATTGCGCTTTCCCGCATGGAGGAGGAGCTGCCCCGGTTCCTGGGGTTTCTCGCCGAAAACCGGGTGCAGGTCAAGAACCTGGAATGTCGGCGCCGCACCCTGGATGATCTGTTTACTTCCATGACGGGCAGAAAGCTGTATGAACAGGCGGTTTAAGCCCCTGCAGCTGGCGCATCTGACAGCTGCCCATTTCAGGGAAGTAAGCCGGCAGCCGGCGGTGATTTTCTGGGGCATTGTTTTTCCCATTCTCATTTCCCTGGGCCTGGGGCTTGCCTTTACCCGGCAGGCGGAAACCGAGCGGCGGGTTGCCGTGGTGCCTCCGGATATGCAGCAAACCGCTGCCTCTTCCGGGGGAAAGGTGCATGCCTTTCTGCGGGCCCACGCTGTAGTGGTGGATGAGCCGGACGGGGGCGGCGCGCGGTACAGGCTTGTGATGGAAGACGAGGCCATGGGCCGCACAAGCTTTGTTTTTATAGAGGCCGGCTGGCAGCAGGCGCTTTCCCTTTTAAAGCAGGGCAATATCAGCCTTATTATAAAAGATGCGGCCCGCGACATCAGTTATCACCTGGACCCCGTGAAACCGGAGGCCCAGATCGCCTATCTCAAGCTCTCGAAAATGATGTCTGCAGAAGGGCCGCCCAGGGCGGCCATCAGCCGCAATGTCCGCCCCCTTTCCGTTCCTGGATCGCGCTACATTGATTTTCTTGTGCCGGGCCTGATTTCCATGGGCGTGATGATGTCCTGCATGTGGGGGATCGGATACGGGATGATCGATAAGCGCTCCAAAAAAATGCTGCGCCGCATGGTGGCCACTCCCATGCGGAAAAGCCATTTCCTGATGGCCTTGATGGTGGTGCGGATCGCAATGAATTGTATCGAGGCGGGCCTTTTGTTTTTCTTTGCCGCTCTGGTTTTTGATATATCCATCCAGGGAAGCCTGCCTGCGTTGTTTGTGGTATTTCTGGCGGGAAATTTTGCATTCGGCGGCATTGCCATCCTCACCGCCTCGCATACGGACAATACAGAAGTCGGAAACGGGCTGATCAACGCGGTGGTGCTGCCCATGTCGGTTTTGTCCGGAATTTTTTTCAGCTACCACAATTTCCCGGACTGGAGTATGCCGGTGATTGAGAAGCTGCCGCTAACGCTCCTGGCAGACGGGGTTCGAAGCATTTTTATTGAAGGGGCGGGGTTTGCCGAAACCGCCTGGCCTGCGCTGATTCTCCTGGCCATCGGGGGGCTTTTCTTTACTGCAGGGCTTCGGGTTTTCCGCTGGCATTAAACCCGTTTTGCACGTGTTGTATTGTTTGCTACACTATAATCCAAACGCAGTCCCGGAGGTAGGCTATCGCTAAAGCAGAAGCGGCCGCAGGGCCTTACATGAGTGAAGAGTTCGAAGAAATCGTACGGCGGATAAGCTCCGTTGTGCTGGGCAAGGAGCCGCAGGTGCGGCTTGCCCTGACCTGCCTGTTTGCCGGGGGCCACCTCCTGATAGAAGATCTGCCGGGCATCGGCAAGACCACCCTCGCAAAGGTGCTGGCGGGGTGTCTGGGCCTGGAATTTCAGCGCATCCAGTGCACCAGCGACATGCTGCCCGGTGATATCCTGGGGGTTTCCATTTATGATCAGCATGCGGCAAGTTTTCATTGCCATCCCGGCCCGGTGTTTACCCAGGTTCTGCTGGCCGATGAGGTAAACCGCGCCACACCAAAGACCCAGAGCGCGCTGCTGGAGGCCATGGAGGAGGAGCAGGTGACCATCGAGGGCCGGACCAGGCGCCTGGACCGGCCGTTTTTCGTCATCGCAACCCAGAACCCGCTGGAGTACGCAGGCACCTTCCCGCTGCCGGAATCCCAGATGGACCGTTTTCTCATGCGCATCGAAATCGGATACCCGGACCGCCGGGCGGAGAAGCAGATCCTGCAGGGCGAGGGCGCCCAAAGTCTTCTGGAGGGCCTGGAGCCCTGCATGGGCCGGCATGATGTCTGCCGGGTGCAGGAGGAGGTGGGCGGGGTCCATACCTCTGATGCCTTCCTGGAATATCTCCAGGACATCGTGCATTTCACCCGCACTTCGCCCCATTTTCAGGTGGGGCTCTCCCCGCGCGCAGGCCTTGCCCTCTCCCGGGCGTCCCGGTCCTGGGCCTACCTGCACGGAAGGGGGTACACGCTTCCCGAGGATCTGCAGCAGATCCTTTTCTGGGTGGCGGGCCACAGGCTGCGCACCCGGACGGATCGGGCGGAGTTCTCCCGGGATCGGTTAACGGAGATTTTCAAAGAGGTGCCGGTACCGGTTTGAAAAAGCGAGCACCCCCGGCACATCCGGATACCCTGCTGCCCGCAGGGCTGGACCGGAAAAAGATATTCATCCTGCCCACCCGGCACGGGATGCTTTTCCTGCTTGTTTTGTTCGCCATGCTGCTCGGCTCCATTAATTACAACAACAACCTGGGCTTTCTTCTGGTCTTTCTTTTGGGCAGCATGGCCCTTGTCTCCATTATTCATACCTGGCGCAATCTCCTCGGCCTGGAGGTCCTGGCGGTTTCTGCAGACCCTGTGTTTGCCGGCCAAACCGCGGTGTTTTCCCTGCATGTGCGCAGCGGTCGCTATGCCCGAAGGGGCGTGACCTTGGGATTGAAAAAAATGCCCCGGGTGCTGGAAAACATGGCCGCGGGGCAGACCCGGCGGCTGGAACTGCCGTCCGAGCGGCCGGAGCGGGGCATCCACAGGCCCGGCCGCCTCATTATTGCCACCCGCTATCCCCTGGGGCTTTTTCGGGCCTGGGCCAGCCTGCATACCGGCGCTGCCTGCATCGTCTATCCCCGGCCCATGGAGGGCGCGTTTTCCGCCAGCGAAGCGGCGGTCTCCGCGGATTCCGGTGAGGAGGCACTTCATGCGGGCATGGATGATTTTCAGGGCCTTAAATCCTATCAACCGGGAGATGCCATCCAGCATATTGCCTGGAAAGCGGTATCACGCGGTCAGGGGGTTTTTACCAAGGAGTTCGGCGGTGATGCGCTGCGTACGCTGGTTTTTGATTATTCCGGGGTTCCCGGCGGGGATGCGGAGGAGAAACTCTCCCGGCTGGCGGGGATGGTGATACAGGCGGAGCGCATGCACACAGCTTACGGCCTTAAGCTGCCCGGCGCGTACCTGGCGCCGGATAAGGGCGAAAAGCACCGGCATGCGTGTCTGAAATCCCTGGCGCTCTTTGATGCTTCGGAAGGAGTGGTGCATGAAGCAGCCGGATAAATACCTGCCGCATATTATCTTTGCACTGGGTTTTTCCATACTGCCCCATCTTCTGCGGCTTCCGGTATGGATCGGGCTGTGGTGCGCCCTGATGTGGGGCTACGTGCTGTTTGCGGCAGGTACCGGCATGCGCCTGCCGAGCCGCTGGGTACGCATCCTTCTGTTTTTCGCGGGCCTTATCGGGTTTCTGATCACCTACAATACCCGCATCGGGCCCAATGCCTATCTGGGGCTTCTTGCCATCATGGCGGGGTTAAAACCCTTTGAGGCGGCCACGCACAGGGACCGGATGATCACCCTTTTTCTGGCCTATTTCATCGTCATTGCCAGCCTGTTTCACTCCGAAACCCTGGCAGCCACTATTCATATGTTCCTCTCGGTTTTTGCCACCACGGCGGTCCTTGTTCGCATCAACGGGGCGGGCAGCCGGTTTCCTGCTGATCTCAGGCTCTCCGGGATTATCATGGCCCAGGCCATGCCCTTGATGTTGATCCTTTTCTTCCTGTTTCCGCGCCTGCAGGGAAGTCTTGTGGGTCTGCCGCAGGCAGGCACCGGCAAGACCGGTTTTTCCGACCGCCTGCGCCCGGGCGGCATTTCCCGGCTGGTGGAAAATGACGAGGTGGCTTTTCGGGCGGAGTTTGCAAACGCGGTGCCCCGATCCGGAGCTTTGTACTGGCGGGGCATCGTGTTCCACGGCTATGACGACGGCTCCTGGCACCGCTCATCCAGGGTGCCGGAGATTGCGGGGCCGCCAGGGGGCAAGGGGCGCGTGCAGTACAGCATTGCCCTGGAGCCCCATGATCAGCGCTGGCTCTTTGCCCTGGAGAGGCCGGGCTCGCACCCCGAATGGAGCCGGATGTATGCGGATTTTACCATCCGGAACCGCAGGCCCGTAAACCGGAAGAAGTATTATGACATGACCGCTTATACAGCCCCGGAAAGGGCGAATGATTGGGGCGTTTCCATGGCCCGCAGGCTGCCGGAGCAGGGCAATCCAAAGGCCCGAAAACTGGCTGCGGAGCTTGCCGAAGGCGCGGACACGGCAGCGGAAATTGTCCGCCGGGCCATGCAGCATTTCCAGCAAGGCGGTTTCTCCTACACCCTCAATCCGCCGAAGCTTGGCAAAAATCCCGTGGATGATTTTCTCTTTGCTTCCCGGAAGGGCTACTGCGAGCATTACGCCTCGGCATTTGCTTTTCTCATGCGGGCTGCCGGCGTACCCGCCCGGGTTGTGGGCGGTTACCTGGGTGGCGAGTTAAATCCCTACGGCAATTATTTTATCGTTCGCCAATCCGATGCGCACGTCTGGGTAGAGGTCTGGAGCAGGCAAAAGGGCTGGTTCCGGGCCGATCCCACGGAAGCGGTGGCCCCGGAGCGCATTACGGAGGGAATTGCCGGTGCGCTGCCGGAGGAGCAACTTGCCGGCCGGGACTCCGGCGCCTTCGGATGGCTCAAACAACTGGATCTGCAATGGGATGCGGTGAGTACCCAGTGGGAAAGCTGGTTTTACGGATATTCCCGTCTTGAGCAGAAGGCCCTGCTGGAGCGGCTTGGGCTTGCCATGGAGAGCTGGAGGGGGCCGCTTG
Organism: uncultured Desulfobacteraceae bacterium; assembly: GCA_964635265.1. Lineage (GTDB taxonomy): Bacteria > Desulfobacterota > Desulfobacteria > Desulfobacterales > Desulfosalsimonadaceae > M55B175. Next base: position 5,398 of record CAZWNV010000075.1, read on the forward strand.
CAGTGTTTTCCGCGGTTGTTGCCTCGGGCTTTCTGATTGTGTTTTTGTATGCGCTCATTCAACTGCGGCCGGCCCGGGCCGCCGGAAGGAGCCGGGCACAAACCGGATATGCCAAGTTCTGCAGAAAACTCGCCCGGGCCGGCGTCAGACGGCAGCCGGAGCAGGGGCCGGCGGATTTCGCACGCGATACGGGCCGGCGGCATCCGGAGCTGCAGCCTGCGGTCGATGAGATCACGAGGCTCTATATCCGGCTCCGGTACAAGGAAGAGCAGGATCCGGCGCTGGAGCGGCATTTTCTGCGCAGGGTGAAGCGCTTCTCCGTCAGGGGCGCTTCCCGCGCTTTGTTTTCCCGTCAGGAGAACTCGTCGTAGGCGATCATTTCCTGCTCCACGCCCAGCGAATCCAGCATGTTTTTCATGGCGCTGATCATGGGCGGCGGGCCGCAGAGGTAGTACTCGATCTCGGAGGGATCGGGGTGCTGGTAGAGATAGTTGTCATGGAGGCACTGGTGGATAAAACCCACCATGCCCTCCCACTTGTCTTCTTCAAGCGGCTCGGACAGGGCGACATGGTAGGAGAAGTTCTCAAATGCGGCATCCAGCTCCCGGAATTCCTCGTCGTAGAGCATTTCCATGCGGTTTCTCGCCCCGTACCAGAAAGTCATCCTGCGCCGGCTGCCAAGCGTGAGCAGTTGATGGCGCAGGTGACTTCTCAGGGGGGCCATGCCCGCGCCGCCGCCCACAAAACACATCTCCCGGTTCGTGTCCTTTGCCAAAAAATCCCCGAACGGGCCGCTCATTGTCACCCGGTCGCCGGGTTTCAGGCTGAAAATATAGGAAGAGCCGATGCCGGGAGGGGCCTCCGGTGCATTGCCGGGCGGTGTGGCAATTCGCACGTTAAAGACCATGCGCGTGTTTTCCGAGGGCGGATTGGCCGCGGAGTAGGCCCGGAATAGCGGCTCATCGTTTTCCGCATGCAGGTCCCGGAGATTGTATCGGTCCCAGATCGCCCGGAACGGCTCCTCGATTTGAAAATCGGAGAAGGAAACAGCGTAAGGGGGGATGTCAATCTGCATGTAAATGCCTGCTTCAAAGGAAACAGGCTCGTCCAGATCCACCACCAGCTCCTTGATAAAGGTGCCGATGTTTTTGTTCGAGGCCACTGTGCCGGCGAATTTTTTGATGTTGAAGATCTCCGGCGGGATTTCGATTTTGAGGTTCTGCCGGATTTTTAACTGGCAGGAAAGCCGGACGTTGTCGGCCTTTTCCCGGCGGCTGAGATGGGGCAGTTCTGTCGGAACGATTTCGCCGCCTCCCTCGAGGACCTTGCACTTGCACAGGCCGCAGGAGCCGGACCCTCCGCATGCCGAGGGCAGGTAGATGCTGTGCTGGTTGAGCGCGGAGAGCAGGTTGGTGCCCGCCCGCGCAGAAAGCGCATTTTCCTCGTCGTCGTTTATTACGATCCTGCGCTCGCCCTTTTCCACGATCCGCGCTTCCACAAAGAGGAGCAGCAGGACAAGCAGCAGGATAATGCCGGAGAAAACGCCTAGACTGACCAGATAAATCAATTGTTTGAACAGATCCTTTTTACATGGTAATCCCGGAAAACATCATAAAGGCCATGGCCATCAGTCCGGTCACGATCATGGTGATCCCGAATCCCTCCAGGCCGCGCGGGAGGTCCGCGTAGCGGAGCTTGATCCGTGCCGCCGCCATTGCAATAATCGCCAGCATCCAGCCCACCCCGGCGCCGAAGCCGTAGACCACGGATTCGACGAAGCTGTAGTCGCGCTCCACCATGAACAGCGATCCGCCCAGAATGGCGCAGTTTACCGCAATCAGGGGCAGAAAGATGCCGAGGTTGGCGTAGAGGGCGGCGGAGAAGCGGTCGATGATCATCTCCAGGGCCTGCACCATGGCGGCAATAACCGCGATAAAGACGATGAGTTTTAAAAAGCTTAAATCAAAACCGCCCAGCCCGGCCCAGGCGAGTGCGCCCGGAGCCAGCAGGTAGTGAAATATCAACCAGTTCAGCGGCACCGTGATGCTCAGCACGAATATCACGGCAAAGCCCAGGCCGATGGATGCCTCCAGATTCCGCGACACCGCCACGAAGGAGCACATCCCCAGGAAAAACGCCAGAAGGATGTTGCCCGCAAAAACCGAGTTTAAAAAAAGGCTTACCAGATCAACCATGGGAGAAAAACCTGTCAATCCTTTGTGGTCAAGTACTTCTGCAGCCAGGCCATCAGCCCGATAATGATAAAGGCCGAGGGCGCCAGCAGCATGATGCCCATATCTTCGTAGCCCGCGTCATACAGGGCCTGGGGAACCACGGAGACGCCCAGGATTGTGCCCGAGCCCAGCAGTTCCCGGAAAAAGGCCACGAACACCAGTACCGATCCGTAGCCGGCCCCGTTTCCCAGCCCGTCGATAAATGCCAGGTGAGGCGGATTGTAGAGGGCAAAGCCCTCCGCCCGGCCCAGGATGATGCAGTTGGTGATGATCAGGCCCACAAAAACGGAGAGCAGCTTGCTTACTTCATACATGTAGGCCCGCAGGAATTCATCGGTCAGGATCACCAGCGAAGCGATCACCGCAAGCTCCACAATAATGCGGATGTTTGAGGGGATGACGCCCCGCATGGCCGATACGATGAGGTTGGAGAAGGACACCACGAAGGTCATGGCAAGGGCCATGACCAGTGCGGTTTTCAACTGCACGGTCACCGCAAGCGCCGAACAGATGCCGAGCATCTGCATGTTGATGGGGTTCTCCCGCCAGGCCGGGCCTGCGAATGTCTGGAATGCTTTAGTTCTGCTCAGCTTCATTGATGTCACACCATGGCAGTTTTTCCTGCATACGGCATTTCAGGCGGTTTTTCCGGAATGACACGGATACGGGTTCGTAGCGGGACAGGGTTTTTTCCAGTCCCCGGCTCAGATATTTGCCCGTAAGGGTGGCCCCGCTGATGCCGTCCACGTAATGCGGCAGCTTTTCGTCGGATACTTTCTGCTCCGCCTCGCCCTTGGCAATGGCGATGGATACGAAGTTGCCGCTCTGGTCCACAATTTTTTTGCCTTCAAACTTCTCCTGGAACCATTGCTTGTCGATTTCCCCGCCCAGTCCGGGCGTCTCCGAGTGCTTGTACACGGTAAAGCCGGAAACCGTGGCCCCATCCTGCTTCAGCGCCATGTAGGCGTAAATTTTTCCCCAAAGCCCCTGGGATTCAATGGGGATGATATAGGATCGGATCGTCCCGTCCTTTACGTAGAGGTACAGGGGCAGCATCCGCGCGCCGGATTTTACCGCTCCGTCCGCTGCAATAACGTCTCCCCGGGAGTTTACGCGGATTTTGGTGATCTTTTCCTCGTATAGCGCGGCAATTTTCTCGGGTGTGTAGGTTTTGGCGCGGTCTACAAGCTCCACGGCAAGCAGGATGTTTTTGCGGCGGTCTTTCAGCCTGTTTTTCTGCTGGATTTTCTGCAGGGCGGTTGCCGCAGTGGTCAGAAGCACCCCGCAGACCAGGCACATGGCAATGGCAAATGCGATGGATTTTACCTGATCAGACATTGGGGATCCTTTTGGCAATGCGCAGCCGAATTTCCGTGTATTCCAGAAGCGGTGCAAACAGGTTCATAAAAAGAATGGCCAGCATGACCCCTTCCGGAAAGGCCGGGTTGAACACGCGGATCAATACCGTCAAAACGCCGATAAAGAATCCGTAAAGCCAGCGGGCCCGGTTGGTGCCCGGGGCGGATACGGGGTCGGTGGCCATATAGGCGATGCCGAACGCAAAACCGCCGCATGCCAGGTGATAGACGGGGTTTATGCCGAACCATGCGGGCATGTCCGGGCCGGCAAAGAGGTTTAGCCCGGCAGCCATGGCAAAAAGCCCGATAATGCCCCCGAAGACAATCCGGTAGTTGGCCACCCCGATGATGATCAGAAACGCCGCCCCGAGCAGGCAGAGTATGGCGGATGTGCCGCCGATCGTGCCCGGATAATGCCCGGTGAAGAGTTTTGCCAGGGGAAAGCCGTTGGCGCGCAGCATTCCTTCCACCGTGGTAAACGGGGCGGAGAAGTTGGTGAGCGCAAGCGGCGTTGCCCCGCTTACCGCGTCCACTGCTTTTGCAGCCCCGTCGCGCACCGCCACCCACACCGCGTCACCGCTCATCTGGGCCGGATAGGCGAAAAATACAAAAGCGCGGGCGGTAAGCGCCGGATTGAAGAGATTGCGGCCGGTGCCCCCGAAGATTTCTTTTCCGATCACGATGCCGAAAGACATGCCCACCGCCACCTGCCACAGGGGAATATCCGGGGGCAGGGTCAGGGGATAGAGCAGCCCGGTGACCAGAAGCCCCTCGCTTATGGGATGCTTGCGGATGGCCGCAAAAAGGGTTTCCCAGAAAAAGCCCACTGCGTAGGAGACCAGTATGATGGGCAGGACAAAATAGAGACCCGTAAGAAAAACCGGAAGCAGCTCGGTTGAGAGTCCGGCAGCCATCCGGCTCTGATAGCCCGTGTTCCATAAGCCGAAAAGCGTTGGCGGCAGCAGGGCCACGATCACCAGACTCATAAATCGTTTGAGGTCCAGGCTGTCCCGGACCATGGGCTTTTTTTTCGTGGGGATGACGGGATAGAGAAAGAAGGCCTCGGTTGCTTCGAAAAACGGGCCAAACTTCTCCAGACGCCCCCCCTCTTCAAACAGATCCCGTCTGGCATCGAACAGGCGTTGTATTTGTCTGGATATCCATTGCATCAGTCGGTTTGGATCCTTTTTCCGCTTACGCCTCTGTCCCTGTGCCCTTAAATTTTTCCCAGGCAGTACTGCCGCTTTGTATATTGAAACGTGTCCATCAGCTCCAGCTTGGAGGGGCACACGTACGAGCACAGGCCGCATTCCACGCAGTCCAGCAGGCCGTGGGCCAGGGCCTCCTCGATCTCGCCGGCGTAGAGACACTTGTAGGTGTACTGGGGGAAAATGTCCACCGGACATACTGCCGCGCAGTAGCCGCAGTTCACGCAGGCCCGGAGTTCGCCGTGCCGGTCCGCGTCCAGCGGCAGACTCGGCCGGGTGATGGCGGAGAGAAAGGTGCGGGAGCTGGTGGGCTTTTTGGGCCCGGGGCGGGCAAAACCCAGGAGCTCCTTTTCCGTAACTTCCGGCAAAAGCATGAGGGCGTTCTCGTAGAGGCCCATAAAACCGTCCGGGGTTGCGTTATAGCCGCCGAACAGCCCGCCCGCCAGCCATCGCATGTTTCCGTTCTGCAGGCTCCCCCGGGCAAGAGATGCTGCCGGGGCCCCGATCCGGGTGCGCACATGGCGCCGGTTTTCCGGCGCCCCTCCGGAAACCGCCGTTATGCGGGTTGTGGGATATTTGCCCGAGGCGAGTCCCTCGGCCAGCAGCAGAAGGTCCTGGCCGTTGATGTACCAGGCCCGGTTTTCTTCCGCCGACTGCTTGTTTTTGTAATGCATCAGGCCGGGATCCCCCGCGGGATGAGGACCGGCCGCACGGTGGGTGACAACCGCCTGCAGGCGCTTGTCTGCCGGCGGATGGTCTTTGTGTTCACACACGAAGACGCGCTGACAGAGTTTCCGGAGTATCTGAATGCCGTATAAGAATCGTTTTTTGGCGGATTCCTCTGCCAGGTATACATGGGATCGGGGATGAAAGGGATCTGTGACGTCAAGGGGCACCCATATGGCGGCCGGATTCTCGTCAGGAGATGCGATGCCCTTGAAAGGGATGCTGCGGATATACGGCCAGAGGCATCTTGCCAGCAGCTCGGTGATGAGTTCCTGCCGCCGGATTCGGGAGAGCTCCTTTTCCCCGATGGGACTAAAGGATTCATAGGGCTCCGGGGCCGCGATCTGGATAACCACCGCTTCAATAACGCGGCGGGGCCCGTATCGGACTTCCGCCACCGCGCCGCCGGCAGGGGAGGCCAGCTTGATGTCCTGGTTCTGCTTGTCCTCGATAATCGGGGCACCCGCTTTTATTTCTTCTCCCTTGCTGACCAGGAGCCGGGGCTTTAAAAGCGGAATCTGGTTGGGCACAGCGGCCGCATGAGCAGGCTCGGCAAGCTGTTCCACCGCATCCGAGGGCTGCCCGGAGATGCTGAATTTGAAATGTTTTTTTACCGAGACGGTGCTGGCCAATCGAAGATCCTTCAGTACCTGGCTGTCTTGTTGCTTTACACGCCTATAATTGTGTAACCATGAATCCGGTTCCTTGCAAACGGCCATCACGCCATTGCATCGCCATATATACAAGCGGCATATAGCCCGGGATAAGAACCGTGGGGGCAAAAAACCCCGATATGGCCAGCACCGCAGGCAGGGAGGGCAACTCAATTCCTGCGGCAAGTTCTGCCGCGATGGATATCATGCCGGCAATGGTGTTCAAGGTGCCCTGCCATTTGCGGAATAAACTTCTCAGGCCGGAACGGTCAGCACAGGGATATCCGTGCAGCGAAGCACCCGTTCGGCCACGCTGCCGAAATCAAAATGGCTTTCTCTGCCCCGGCTTGCCATAATCACCAGGTCCGCCCCCTCCTTGTGGATAAGGTCCAAAATCTTCTGCGCCGGATCCCCCGTGTCGATATGGCGGATGTAGAGGGGGCAGGCGTTCAAATACTTTTCACAAAGCTCGTCCAGCCGTTTCTCCGCCGTTTCCCGCTCCCACTTGCGCATCCGTTCGTAGTCCTCCTGTGGACTGGTGTCCCCGTAGGCGGCACCGAACTCGACATATTCCTTTAATACGTAGAGAATATGGATTTCCGCCTGGTACTGCTGGGCCAGCGAGGTTACATAGGGCAGCGCATGGGCTGCGTTTTCCGACAAATCCGTTGGCCAGAGAATCTTTTCAATTTTCATAGCGCACCTCTTTTTTTGGCTGTGAAGTTTTGCAATCCATCCGCGTTATTCTTTGATGGCATTTTGTACCCATATAAGCAATGAGAGGTCAATTGCTTTTATTGCCGCCCCAGCCCCGCAATCGCCTGAAATCTTCGGCAGATGGCAGCTTTTTTCGGAGTGGCCGAAAAAATTTGGGCTTTTTGACACAGGTCAAGGAAACCCGAAAGCGTTCATGAGAAAAACAGGATAAACAGCGGCCGCCCGGCAGGGGCGCTGCAGACCAACTACCAGCAAAAACCAGGAACGTTTGCAAAAGGAGGAATTCCCATGTTTTGTTTTCAATGTCAGGAAACAGCCAAGAACAAGGGCTGCACGGTAAAAGGCATGTGCGGGAAACCGGAGAATACGGCGGATCTGCAGGATCTTCTCATCTACGTGTGCAAGGGCATCTCCATTTACGGGGAAAAGCTCATGGAGCAGGGCATCGTGGACAAAGAGGCCGGCAATTTTATTTGCAAAGCCCTTTTTACCACCATCACCAATGTGGCCTGGTCGGATGAGGAAATCATCGGGCGGATCAAAGAGGCTCTGAAGGTCCGGGAGACGGTAAAGGAAAAGGCGGGCCCCGCCGTCTCCGGCAGCCTTCCCGATTGTGCCGTCTGGTTCTCCGATGACAATGAGCAGATCCTTGCCAAGGCGGGATCCGATGAAGTCCGCATCACCGCAGCCCGGGACGAGGACGTGCGGTCGCTGCGCGAGCTTCTAATCATCGGCTGCAAGGGCATTGCCGCCTATGCCGATCATGCCGCCATCCTCGGCCATGAAAAGGAGGAGATCTACGGCTTTCTCATGGAGGCCCTGGCATCGACCACAAAGGATCTCTCCAGCGATGAAATGATACAAATGGTCATGCGGGCGGGCGATACGGCCGTCAATACCATGGCCCTTCTCGATGCGGCCAATACAGCGGCCTACGGCAATCCCGAGATCACGGAAGTCAACATCGGGGTTCGGGACAATCCCGGCATCCTGATCAGCGGCCATGACTTAAAGGATATGGAGGAGCTGCTCAGGCAGACCGAGGGCACCGGCGTGGACGTCTACACCCACGGCGAAATGCTGCCGGCCAACGCATATCCGGCATTCAAGAAGTATCCGCATTTCGTGGGCAACTACGGCAGCTCCTGGTGGCACCAGAACACGGAATTCGAATCCTTTAACGGCCCCGTCATCCTTACCACCAACTGCCTGATTCCGATCAAAAAGGAGAATACTTACCTGAACAGGCTGTTTACCACGGGCGTTGTCAATTACCCCGGGGCTGCGCATATAGCGGACAGGCCGGAAGGCGGAGCCAAGGATTTCTCGCCGGTCGTGGAGACGGCCAAAAACTGCCGCCCCCCCGAGGAGATTGAATCCGGCAAAATCATGGGCGGATTTGCGCATAACCAGGTCCTGGCCCTGG
>CAZWNV010000076.1:0-13675 GCA_964635265.1 uncultured Desulfobacteraceae bacterium
CGGATTTAACGAGTTCCGTCTCCATATTCGTTCTGGACCCGGAGCACTTGACGCCCGGCATCCTTTTTTCGGCGATCGCCAGGATGGCTGACCAGTACGAACAGAAGACACTGCCCATACTGGTTTTTCCCCTGTCCTATGCGGAGGCGCAATCGCTGTCCTACGAGCGCGTCTACAACCTCTGGTCGCTGAACATGGAGCACACGGATGCCTATTTTCGCTACTTCAACAAGCTGATAAAGCGGGGAAAAACCCCCAAACCCTATAAAGACTCGGACTGGAAGGGCTGACGCTGCCATGATCAATTCGCTGTTTGTTTCCCCGTACCTGATGGAAAGCGAAAAGGAAGTGGTCCGTATGAACCTGAAAACGGACCCGGAAACGATCCGCAGGCAGGCCGCATGGGCCGGTCTTAAACCCGGTATGCGAGTTGCGGATATTGGCTGCGGGCCCGGCCTCACGACCTCTATCCTGGGGCAGATGGCCAAACCCGGGGGCGAAGCAGTGGGGATCGATTTCTCCTGGGAACGCATCGAATGGGCCACCGAGTACTATGCGGACCCAACGACCCGTTTTCTCTGGCGCGACATCCAGGGCCCCCTGGATGATCTCGGGGGCTTTGATTTTGTCTGGGTGCGCTTCCTTCTGGAGTACTTCCGATCCTCCGGCTATGCTATTGCCCAGAAACTGGCCGGCCTCTTAAATCCCGGGGGCATTCTCTGTCTCATCGATCTGGACCTCAACTGCCTCAATCACTACGGACTTCCGCAAACCCTGGAGAAGAGCCTGAAAGGCCTGATGGCAAAACTGGAAGAAACAAGGGATTTTGATCCGTATGCCGGCCGGCGCTTGTATTCTTTCCTGTATGACCTGAATTTTGACCGGATCGACGTGGATCTCAGCGCCCACCACCTGATTTTCGGCAAGCTGCACGAGAAGGATGAATTCAACTGGATAACAAAGGCGATGGTTGCGGCCCGGAACTCGGGCTACAATTTTTACAATGAATTCAGCAACGGCTTTGCGGGTTTTTACGAATCGTTTATCAAGTTTTTCCTCGATCCCCGCCGTTTCACCTATACGCCGGTAATCGCATGCGCCGGAAAGCGCCCCCCGCATCTGTAGTTCAGGACACCCTGATTTTCTTGCTTTCCATCAGCTGCCCGTAGTTGCGTATATAGTAGTGGGCAAAGGCATTGACAATCTGCTTGTCGAAATAGCTCCCGGCTTTCTTGAAGAGCTCATCCATGGCACTTTCGGGCCGCATGGGCTCGCTGTAGTATCGGTTTGCTGTTAATGCCTCAAAATAATCCGCCACAGCAATAATTTTGCCTCCATAGGGGATCTCCTCATCCCTGAGCCCCATGGGATAGCCGGAGCCGTCAATCTTTTCGTGGTGGGCGCCGGCAATTTCCGGTACATCCCGAAGCATACCCTCAAAATTAATCTGGGAGAGGATCTCTTTGGTTTTATCCACGTGAAGCTTGACGTACTCATATTCAAATTCGGTCAGTTTATCCGTTTTCTTGAGCATGGAGTCCGGGATTGCAATCTTGCCGTAGTCGTGCAGCAGCGCCGCCACCCGGATCATTTCCGTGTAGTCCTTTGTCATGCCCAGCTCATTGCATATGCCCACGGAGTATTCCGCCACCCATTCCGAATGGCCCTTGGTGACAGGATCCCTGGCGTCGATGCTGGATACAAGGACCTTCAGGATGGACTTGAGCTGATTTTCCCGTGCCTCCAGGTGCTCGGTATGCCGGATAAAAATCCCGATAAAATGGGAAATCCCCATGAGGAAGCTCATGTCGCTGTGCACCAGCAGCCGCTTGGAGCGGACATTGTCTACCGCGAGGATCCCGATGCTCTCACCGTCACATATGATAGGGCAGCAGATAAACGATTTCCCGCCCATCTTCTTGGCAAAATTTACGCTTTTCTCTGAGAGATCGCCCTGGATTTCGTAGATGTCGTTGATCAGGAAGGGTTTCTGTTCCCGGAATGAAATCACAAACGCGCCTTTGGAACGGGGGTTGTCCAAATGAAAGGACAGACGTTTTAAAAACCTGGACTGCTCCCGGGTATAGCCGAAACCGTCCCAGAACTTGAGCTGGGTTTTCTGCTCATTGGCCAGCATGACCATCCCCCGGTCAAAATCCAGGCGATTTTTGAGCAGCTGCACAATGTCGTGCAGCACGTCCGCCACATTATAGCGGCGATTGATGATCTGCCCGATCTCGCGCGTGATAAGCCGGTTATTGTAATTGACGTCAATCTGCTCGATCAGCTGATCGCTTGCCTCCTGCAGATTTTTCATCGCGCTTTTCAGTTGGCGCTTGTCAATGTGTTCGCCTGCCAACAGGGATCCCAGCAGGAAAACGAGGAGCCCGGAACTCAAAAGTGCCCAGGGTTTCAGGGACAAAAAGAACAGGCTGCCCGCCCCGGTCAGCAAAACGAAAAGCGCAAGGTAGTTGCGGAATATCTTGTAGTATGTGGCCAGATCCTTTTCCCAGGTAATGATGTAGCGGCACGAGGCATCCCCCCGGAAAACGCATTCCGGATGTTCAATGCGGGGGCGGCCGTTGTTGAAAACCATCAGTACGGCTTCAAAAAAGCCTTTGCGGTTCTCACACTGGAAGGGTTTCTCCTGGGCGCCGGGCACAGGCTTCACATTGATTTCCACTTTATTGGAGGCGATCATGCGGGATTCGTAATTGGCGGAGCGCACCAGGTTTGAGGTAATCTTGCCGATGGCTTCATAGACCTTGGCGGGAGTGGCCAGGCCCAGTACGTATTGCCTTATTACACCGATGGATTCCGGGGATGCCGCATAGCGCCCCGCCTCTCTGGCCAGGTTTTCATTGCCGGTAGCCGCAACAGCCTTTTCGTAAAACCGGTCGACCTGGATCTGGGTAAACCAGTGCCCCTGGTCATCTACTTCCTGCGGCTTCATGCCGGCATAATGCAGCAGGGAACAGATATCCACATCCGGATGCCGGCGCTTGATAAACTTTACATAAGCGTCGATTATCCGGCTGTTATACAGCGGCACTTCCAGTTTGGGCGCGGTTTGCTCCATCTTTTCCTGCCGTCGGGCGATCAGCGGCACTGTTGGCTGATATACCCTAGTGTTTGCGGATCGATTCCAGGTATGCAGCAGCATCGGGCTGCCCAAGTTCGGCCGCATGCTTCATGTCTTCCGCTGCCTGCTCTTTTTTCCCGGAAAGCAGACGGATCCAGCCGCGGGCGTAATAATGGTCCCCATTGCCGGGATCAAGAGAAATCGCCTGATTCGCCGCCTCCATGGCCTTATCATAGCTGCCGGCCGCGCCGTAGTTCACAGCCAGATGATAATAGGCCCGGCTGTTGTCCGGGTCCAGCTCGATTGCTTTTTGGAAGCAGGAAACGGCACGGTCCGTGTTGCCGTAAGTGCCGTACAAGCCGCCCTTATCAATCCAGTACCGGGCGGTATCCTGCCTTTTTTCCTCCTTCCCCTGTTTTTCGGGGGCCCGGCCGCCGGCAGAAGACCGGTGCTTTTTCCGGCGGGCCGCCGGCTTTCGGGTCTGCGCCTGTGACGGCCCCGGCTGCCAGGAATTGATGTAGCCGGCGATCCGGCCGATATCCTCCGGCTTCATGCTGTACCGGGATACGATTTCCCCGTCGGCCACATCCAGGGTATAGCGAAGCTTACCAAGTTCCGGCGGCTCTCCAGCCTCTGCCGCGGCTGTCTTGGGCATCATGCGGGAAAGGACCCGCAGATAAGCGGTCAAATCCATGTCCATCTCCATCAGAGGCCCCTTTCCCGGCTGCTTCTCCAGATTTTCCGCCGTCTCCATGAGATTTTTCAACTCCCTGTCGCTGGATGCGGCAAGGAGCATAGAGTTCATGCGGGTCATACGCAGGCGAAATGTAAATGCCTCCATATCCGGCTCCAGCGCCGCGGGCATTTCAAATTGCACCCCGATCACGGGGCTTCCGGATACAGTGGAGGACGGCAGTTCTGCAAACAGGTTCTGCGTCTCCATACCGGGCTCCCGGCTCTGCAGAAACTTTGCCATCTCCCTGCCGTAATCCAGCAGCCAGGGCACATACACCTCCTCCAGGTAGTTCTGCGGAAGCTTTTCCGTATCCTTGAGCATGGTTATGATCTCCAGGGACAGCCCGTTCTGCCGGAAATCCGCCCCGCCGGCCATCTCGCCGGAGAGATGCTTCATGACGGACTTGAATTCACCAAAATCAATACCCATCTGTTTATACAGGGGGCCAAGGCGGGTATCGAGGAAATCCATCACTGCGACAGTATCATAGGGCCCGGCCCGGAAATTGATCTGCCGCTGCGGTTTATAGCCGGCCAGAGCCAGCTCTTTTTCCGCCGGTACGGCGTCAAAGGCCGCTTCCAGATCAGAGCCGGCAAGGGCCCTGGCTTTCAGAAAGAAGCCCGCTTTTTCCTCGGCGTCGTTTATCCCCAGGCTGACACGTTTTAGCTGCCGACAGGTCTCGACAAAAGCGGAAAACATTTGCCCGGCCTCCTCCGGGGTGATCCCGGTCTTGCCTGTTTTCGGCAGTTCCTTCTCAAAGCCCTGCAGCATCTTTTCCACCGGCTCTTCTGCCTTGGCAAGTATCTGGCTGGCTGCCAGCTCGAATGATACCAGCCCCTCCGAGGAGGAAAGGGATGCGCCACGCAGGGCATCTTCCATCTGATCGGAAACGATTCCGCCTTTGCCCGGCGGAAGGGAAACCACGTAGTAGTCATTTCCGCCGGTCGCGCCATAGTTTTCCCGGAAATTCTCGTTCGGCTCCCGAAACGGGACCAGAGCGGCTACATCGGGGGAATCCAGAGCGCCTTTCTGTAAAAACACACCAATAACAATGTTTCGTTCCGGATCAATCCAGTCGGTACCATGGAGCATGGAACGGGCCATGGCTGAAGGAGCGCCCTGTCCTGACTCGGGAAGTGCCGCCACTGCCTGATCTACAATCTGCAGCACTCTTTCTGCGTTGCGGATCTTTGCAATGGCGTCGGGTGCCGGTGTTTCCTGCTGGCAGAAAGGCTGTCCCGGAGTAAAAAGCCATAACAGCAAAAAAACGCCAAAACCAACGGCAACCTTTTGTTTTCTTTGCATAAGGGTGCTCCTCCAAACAGAATTGAAAGCTTCCGAAACCTCGGAAATTATACATTAGATAAAGATATTATTAAAAATCGAAAAAAAGTCAATAAAATTAGGCAACAAAATTTAGATGTCGGGCAAATTCTTTCGTAAACCGCAGTGCCCAATGGCTGCAGAATCAAGCATGGCGGGCAATCCGCCTTTTTCCGAGGGTAGGAAGCCGAAGGCATGCTGCCATGCTTCCCCGTCCTCCATGCAGAAATATACGGTAGTCTCGGGGGCGGTTTCCCGGATACGCTCTACCAAACGTTTGTAGAGGGCCAGGCGGAGCGGTTTAAAATACCGCATTTTTCCGTCCATCCCCTTGATAAATTCCCCGTAGATCATTTTGGACTTCGGAAAACGCCGCTCGATGACCGGTTTTAAATCCGGCATGAAACGCAGGCTGCCGATGCTGATCCAGACAATACCGGCGGGATCTACACTGCGGAAAAGGCGCTTTAGGACAGCCTGATACTCCTTCTCGCAGCCGGGATAAATCACCAGGGGATCGAAATGAAAGGCCAGGGGATACCCCCTTGCCTGGCACCGGGAGGCGGCCCGCAGTCTTGCTGCAAGACTTGTCGTGGCCCTTTCCTGCTCGGCGATTACGCGCTCCGTATTCAGGGACCAGGCCATAATGGTTTTGCGGTTATGGGCAAGGGGCAGCAGATGGTCAATGGCAACGGTTTTGGTTTTGAGTTCGAGGATGGCCTGGTCCTGGCCGGCGAATTTGCGAACCAGCTTTTCCCCGATCGGGTCCAGCTCCTCCCAGATCAGGCTGTCCGTAAATTCCCCGGTGCCGATCCGGCGAATTTTCTGCTCCGAGAAAACCTGGTCCAGAACCCCGTGCATTTCCTCCTGGTTTACGTAATATTGCAGCAGAGGCGGGTGGAAATAGGTCTGCAATATGCAGTAGGCGCAGTCCATACTGCAGAATGTGCCGATATGGAGAATCATGTAATTGCAGCAGGTATAATAACTGGTCCCCGGACAGGGGCGGATAAAGGCCCCTTTGTTGCGTGTAAGAAAAAGGGTGTTCTTGCCCTCGGCAATGGGGTCCGGCGATGCGTCAACTGCCTGATACACTTCTTCTGCGGACTCCACGATTTCCGCGGCAACCCCGAGACGATTTTGAATCTGCGAGCAAAGGGGGTGATCGGCGACGGTTCTGTCAATATAGAGCGTCTGAATCATCATCGCTTTTGTTCATAATGGCAGCAAAGTTGGGATCCTGCGCCATTCGCTCAAGAGCCCCTACAAGGGAGCCGAATTCTGCCGGGGATTGAAAACGAAACCGGACGCTGAATTCCTGGCCTTCAAACTCGGGCGGCGGCTGGAAGTCCATTTTTTCGGGCAGATCAAGATTGCGCAGCTTTTCTGTGAACAGGGCTTCAAACCGGCTGATGGCGGGATAGCGCCGTTTTTTGAGCAATGAACGGATGCGGGCCGTTTTCTGTTTCCGGTTGTATCCCCCGTTCCGGCGAATATCTGCAACAGCGCCCCTGCTGATAATATCCGCAATGGATTGCTCCTCGGCCCCGGCGATGTCTTTGACCAGAGCGAGTATCTCCTTTTGTTCGTTCAGACTGGGACGCACCTCTTCAAACAGTCGGGACAGGGCCTCGGCTCCTTCCGGAGGGAGGGCTTCCATCTCCAGGGCCGTGGTCATGGAAACAGCGCCGGAGACAATGCGGTTCTGCATAAACTCCGGCAGGCGGTTTATACGCAGCAGCCGGGAGACAAGGGTTTTGTTCAAAGACAGGCCAAGCCCTTTTGCAAAGGCGGCGAGCTCGCCGGTATCGGAAAAAAAGGCGGACAGCCCGGCGGCGGCCCGGGCTTGTTCAATGAGATGCAGATCCCGATGCTGGGCATTGTCGGCTATGGCAAGGGAGAAAACATCGATATCCCGGGCGTTTGCAGGCAAAATCCGCGCATCTATGGCTTTCCATCCCAGCTCCAGGCAGGCCAGAATACGACGAAAACCGCTAACGACACGGTAACGGGATTGGGAAGATGCAAGAAAAGGCGGGTTCAGAAGGCCAAGCTGCCCAATGGATTTTACAAGACCGTCTATCGGCCGCTCAATGGAAATCCGCCAGGTGCTATCCGCTACATCGATTCGGCTTCCCTCTACAGCGACACATCTATAGTTCATGGTCCCGGCCGACAAGAAAACGCAGGGCTTCCAGATACTTCTGGCGGGTATTGGCAATTACCTCGCGGGGCAGAGACGGCGCCGGCGGCGTCTTGTCCCAGTCCAGTGACAGCAGGTAATCCCGTAAATACTGTTTGTCAAAACTTTGCTGCGCCCCGCCCGGTTCATATGTGGCCCGGGGCCAGAACCTGGAGGAATCCGGGGTGAGCAGTTCATCAATAAGCAGGAGGCTGTCGCCGTCAAAGCCGAATTCGAACTTGGTATCTGCGATGATAATACCTCTTTCTTCGGCTGTCCGGGCCCCGCTCCGGTAAATGGAGAGGCTTATATCCTGAATTTTTTCTGCTGTCTCCCAACCTACGAGCTCTGCTGCCTGTTCAAAGGATATATTGACGTCGTGCTCGCCGGCTTCCGCTTTTGTTGACGGCGTGAATATGGGCTCCGGCAGCGGATCGGATTCTTTCAGGCCCGGAGGCAGGGCAATGCCGCAGACATCGCCGCTTTGCTGGTAGGATTTCCAGCCCGAGCCGGAGAGATAGCCCCGGACCACGCATTCAACAGGAAGAGGACGGGTTTTTTTCACCAGCATGCTGCGTCCCCGCAGCATGTCTTTGTGAGGGGCAAGTTCCCGGGGGTACTGCTCCACGTCGCTGGTGACCAGATGGTTGCCGATAACCGGTTCCATAAGGGCAAACCAGAACAGGGAAATCCGGGTCAGCACTTTCCCCTTCTCCGGTACCGGCTCGGGCATTACCACGTCAAATGCCGAGATCCGGTCGGTTGCCACCAGCAGCAGGTTCTCGCCAAGGTCATAGATATCTCTTACCTTCCCCCGTTTCAACAAGGGGACATCCCGGATATCCGTCTGGTAAACTGCCTGTTCCATATCCATAAATCCGGCACCCTGTTTGTTCGGCCTGCTGAAAATGAACGAAAACCTATTGATTTCCGTAAGTTCTATTGAATTCCGTAATGTAATTCTTGAGATTCTTGTAGGCTTCAGGAGGTACTTCGAGAAATTCGATTCCGGATTCGAATCGGTTTTCCCGGCCCCGATTGCAGTACTTGACTTTGCCCCGGATATCGACAAGATCATCCTCGATACCCACTGAGAGAATGACCACATACCGGGTCTCAATCGGCTCATGGGTCTCCAGCTGAAGTCCGGTCTCGCTGATGTTCAGGGTTCTTCCCATACCCTGCGTCCATTCCTTGCCCTCGGAATCCAGGCACACATAGGACAGCAAATTGAGGGAATCGTAGCGCTCGTGCCGTCGTTTATTTTCTGCCATGAAAAACCTCTCGCCTTGCCTTATGAATGATTAATACCGTCCTGCCCGGCTTTGATTACGTCAAACAGCCGGCCCGTGGTTACAGATACACACGTGGTCGTATGCTTGATTACATTTTTAAATGTCGTCGACATTCGATCATATTCCTTCTTCAGATCCATCAGGTCAACGGGGGTGCAGGAAAAATCGTCAGAGACGAAGACGGATGCAGAATGGGGCTCGTGAGGCGTATTCAAAAACGGAATATAGCCGATCATGTCATTGGGCTCCAGTATGCAAAGCTCGACAAACCCCCCGTTCATCCGCCGAACGATTGCTGCCTGCCCCTCGCTTATCATGTAAACGGCTCCGCCCTCCTCCAGATTTTCCAGGCGCTTCCACTCTCCCATCCGGGGCTGGGGAGACGGCCCGTTAATCAAGGTCCGGGCGCAACTGGTGGTAATCTGCCGCAGCCGGTTATCGATGGAAGCCAGGATGGCCTGAAAGACAGAGGAAAGCTCAGAGAACTCTTTGAGCAACAAATCGTAATCCATGACCCCCAGCTGCACGCGGGTTACAGCGGTCACGGTGGCACTGCGCTGGAGGTTTCCCTTGCGCAGGAAAGAGCCGATGCTCCCGATAAACGCCCCGTCAGAAAGTCTTGTCACAGGGACGTTGCCCTCGGGCAGCAGCCGAATCACATCCACCTGCCCGTCCAGTATCACCCAGAACCAGTTTCCGTATTTTTCCTGATATACAATCTCTTTGCCCGCTGAGAACTCCTCTTCGTCTACCACATAGATATAGTCCACAAGCGGTCCCTTGACAACAGGCAGTCCCGGGGAATTATCCCCGGTTCCAGCCTGCTCCTGGACATCCGGGCTTGCGCCGATCTTTTCAATCTCGCCGTCATCGACCATGCGGAGGGCATCGAGTATGATTTCCATCCGGCCCTTTTTGATAACATGCTCGCAATGCACCGGTTCATTGCGGAATTCGTAATCCGCGTCCATCCATCCGAAAAGGCGGTTTAACGCATCCAGGCCACGAAATTCACCGAACTCCGCGTTTACGGGATTGCCGTCCACGATATAGACATGGGCCGCTTGTTCTGCGTAGCTGCTGCTCAGGATCAGCCTGCCCGTACTTGCATTGCCGCCCAGCAGCTGCAGCAGCTCTCCCATGCCGATAAAGCGGAGGCTGCCGCTTAATACAATGCTTGATGCCGTCATTCGGTTTCCTGCGCCCACTTGAATTCTTTCTGCAGGTACTTCAGGGTGAGCTTCATCACATTGGAAAGCGTGGGCCCCACCCCTTCACCGGTTAACGCACTGGCTTGAAACGATGGCACTTTCAGCTGCCGATTTAATTCATGCTCCATTTTCTCCACCGGCATCAGCGGGAAGCCCTGTTTATCCAGATCCCGTTTGTTATACTGAAACACCAGGGGAACCCTGCGAATATCCAGACCCATCTTTTTCAGGTTTTCATGAAGATCCTTCAGCGAAGCCATGTTTTTTTCCCGCCGGACCTTGAGGGAGTCGGCCACGAATACGATCCCGTCCACCCCCTTTAAGACAAGCTCTCTCGTAGCCCGGTACTGCACCTGGCCGGGAACCGTGTACAACTGGGCCTTGATATCACAGCCCTTGATCTTTCCAAGCCCCATGGGCAGGAAATCAAAAAACAGGGTGCGATCCCCGTGGGTATCAATGGAAATCATTTTCCCGGCTACCTGCCGGGTAAAGTGCTTGTGAATGAATTCCAGATTGGTCGTTTTCCCGCTCCTGCCCGGTCCGTAATACACAATTTTACACTGGATTTCACGGCTTTTTAAATTCAGAATCGCCATACGCTATTTTCAAATCCCCTGGCTGAAAACCTCCGGATCCGGGGATCCGGGCCATCGGGCAGGCAGTTGCCGCCCCGTTTATGTCTGAACGCGCAATATTTTCACCTCCAGGCTGTAATCGCCCTTTTTGGGACCGGCACTAATGGTGACCTTGGAGGAAACATAGCCTGTACCGGAAAAAATGGCTACCGGAGAATAAAATACCATACCATTTAAATGATCGCCAACCTGCAGGCTGTCCACGAGCTGCTTCTCCTTTTTGGGAACCAGCATCTTCAGATACTTGCCTGCCTGAAAGCTCACCTCTATCTCCACGGACTCGCTGCACCTGGGGCCGCGGGGCAGCTCAAAGCGGGTGGAATCCACGTCCAGGATCTCTTCATCGTCGATTTCGGACTCCGGCTCCAGGTCCTTTTGAATTTTATCCGTGGATACCCGGTTTTCAAGCCCGGCCTGGCGGACAAGGGCTTCAAAGTGAGCCCGGACGCTGCTCATCTCTTCAGCGCTCAGCACCTCGCCGCTCATCCATTGTTTTACCCGTCCCAGGGCTTTTTCCGCCTCTCCCTGCTGAACCCAGCACCAAATGATGTGTTTGGCGGCATCCAGGCGCAGTTCGTCCCGGGAGAGCAGTTGCGTGAACTCTTCAATGGCCTGATCAAACTGGCCGAAACGGGCGAGTGCCAGCGCGCTTGCCAGTGCGTCCGAACCCTTGGCTTCCGGATCTTCGGGGCTTACCATATCCTTGATGACGCTCTGGGCGTCCTCGGATACTTTCGGCGGCTCCGGGGCCTGAAATTCGGTTTCGATCTGCTCGTAGAGCGCGTCAATTTTTGCTGCGATCTTCCGTAAGAAACTCGCCTTGTTTTTTACATTTTCCGTGGCTTCAACAACCCCTTCCACCTTTTTGTAGGTATCGAGGGCCTCGTTTAGCAGGCCCTGAGATTTGTACAACTCCGCTTCCTTGATCAAGGCCTTGACTTTTTCCCCGAACTTCATTGCCGCCCCAAAGCTCATCTTGAATTTGTTATGGGCCGCCCGCCGGACAGCTCTCCGCCTACGCCTCACCCGATCAGGGCCGTATCACGGCCAAGCCGGAATCCGCGCCGCTTCAGAAAGACTGCCGCTGGCAACTCTTAGGGATATTAGCTTGAATCAAGTGATTTCTCAAGTACATTCTTTTCCCGGGGGACATTTCAACCGGAGCCGGGCTGTGCATCTGTATAGCTCGGACAATCATTCTTGTCCGTGATATAGGGTTTGATATCGATTATCGGGGTGCCGTCAATCATGTCCGCACGCCGTACCGTCAAAACTGCACCCTCGACAGCCAGAACTTCCAGAACGGAGAGACCGATGGGATTGGGCCGATAGGGAGAGCAGATGCTGAAGACCCCCATGGCCCTGTTGCGGTGCGGCGGGGTCTGCACCAGCTTTTGCGGAGAAAAGCCTCCGCTTTTGTGAAAATGAAACAGCACAACAATCCTGTCGCCCGCCTGAATGGATTTCAGCCCCTCTTCATAAAGCGGATCGATCACTATCCGGCCGACCACGTCCGAAACGCTCCAGTGTCTCGGGATATTGGCGGCATCGGTATAAAACGTGCCGATCGGCTCCAGTTCGATCGTCATACCACCTCCTGCATGCGTTTGCATTATTTCATGGCGGGGGCTCCAATGCCCCTGCCGGCTTTTCCGGGACCGCCTGCCAGGCGCTCCTGGCTCTACCGCCTGTCCAGCTTGGCCACTGCTTCAATATGATAGGTATGGGGAAACATATCCACCGGCTGCACTTCGATTACCGCGTAGGTCTCTGCAAGCATTGCCAGGTCCCTGGCCAGCGTGGCCGGATTGCAGGAAACATAGACGATCCGCGCGGGGCGGACATCCAGAACTTTCTTGACCACATCCTTGTGCATGCCCGGTCTCGGGGGATCAATAATCATCACATCCGGAGGATCCATGGCTGAAGAAAGCCAGGTGTTGATTTCGCCGGCCAAAAACCGGCAGTTGGTTACCCCGTTTATGGCGCTGTTTTTCTCGGCATCCGCAACCGCACCGGCTACGATCTCGATACCGGTTACCGATTTTGCCGAGCCCGAGAGCCAAATGGGGATCGTGCCGATGCCGCTGTATAAATCCAGGACCTGCTGGGTTCCGGAGAGATCCGCATACTGCTCCACTGTGTGATAAAGAAGTTCCGCCCCCCTGGTGTTTGTCTGGAAAAAGGAATTGGCGGAAACCTCGAACTCCAGACTGCCGAGCTGCTCCCGGAAAACACTGCCGCCGGCAAGCGGAATTTCATATTCCCCGGTTGCCACGCCGGATTTTTTGGCCGTAATATTGTTTACTACCGATACAACGCCGGGAAATCTGTCCAGAAGCTGATCGGCCAGAGGCTGCACCGCCTCGGGACGGTGCTCGGCAGTGACAATGTTTACCAGCCACTGGTCACGGGCCACTGAATGCCGGAGCATCAAAAAACGCCAGAACCCCTTGTGCGATTTGAGTCCGTAGGCCGGAAAACCGGAGGTTTTCATGTACCGCCGCGCATCATGGAGAATCCGGTTGCCTGTCTCGGGCTGCAGCAGACAGCGCTCAATATCCAATACCTTGTCAAAGGTGCCGGGTACGTGCAGGCCCAGAGCAAAGCTGATGTCCGCACCCGGATCGCCAAGCTCCTCGGGCAGCAGCCACCGTCGGGCAGCACAGGAAAACTCCATTTTGTTCCGGTAGTGAAACTGTTGACCCGTGCTGCGGGTTTGATGCACGCAAACGTCGCGGAGCCCGCCGATATGGGCCAGGGACTCCGATACATGACGCTGTTTGTACTCGAGCTGCTTGCCGTAGTCCAGAAACTGCCACTTGCATCCGCCGCACCATCCACTATAAGGGCAAGGCGGGTCCGTCCGGTACGGCGAAGGCGAAATCAGGGAGAGCACCCGGCCCTGCGCATAATTCTTTTTGCGTTTGATGATTTTGGCCACCACCCGGTCCCGGGGCACGGCCTGATCGACAAACACGGTAAAGCCATCCACCTTGGCGATCCCCTGGCCGCCAAAAGCCAGATCCGTTATGGCAAGCTCGATTTCGCGTCCTTTTTTAACCTGCATGGAATCGCCCGGCTCCTATAATTTTGATGGCTTCGTAAAAACTCCAATATCTTCGTTGCGCTGCATCCCATCGGAATTTCACGTACTGTATTGGTCATACCCGGTGTTTGCCCAAGAGGCCATTGGCGTGCCTTGTTG
>CAZWNV010000077.1:0-13666 GCA_964635265.1 uncultured Desulfobacteraceae bacterium
TATGGCCGACCGTCCCCACATTCACATGCGGCTTTGTACGCTCAAACTTCTGCTTCGACATCGCTTGATTCCTCCAAGAGCCAGGCTGTTACGCCTCTTCCAATCATTGCAGCCAAAGGAATGCCCTTCAGCACCTTATACCGTAGGTTTATAAAGCTATTTTGCCCATCCGGTGTTACTGGACAGATGGGCAAAATCAAAAATCAATCAGAGCAATAAGCGGCTACCACCGATAGTGGGCAAAGGCCTTGTTGGCCTCGGCCATCCGGTGGGTATCTTCCCGCTTTTTCACACATGCCCCCCGGTGTTCCAGGGCATCCAGCAGCTCTCCTGCCACCTTGCGGGCCATGGTTTTTTCCGAGCGCTTGCTGGAATAATCAATAATCCAGCGCATGGCCAGGGCCTTCTGCCGTTTCGGACGGATTTCCGTGGGCACCTGGTAGGTCGATCCGCCAACCCGCCGGGACTTGACCTCAATCTGGGGGCGAATGTTGCTTATCGCCTGCTCAAAAAGCTTCAGGGGATCGTCACCGGTTTTCTGGCCCATAAAATCCATGGCATCGTATACGATGGACTGGGCGACACTTTTTTTGCCGTCAATCATGATGTAATTGATAAAGCGGGCCACCAGCTCGCTGTTGAACTTGAGGTCCGGCGGCATCTTTCTTTCGGCAACTTCTCTTCGTCTCGGCATGGATTACACCATTTCATGTACTTGATGGATAAGGTTTACTTGGGCCGCTTGGTACCAAACTTGGAGCGTCCCTGTTTCCTGTCGGCAACACCCAGCGTATCGAGGGTTCCCCTCACCACATGGTAGCGGACACCGGGAAGGTCCTTTACCCGGCCGCCCCGGACGAGCACGACAGAGTGCTCCTGAAGATTGTGCCCGATGCCCGGGATATAGGCGGAGACCTCCACGCCGCTGGTCAGACGCACCCTGGCTACCTTCCGCAAGGCGGAATTGGGTTTTTTCGGGGTCGCCGTGTACACTCGCACGCAGACGCCGCGCTTCTGTGGCGAACTCTGCAGGGCGGGGGCTCCCTTCTTCTGCTCCACCCGCTTCCGTCCTTTTCGAACCAGTTGATTAATTGTCGGCATGATCCTGATTGACCTCTACGAATGCTAAGTTGATTAGTCACCGAGTTAAAATATTTAATACTACCCTACCACAACAGTCCTGTCAAGAACTTTTAACAGCAGTTCTGATGCCGCAGTTTCCTGCAGCATCAGCCCGGCAGCCCGCCCCTTTCCGGGGCCCGGCTGCTGTCTTCCGGCCTATGCCCCGTAGGGGCTGGCCTCCACTTCTATTTCAGGGGTTTCATATTCCTCCCGGCCGGTACCGGCCGGAATCAGCCGTCCCATAATCACGTTTTCCTTGAGCCCCTTCAGCTCATCATAAGCCCCCTCGATGCTTGCATCCGTAAGCACCTTGGTGGTTTCCTGGAAAGAGGCCGCAGAGATAAAGCTGTCAGTAGACAGCGACGCCTTGGTAATGCCCAGAATCAAAGGTTCAGCAGTAGCCGGATTCCCGCCTTTTTCAATGATCTCGCGGTTGACCTCCTCGAAGCGGTGCTTGTCCACCTGTTCTTCCGGGATAAATTCCGTATCGCCTATGGATTTCACCCGTACCCGGCGCATCATCTGGCGGATAATCACCTCAATATGCTTGTCATTGATCCGCACGCCCTGGAGACGGTACACTTCCTGGACCCCGTTTAAGAGGTAGCGAGCAAGCGCCACCTCGCCCTGGATGGTCAGGATATCCTGGGGATTGGGGCTTCCTCCGGTCAACTGCTCTCCGGCCTTTACGTAATCGCCGTCATATACGTTAATATGCCGTCCCCGCGGAATCAGGTATTCCTTCTTCTCGCCGGCGTCCACCGGGGTCACCGTGACTTTCTGCTTGCCTTTCTTCGGCGTCTTGGAGACCGAGACATAGCCGTCAATCTCGCTTAAAAAGGCGGTTTCCTTCGGCTTGCGGACCTCAAAGAGTTCCGCCACCCGCGGGAGACCACCGGTAATGTCCTTGGTCTTCGTGGTTTCGCGGGGGAGCTTGCCGATAATATCGCCGGCCAAAATCTCGTCGTTCTCCTCGACCATGAGGATCGTCTCCACCGGCAGGTTGTAGCGCGCGGCACCGGAGCCCGGGATGTTTGCGGTTTTGCCGTCCTTGTCCTTGATCGAGATCCTGGGGCGGGCATCCACATCCTTGGACTCCACCACGGTCAGGCTCGACTTTCCGGTCACCGGGTCCACCTTCTCCTTGAGTGTCTTGCCGATGGTCAGATCCCCGAACTTGACCTTTCCGGAGACAGCCGTGATAATGGGAGTCGTAAAAGGATCCCAGGAGGCCAGCATCTGGCCCGCCTCGACTTTCTGCCCGTCCTTGACAAGGATCTCCGCCCCGTAGATTACGGGGAAACGCTCCAGTTCCCGGCCGGATTCCGATACAATGGAGAATTCGCCGCCGCGCCGGTTCATGACCACGATCCGGTTCTCCGAGTTCACCGCCACATTGAGGTCTCCGTACTTGACAGTGCCGCCGACCCGGGCCCGGATATCGGCCTGCTCCACCCGGCGGCTGGCCGTGCCGCCGATATGAAAGGTGCGCATGGTAAGCTGGGTTCCCGGCTCACCAATGGACTGGGCGGCCATGATGCCCACCGTCTGTCCGACCTCCACCATTCCGCCGTGGGCCAGGTCCCGGCCGTAGCATTTGGAGCAGACACCGTTGCGCGTCCGGCATGTCAGGACCGAGCGGATCTTGATACTGGTGACGCCTGATTCATTGATACGGCTGACACTGGTTTCATCGATCTCCTCGCCGGCGCGCACCAGAACATCCTCGGTAAACGGATCCACCACGTCCTCCAGCGCCGTGCGGCCGAGCACGCGCTCGGCCAGGGCCTGAATCACTTCCCCGCCTTCAATCAGAGCCTCAACCTCAATGCCCATGACGGTTCCGCAGTCATATTCGGATACGGTACAGTCCTGGGACACGTCCGCGAGCCGGCGGGTCAGATAGCCGGAGTTGGCGGTTTTCAGCGCCGTGTCCGCAAGCCCCTTGCGGGCCCCGTGCGTGGAGATAAAATACTGGAGCACGGAGAGCCCCTCGCGGAAATTTGCGGTAATCGGGGTCTCGATAATTTCCCCGGAAGGCTTGGCCATAAGTCCCCGCATACCGGCCAGCTGACGCATCTGGTCCCGGCTGCCCCGGGCGCC
The DNA here is from genome assembly GCA_964635265.1 of uncultured Desulfobacteraceae bacterium. Lineage (GTDB taxonomy): Bacteria > Desulfobacterota > Desulfobacteria > Desulfobacterales > Desulfosalsimonadaceae > M55B175. Next base: position 3,226 of record CAZWNV010000077.1, read on the forward strand.
GGAATCCGCCATGGTAAAAATGGAATTGACCACATCATTGCCATCCTGGGACATGCGGTCCTGGAGGCGCTTGTCCACCTCCCGGTCGGGGTTCTCCGCAGGCCGGCCGGCATACGGCTTCTGCATGGCATCCATCATTTCGTCGGCAATCTCGTCGGTGGCCTTGGCCCAGATATCGACCACCTTGTTGTATTTTTCCCCCTGGGTAATCAAGCCCTCCGTATATTGCCGGTTGATCTCGCCGACCTCGGATTCGGCCCGCTTGATCACATCCCACTTGGTCTCCGGGATAATCATGTCGTCAATTCCGATGGAGAGGCCGCCGGATGTGGAGAGCTTGTAGCCGATGTCTTTGAGCTGGTCCGCCAGTATGACCGTTGCCTTGGGCCCTTTGTAGCGGTAGGTATGATCGACCAGCTCCCGAAGGCCCTTTTTGTTTAACACCTTGTTGATCAGGTCAAAAGCGATTTCCGGACGCCGCTCAAGGACCTGGAAAATGTGGTACTTGCCCCCGGAATACAGGATCGGGGTGATCTCTTCGCGGCTTAAGGAAAAAACCGTTTCCGCCTCCGATTCGCTGACCTGGAAGATCTCCTGGAATTCGTCCTTCTCCAGAAGCCCGATATTGCCGTCGTAGCTTTTGTCAAAGGCCTCGGAATACTCGCCGACAAGCTCCCGGAAAGTGCGCCCGGACTCGAAGGCCTCCAGCACCTGCTCTGCCGCCTCCCTGGAGGAGACCATGATGTGACGCAGAACACAGGACATCCCCTTGGGCACCAGTTCCCAGAGCAGAACGCGGCCCACGGTTGTGTCATAGCGCTGCTGGTTGATCCGGACCTGGATCTTGGCATGAAGATCCACGCTGCCGGCATCGTAGGCCGCACGCACCTCCTCCGGCTTGGAAAACCGCATGCCCTCACCCCTGGCACCGGGAACGCCGAAGGTCATATAGTAGATTCCCAGAACAATGTCCTGGGTGGGCACGATCACCGGATCCCCGCTGGCCGGGGAGAGGATATTGTTGGAGGAGAGCATGAGGACCCGGGCTTCGACCTGGGCCTCCAGGGACAGCGGAATGTGCACCGCCATCTGGTCGCCGTCAAAGTCTGCGTTGAATGCCGTGCACACCAGGGGATGGAGCTGTATGGCCTTGCCCTCGATGAGCACCGGCTCAAACGCCTGAATCCCCAGACGGTGCAGTGTGGGGGCCCGGTTTAGCATGACGGGATACTCCTTTACCACTTCATCCAGGGTATCCCATACTTCCGGAGTCTTGCGCTCCGACCATTTCTTGGCGCTTTTCACATTGGTGACGATTCCCTTTTCTTCGAGCCTGCGATAGATAAAGGGTTTGAACAGCTCCAGGGCCATCTGCTTGGGGATGCCGCACTGATGCAGACGCAGGTTGGGGCCGATGCTGATCACGGAACGACCCGAATAGTCCACCCGCTTGCCGAGCAGGTTCTGGCGGAAACGTCCCTGTTTGCCCTTGAGGGTTTCGCTGAGGGACTTCAGCGGGCGCTTGTTGCTGCCGGTAACAACCCGGCCCTGCCGGCCGTTGTCTATCAGCACGTCCACCGATTCCTGCAGCATGCGCTTTTCGTTGCGCACAATGATATCCGGCGCATTCAGGTCCATCAGCCGTTTGAGCCGGTTGTTCCGGTTGATGACCCGGCGGTACAGATCGTTCAAATCCGAGGTGGCAAAACGCCCCCCTTCCAGGGGAACAAGGGGCCGCAGCTCCGGCGGCAGCACGGGAATGGCCTCCAGAATCATCCACTCCGGATCCAGCCCGGACTGCCGAAACGCCTCAACCACCTTGAGCCGTTTGGCCAGCTTTTTGCGCTTGGCCTCAGAGCCGGTATTGTGCAGCTCTTCACGCAGTTCTTCATACAAAGCGGTTACATCGACCCGGCTCAGCAGTTCCTTGATGGCCTCAGCGCCCGTACCCGCCTCGAACTTATTGCCGTAGAGCTCCAGAGCCTCCCGGTACTTGTCCTCGCTTAGGAGCTGGAGCCTTGACAGACCCGTATCCTTGGGATCAATGACGATGTAGTTGTCGAAGTAAATCACCTTTTCCAGCGATTTTAAGGTGAGATCCAGGAGGTTTCCGATTTTGCTGGGCAGACTCTTCAGGTACCAGATATGGGAGACCGGTGCGGCCAGGTCAATATGGGCCATCCGCTCGCGCCGGACTTTGCTCTGGATCACCTCAACCCCGCATTTCTCGCAGATCACGCCCCGGTGCTTCATGCGCTTGTACTTGCCGCAATTGCACTCATAATCCTTGGTGGGCCCGAAAATCTTGGCGCAGAAAAGCCCGTCGCGCTCCGGTTTAAAAGTCCGGTAATTGATGGTCTCCGGCTTTTTGATCTCACCGTAGGACCAGCTCCGGATCAGCTCCGGGGAGGCCAGGGCGAGCTTTACACCCTTGTAATATTTCGGATTTTTCGGCTTTATGAAAAAATCGTAGAGTGTTTCCAATATCTTTCTCCCTATTCCTTGTCCTCAATAAGGTTTATATCGAGTCCGAGACTCTGCAGTTCTTTGGTCAGCACCCGAAAGGATTCCGGCAATCCGGGTTCAAACACGTTCTGCCCTTTTACAATTTTTTCATACATCCGGGTCCGCCCCGCCATATCGTCTGATTTGACAGTCAGGAACTCCTGCAGGGCATAGGAGGAGCCAAAGGCTTCCATGGCCCACACTTCCATTTCCCCCAGACGCTGGCCGCCAAACTGCGCCTTTCCGCCCAGCGGCTGCTGAGTTACAAGAGAATAAGGTCCGATTGATCGTGCGTGCAGCTTATCGGCTACCAGATGATGCAGTTTGAGCATATACATTGTGCCCACAGTAATTTTGCCGTCAAAAGGCTCGCCGGTGCGGCCGTCAAAAAGCGTGGCCTGCCCGCTCTGCTCCAGGCCGGCCTCCTGGATCAGCTTTTTGATTTCCTCCTCGCGGGCCCCGTCAAAGACCGGGGTGTTCATATAGACCCCTTCCTGATACCTGCCGGAGAACCTGTAGACCTCCTCATCAGACATCGCGCTGATCCGGCCGCGGGTCTGCTCGTCGGAGAAGATGGCCTTGAATTTCTCGCGCAGTGCATCGGCCCTGGCGTTCTTGAGCAATTCGTTCAACTGATCGCCCAGCCCGCTGGCAGCGCGGCCCAGATGAATCTCCAGGATCTGGCCCACATTCATGCGGGAGGGGACCCCCAGGGGGTTTAGCACCATGTCTACGGGGCGGCCGTCCTCGAAATAGGGGAGATCTTCCTCGGGCAGAAGCCTGGAGACAACGCCCTTATTGCCGTGCCGGCCGGCCATTTTATCGCCCACAGAGAGCTTGCGCTTCATGGCCACGTAGACCTTGATCATCTTGATCACCCCGGGCGGCAGGTCGTCGCCCTTTTCAATGGAGCTGACCTGATCGTCAAAGGCCTGCCGGGCCATTTCCACCTGTTCACGGTAGCGGGAAACAATCTCCTGGATCCGCTCGTTGGCCCCGCTGTCTGTTACCTCCAGGGATTCGAACCGGGCCAGCGGAACATCGGCGAGCGCATCGGCATCAATGGTGCCGTCTTTTTCCACCCGAACATTTTTGCCGTCGGAAAAATCGGCGGCACATTGTTTGCCGGATATCACCGCATCCAGCTCTTTTCTGGCGGTCTCGCCGATGATCTTGATCTCGTCATCCCGGTCTTTTTCCAACTGCGAAATCTCGTCGTCCTCAATGGAACGGGATCGCTCGTCCTTATCGACGCCGCGCCTGGAGAAAACCTTGGCGTCAATCACAATGCCGCCAACCCCCGGGGGCACCCGCAGAGAAGTATCCTTTACCTCGCCCGCCTTTTCTCCGAATATGGCCCTCAGCAGCTTTTCCTCGGGCGAGAGCTGGGTCTCCCCCTTGGGCGTCACCTTGCCCACAAGGATATCGCCGGGGCCGACCTCAGCGCCGAGGCGTATAATCCCGCAGTCATCGAGATCCCCCAGCGCTTCTTCCCCCACATTGGGAATGTCGCGCGTGATTTCCTCCTTGCCCAGCTTGGTATCCCGGGCCAGAATTTCAAACTCTTCAATGTGGACCGAGGAAAAGACCCCGTCTTTTACCAGGCGCTCGCTGACCAGGATGGAGTCCTCGAAGTTATAGCCGCCCCAGGGCATGAATGCCACCATGACGTTCTTGCCCAGCGCCAGTTCCCCCTGTTCGGTTGCCGGGCCGTCAGCAACAATCTCGCCGGCCTCCACCCATTCGCCCTTCTTCACGATGGGACGCTGATTGAAACAGGTATTCTGGTTGGAGCGGACAAACTTGGAGAGGTTGTATATCGTAACATTCTTGTCTGCCGGATCGTCGGAGGGTTCATGCTGCAGGACAATCCGCGAGGCATCCACGGAGGCCACGTAGCCGGCCCGTTTGGCCACAATGGTAACGCCCGAATCGCGGGCCACAACGCCCTCGTTTCCGGTGCCAACCAGAGGAGCCGAGGGCTGCAGGAGGGGAACGGACTGCCGCATCATGTTCGATCCCATCAGGGCCCGGTTGGCGTCGTCATTTTCCAGAAACGGGATCAGGGAGGCGGAGGCGGAGACGAGCTGGTTGGGCGAGATATCCATCAGCTCAATCTCCTCCCGGCCGATCTGCATGAATTCGCCCTCCACCCGGGAGATTACCACCGGATTGACGAACTCATTGTTCTCATTTACCGGGGCATTGGCCTGGGCAATGGGATGATCCTGTTCCTCGAATGCGGAAAGCATCCGGACCTCGTTGGTCACTTTCGCGTCCCTGACGACCCGGTAGGGGGTTTCGATAAAGCCGTACTCATTTACCCGGGCATAGGTGCTGAGCGAGACGATAAGGCCGATATTGGGGCCTTCCGGGGTTTCAATGGGGCAGATCCGTCCGTAGTGGGAGGGATGGACGTCCCGCACTTCAAAGCCCGCCCGGTCCCGGGTAAGGCCTCCCGGGCCAAGAGCGCTCAAACGCCTTTTATGCGTGGTCTCCGAGAGCGGATTGGTCTGATCCAGAAACTGGCTGAGCTGACTGGTGCCAAAAAATTCCTTCACCACGGCGGATACAGGCTTCGGGTTGACCAGGTCATTGGGCATCAGGGCATCCACTTCCTGCATGCTCATGCGCTCCTTTATGGCCCGCTCCATGCGCACCAACCCGATTCGGTACTGATTTTCCAGGAGTTCGCCAACAGCGCGGACACGCCTGTTTCCCAGATGGTCGATATCATCGACTGCTCCCTGTGTGTCACGTAGCTCCACAAGGGTTTTGGCAGTCAGCAAAATATCTTCCTTGCGCAGAATACGAATATCGAGCGGGGTATCAATCCCCAGGCGATGGTTGATTTTTAACCTGCCGACCCCGGAGAGGTCATAGTAGGCGGTTTTAAAGAACAGGTGATCAATAAACTCCTGGGCCACCTCCGCCGTTGCCGGATTGCCGGGGCGAAGCCGGCGGTAGATGTCCAACAGCGCCTCTTCCTTGGACTTGACCTTGTCCATCAAAAGGGTCTTCTGGATGGCGTTGCTGGCATAGGGCCCCTCCATGAAAAGGACCTCGATCTCCTCCACCCCGGACTCCAGGAGCTGCTCCAGCATTTTTTCATCCAGCGAATCATTGGAATTCGCAATGACCCGGCCGTCTGCATCGTTTACCTCGGATGCCACCACCCGGCCGGCCAGATCCTCCCGGGGGACTGGGATCTGCTTCACCCCATCGGATTGGAGTTCGCGGACCGCCCGCTTGGTAAACATCCGGCCCTTGCGGATCACGACCTCCCCGGTTTTCGGGTTGATCACGTCCGCGGAGGAACGCTGGCCCTTGAGGAAATCAAACTTGAGGTCCCGCCAAAACTGGTTGTTTTGAATATAGATTTTTTCTTTGCTGTAGAAATAGGAGAGGATGTCGTCGTCTGTGTAGCCCAGCGCCTTAAACAACAATGTTATCGGAAATTTGCGCCGCCTGTCGATGCGGATGTAGACGATATCCTTGGGATCGATCTCCATATCGATCCAGGAGCCGCGCACAGGAATAATGCGCGCCGTGTAAATAATCTTGCCGCTGGAATGGGTCCGGCCCTTGTCATGGTCGAAAAACACGCCGGAGGAGCGATGGAGCTGGCTGACCACAGCCCGTTCCGTCCCGTTGATGATAAAAGTGCCTTTATCCGTCATCAGCGGCAGGGTGCCGAAATAGATCTCCTGCTCCTTGATGTCGCGGATGTTGGATGCCCCGGAACCTTTGTCCACATCATAGACTACCAGCCGGACGCGGATGCGCAGGGCGATTTCATAAGTCATGCCGCGATTGACGCATTCATTGACCGAATGCTTCACCTCGGCAAAATGGTAGGAGACAAACTCCAGGGATGCAGTGCCCGTAAAATCCTTGATCGGGAACACCGAATTAAACACTGCCTGCAGCCCCACATCCTCGCGCGCTTCGGGAGCCACCTCCATCTGGAGAAAGCGCTGGTACGACTCCCTCTGCATCCCGATCAAATCCGGGATATTCACAATGGATTCGATCTGACCGAAATTTTTTCTGATGCGTTTATATTCCGGCGGGTTCTCTGTCATAATCGCTCCAAAAAATCTCAAAGACTATGAAACACGGCCGCCCGGCAAGACCCCGGGCGCCCGTGTTACAGGATAAGAACAGCTGTTTCTGCGTGAGGGATTACTTGATCTCGACGCTGCCTCCGGCGCCTTCGAGCTGTTCCTTGATTTTTTCCGCATCTTCCTTAACGATGCCTTCTTTTATAGGCTTGGGAACCTCTTCGACCAGAGCCTTGGCCTCTTTGAGGCCCAGACCGGTAATCGCCCGAACCTCTTTGATGACCTGAATCTTCTTATCGCCTGCTCCGGTTAAGACCACGTCAAATTCGGTCTTTTCCTCTTCCGCGGGTGCCGCCTCACCGCCGCCGGCCGGAGCAGCGCCCACGGCGACCGGAGCTGCAGCCGAAACCCCGAATTTCTCCTCGAGTTCCTTGATCAGGTCCGAGAGCTCCAGTACCGACATATTGGCAATGAATTCAATTACGTCCTCTTTGCTGATATCCGCCATTATATTTCTCCTCCACGTTATATCTCTAATGCACAATTATGATTGCTGTTTTTTTGGAATGGTTTCTACTACGCCGCTTCCTTCTGATCCTTAATGGCCTGCAGCGCATACACAAGCCGTTCCGGCACGTTATTGAGCGCCCGGACGAAGCCTGTAGGCACGTTATTCATAACGGAAAGCAGCTGCCCCAGCAGAATCTCCCGCGAAGGCAGTTCAGAGAGGCTTTTCACAGCCTCGAAATCCAGGGCTTTGCCGTTCATGACGCCACCCTTGATTTCCAGCTTCTCGTTATCCTTGGCAAAATTCATCAACACTTTTGCCGGCTGGACCGGATCACCGTAGCCCATCGCTATGCCTGTCGGTCCCTGAAACCGGTCCTTGAGCCGGGCAACGTCAGAGCCTTCCGCAGCCCGGATCAGCAGGCGGTTCTTGACCACCTGGTACTCAATATCGGCTTCACCCAGCTTGCGCCGCAGTTCATTGAGCTTGACAACATTTAACCCTTTGAAATCAGTAGCAATGACAATTGTCGAGCGCGAGAATTTTTCCGCCAGTTCCCCAACGAGCTCTTTTTTCTGCTCAAACCGCAAACTACAACACCCCCTTTCTGATTCTGTAAAAACCAGAGGTGCTCCCTGCATCGAACACCTGCCTCGGTAGGCCGGAGCCCTGAGCCCCGATTAAACACCAATCGGTGAACCTACGGTCTTTGACAGAGAATTTTTATGGTTCCCTCCTGATTATCCTGATTATTTCAGAAGGTCCTTGACATAGGCCGGGTCTACTTTGAAGCTTGGCCCCATTGTTGTGGAAATGGCAATGCTGCGGAGGTAGGTCCCTTTGCTGGACGCAGGCTTGAGCCGGATCAATCGGTCGATGAAAGCAGCCACGTTTTCCAGGAGCTTATCCACGCCGAAGGAGACCTTTCCCATCGGGGCATGAACAATACCCCCCTTCTCCACACGGAAATCGATTTTTCCGGCCTTTAAATCATTGATCGCCTTTTCCAGGTCAAAGGTTACCGTGCCGGTCTTGGCATTGGGCATCAACCCCCGGGGCCCCAGAATCTTTCCGATCTTTCCGACAGAGCCCATCATGTCCGGGGTGGCCACGGCCTTGTCAAACTCCAGCCATCCGCCTTTGATCTTCTCGACCAGATCATCGCCTCCGACATAATCGGCTCCTGCCTCGCGGGCCTCTTTTTCTTTCTCCCCTTTTGCAAAAACCAGCACGCGCACTTCCTTGCCGGTGCCATGCGGCAGCACCACTGATCCGCGAACCATCTGGTCCGCATGCCGGGGATCCACACCAAGTTTGACGGCAATATCAAGGGTCTCATCAAACTTGACATAAGTTGCGTTCAAGGCCCCTTCGAGGGCCTCCCGGAAGCTATAGCGCTGCAACGGATCAGCATTCGCCTTCGCGTTCTGATATTTCTTTCCACGTTTATGCATGATTCGCGTTTGACTCCTTTTTGCCGATTAAACCACTTCAAGTCCCATGCTTCTGGCTGTTCCCTCGATAATCGTACGGGCTTTCTCCATATCGACGGCATTTAAATCCGGCATTTTCTTGCTGGCAATCTCCTCGATCTGCTCCCGGGTAACCTGTCCCACCTTTTCCGACTTCGGGGCAACCGCCCCTTTGGCTATGCCTGCGGCCTTTTTCAAAAGAATGGACGCCGGCGGCGTTTTGGTGATAAACGTAAAGGACTTGTCCTGATATACGGTCAGAACCACGGGTATGATCATCCCCTCATCATTGGCTGTGCGGGCATTGAATGCCTTGCAGAAATCCATGATATTCACTCCGTGCTGACCCAGTGCAGGACCGATCGGAGGGGAGGGGTTTGCCTTTCCAGCCTCAACCTGAAGCTTGACCTGTGCGATTACTTTTTTCGCCATCTCCCTTATTCTCCCAACTTATCAACTTTAAAACGATTCTTTTCCGCGCATCAACCCTTGGAAACCTGTACGAAATCCAGCTCAACCGGGGTGGAACGACCGAAGATGCTGACCAGCACCTTTACCTTGCCCTTCTCCGGGTTCACCTCCTCAACGGTCCCGTTGAAGTTGGTGAAAGGCCCGTCAATGACGCGGATTTCATCTCCGGGCTCAAAATAGTACTTGGGCTTGGGATTGCTCTTGCCCGCTTCCATGCGGTTGAGGATCTGTTCGGCTTCCTTGTCCTGGATCGCCACAGGGCGGTCGCGGCCGCCCAGAAAACCGGTAACTTTGGCAGTGGAGGTCACCAGGTGCCAGGTCTGCTCGTCGAGCTCCATCTGAATGAGGATATAGCCCGGATAAAATTTGCGGTTGGAAGTCTTGCGCTTTCCCTTCACAAGCTCTACCACCTGCTCGGTCGGCACGACGACCTCCCCGAATTTTTCCGAATGTCCGGACGCGGCAATCCGCTCCTCCAGGTTTTTTTTGACCTTGGCCTCAAACCCGGAATAGACATGAATAATGTACCACTTAAGCGCCATGCAGGCGTATTCTCCCTTTTATATAATCAGCCGAACCAGGCTGGACAGGGCAAGGTCAACCAGGCCCAAAAATATCGCAATCACAAAAACAAAGACCAGAACCACCGCCGTGGAGCCGAGGGTCTGCTTCCGGGACGGCCAGGTGACACGGCTGAGCTCAATCTTTACCTCTCTTAAAAACTGAATCCAGTTGCCGAAATACCGGTCCACAAGCCGCAAAACGAAGGACTGCCCGCCGGAGGTTGTGCCCTTTGCCGAGCTGTTGCGCTTCTGCTTTTTCTCCTTTACCGCTTCTGCGCCGCCTGCTCCCCCGGCTTTGCTCTGCTGGACCGCTCCGTTGCTGGTGCCGCCGTCTTCTTCAGGGCTGCCGGCCTCTTTTGCCCGGCTTTTCTTTTTTTGTGCCGCCGGTTTCTTTTTTTGTATGCGCGCCATTCAGACTCCTGCAATACGGCAAACTCAAAGCTGCCCCTTTTCCTGGCGGAAAGCGGCATGCCTTGAGCTGCTTTGTCAGTATATGATGGCAGGCCAGGAGGGATTTGAACCCCCAACCACCGGATTTGGAGTCCGGCGCTCTGCCGTTAGAGCTACTGGCCTGCATGGTAAAACGCGATCGTTAAAACGGGAAGGACTTTCCTGACGACCCGCCAACCGGATTATTTGGTTTCTCTGTGCAGGGTGTGCGCCTGACAGAACCTGCAGTATTTCTTGAATTCCAGCTTGTCCGGCTTGGTGCGCTTGTTTTTTGTCGTGGAGTAATTTCTGCGTTTACACTCTGTGCACGCAAGCGTGATATTGACTTTCAACGGTGGCTCCCTGTTCTGCTCTATTCGATGATTTCACTGACAACGCCGGCCCCTACGGTGCGGCCGCCCTCGCGGA
>CAZWNV010000078.1:0-13135 GCA_964635265.1 uncultured Desulfobacteraceae bacterium
GCCCACGTGGCGGATGGAGTTCATGTTCTTGACCTCCACCTTGGTGTTCATCTCCCCGCTGCCCCGGGGGCGGATGGAGATGTTGGCATCGGCCCGCATGGTGCCGTTTTCCATGCTGCACTCGGATGCGCCCACGTAGCGCACCTGCGTGCGCAGTGCCTTCAGAAATTCCATGGCATCGTGGGGCGAGCGGAAATCCGGCTCGGTAACGATCTCCACCAGCGGCGCGCCGGCCCGGTTGAAATCGACCAGGCTGATCGGCAGGCGCCCCTCCATTTCATGCACCAGCCGGGCCACGTCTTCTTCCATGTGAATGTGATGAATGCGCAGCCGCTTGGGTTTGCCGTCTTCATCCGTGATATCGATACCCCCGCCGCGCGAGAGGGGCAGATGGGCCTGGGAGAGCTGAAAGCCCTTGGGCAGGTCCGGGTAGTAGTAGACCTTCTGGTCAAATGCGCTTACCGGCTGGAGCTCCGCGCCCAGCCCCAGGCAGATAAGCGATGCCTTCTCCAGGGCGTCCCGGGAGAGCCGGGGAACGGCCCCCGGAAACCAGAGGCAGGTCGGGCAGGTGTTTCTGTTCGGCTCGTCGCCGGGCTGGTTGGGGCAGTCGCAGAACATCTTGGTCGCACATCCCAGCTCGACATGAATCTCCAATCCGATGACCGCTTCAAACTCCATTATTTGCCTCCTGCCTGCCGCAGATTCAGAAGATGCTCGCCAAGTGCTAGCAGCCGCGCGTCACTGAGCCTCGGCCCCGCCAGTTGAAATCCCGCCGCCCCTGATCCGGCCGCCGGCGGCAGGTAGAGCGCGGGCTGTCCCGTGACATTGGCAAAGAGGGTGGCGGCGAACTGTTCATAGGTACCGGCCAGGGAGGACTCTTTCCCGGAGCCCCCTCCGGCCGCCGGGAATACGAGAAAATCCGCCTGGTCAAACAGCTTTTCCATGTCCGCGACCAGGCGCGCGCGGATGCGGCAGGCATCTTCATAGGCCGCGTAGCGCTCGAACTGGTAATACGCCCCCTGAAACAGGTAGCTTTTGACAAGGGTTCCGAACGCGGCGCCGCGCGAGCGCAGATACATGTCGTTCCAGTTTTTGGAGCCGGGTGCGCGCCGGCCGTAGCGGACCGAATCGTATCGCCCGGCGCTCGAGGAGGCCTCCACCGAGCCGACAATGTTGTGCACCAGGGGAAAAAGCGCCATGTCGGGCAGGGAGAGTTCCCGGACGGCAAAACCGGCCTGCTGCAATGCGTCTACGGAGGCTTCAAACGCGCCTTTTCGTTGAGCCGGAAGCTCGTCTGCCGCCTCGGAAACAAAACCGATGCGCGGGTTTTCCGGATCGACAGCATTGTCGGCAAAATCCGGTGCCGGCTCCTCCGGAAGCGAGAAATCCAGGGGATCCGGACCCGCGATATGGCCCAGGATCCTGCGAAACAGGCCGGGCTCGTTAGAGATCAGCCCCCAGCATTCCATGGAGGGGATCAGGCCGATCAGGCCCACGGTCGACACCAGGCCGTAGCTCGGCTTGAAACCGCATGCACCCGCAAGCGCTGCGGCAAGGCGGCTCTCCCCCATCAGATCCAGGACCATTTCCACGTCCGCGGTGTTTTCCTTGATTGCTTCTCCCGCACAGCTCCCGTCAATGCCGAACCCGAACTCGCTCATGCGGGTGAAACCACAAATCGCGGCCCCGGATTCGCGAAGCCGCCCGATAACGGTGGCATCCCCGGGTGGTACAAAATTTTCCAGGGCCCTGGAGCCGGCCTCTGTGGGCCAGCCTTCCACGGAAACGTTGGGCTGGACCGCGATATTGATCCCCTGCAAGGGGCCGCTGCCGGTGCCTGCCGTATCGGGGCTGCGATGGACAAATATCGATTCCATATGTTTTTTCCTACTCCAGAATACTGGCGACTTTAAAATAGCTGCCCTTTACCGCCGGGGCGTTTTTTAGGAGCTGCCCGGATTCCGCCAGGGGCGAACGCTTTGCCTCGGTTCCCGGGCGCATGCGGTTGACGGCCGGACAGACGGTGCGGATTGGCGTCTCGCTGCCCGCATTCTCGGCGGCACGCTGCGCCATGGTTTCGGCCCGCGCCAGAATTTCCTTCATTACGGGACGCTCGTCTTCGGCAATGCCGATGCGCGAGACCCAGGAGATGCGGTCGACATCGTTTTCCTTCTCCGCGGTGCCGGGAAGCACTTCTTTTCCGCCGAGGTCGAGCAGCCCCAGCTCGGCAAGCTGTTCGCGTTTTACAGCGGAAGGAGCGCCGGTGAGCGGGCAGGAAGCGCTCCGGTTTTTCGGAAACGCAATCACCTCGCGAATCGAGGGACTGTTGAGGATCATGGAAACGGTGCGGTCCATGCCGAGGGCGAGCCCCCCGTGCGGCGGCGGGCCGTAATTGAAGGCCCGCAAAAAGAAGCCGAACTTCTGCCTTGTCTCCTCTTCGGTGAGCCCGAGTGCGGTAAAGATCTTTCGCTGCACCTCCCGGTCGTTGATGCGGATGCTGCCGCCGCCGAGTTCCTCGCCGTTTATGACCAGGTCGTAGGCGCGCGATCGCAGGGAGAGCAGATCCTCGATATTTTCGGGGTCGAAATCGGTGCGGTCCGGCGCGGTAAACGGGTGGTGGCTGGAGGTGATCCCGCCGTCTTCGGTCGCCTCGAACAGCGGAAACGCCGTAATCCAGACCGGGCAATACGTGTTTTCGGGAATCAGGCCGAGCCGTTCGGCCATATGCAGGCGCAATTGGCCGAGCGCCGATGTGACCACGTTGTAGGAAGCGTCTGCGACCATGATCAAAACGTCGCCGTCGGCCACACCAAAGCGTTTTTTGAGCCCCGCGAGCTCCTCTTTGCTGAAGTACTGGACGATGTTGGATTCGAGCTCCCCGCCCTCGGCGCGCATCCAGGTCATTCCCTTGGCGCCGAACGAGGGGGCGATTTCCTTGGCGTACTCGTTTTGCAGCACATTCTTGGAAAGCTTTTCGGATTGGCCCTTGACGTTGATTCCCTTGATGCAGCCCCCGCGCTGCAGGATCTGCTTGAAAATCGCGTAATGGGTGCCGGCAAAGAGATCGGTGACGTCCACGAAGCGCAGGCCGAAACGCAGGTCCGGCCGGTCGGAGCCGGTCGTCTCCATGGCATCGGCCCAGGTCATGCGGGGAAAGGGGCGGTGCAGGGGGATCCCGCCGATGGCAAACATCTTCACGGTCAGCTCTTCGATCAGGTCATAGATGAATTCCTCGTCGATAAACGAGGCCTCCAGGTCGAGCTGGGTGAATTCCGGCTGCCGGTTGGGGCGCAGGTCTTCGTCCCGGAAGCAGCGGGCAAGTTGAAAATAGCGTTCCATGCCGCCAACCATGAGGAGTTGCTTGAAAAGCTGCGGCGACTGGGGCAGGGCATAGAAATTCTCCGGATGAACGCGGCTGGGGACGAGGTAGTCGCGCGCCCCTTCGGGCGTGCTGGCCGTGAGCATCGGCGTTTCGATCTCGAGGAAGCCCCTTTCATCGAGGAAATCCCGGATGCACTTGAAGATGCGGTGCCGCAGCATCATATTGTCGCGCATCGACTGGCGGCGCATGTCCAGGTACCGGTACTGGAGTCGCAGATCCTCGGACACCTGGCCCGTCCCGCCGGCGGCTGCCGCCCCCGCAACCATGGCCTTCTCCGATACCGAGAACGGAAGCGTATCGGATTCGGACAGCACGGTCAGCTCCGTGACCACCAGCTCGATGGTCCCGGTCTCAATATGGGGGTTTTCCGTGCCCGCAAGCCGCCTGGTGACCATGCCCGTAACCGCGATGCAGTACTCGGCGCGCAGGGACTCCGCTTTTTTGCAGACCTCCGGGGCGGCAGCAGGGCTGAACACGATCTGCATGATGCCGCTGCGGTCGCGCAGGTGAATAAACAGCAGGCCGCCGTGATCCCGGAGCGCGTCGACCCAGCCGGCAAGCAGCAGCTCGCGGCCGACGTCGTCCGGCGTCAGGTGCCCGCAGAAGGCGCGTTGGGAAAACGTCATGGGAGAATTCCTTTCCTGCTAGACGGCTTCGATGGTGGACGGCGGTTTGCTTGCGATATTGTAGGTAACGCTGACGACGCCGGGCACGGCGGCGACAATTTCGCTGCCAAGCTCTTCGAGGGTGTCAAACGACAGCCGGGTCGGCGTAGCCGTGCGCGCATCCACGCTGTCCCAGCACCGGATCTCGATCTGCTGTCCGAAATCGCGCTTTCCGTCGCGGATCCCGGTGACCCGGTCTTCGTGCAGGATGGCCATGTACTGGAAGGCGCCGCATCCGGTAAGAAGCCGCTCCACGATCTCGGTGGCCCCGCGGATTGTCTCGATGCGCTTCGGTGTGGCCTCTCCGATAATGCGGGCCGCAAGGGCCGGACCCGGAAACGGAATGCGGTTGAATAGCTCCCCGGGCAGCCCCAGGGCCTTGCCCACCTTTCGAACCCCGTCTTTTCGGAGCTGGATCAGCGGTTCGATAATCCGGTAGCCGAACGCCTCCTGGGGATCGATTCCCAGTTGCTCGAACACGTTGTGCTGCCGCTTGATCCCGGCGACAGTCTCGTCGATATCGGTCAGGATTGTTCCCTGGAGCAGGTGCTTTGCCCCGCTTTCCCGGACCATGCGTCCAAAGACCTCCCGGTAGAAGGTCCGGGTGATGGCCTCGCGTTTGGCCTCCGGGTCGGTTACCCCCTCGAGCGCCGCGAAAAACTCCTCGCGCGCGTCGACCACTTCCACCGGAACGCCCAAGTCACGGAAAAAGCCCGTTACCTCTTCGGCCTCGCCCGCACGCATCAGCCCGTTTTCAATGAATACTGTTTTCAGCCGATCGCCCAGGGCGCGGTGGCCGAGCATCGTGACCGTGGACGAATCGACGCCGCCGGAGAGGGCGTTAATGGCCCATCCGTCCCCGACGGTGTCCTTGATTTCCTCTGCCTTTTCCTGGATAAAGCGCTCTGTGTCGAGCTCCTGCATAGTGATTTCAGTAACCAAGCCGTTTTCTCCCGCGTCTGAAAATATATTGTTAAGAGGGTAAATAGACCGGCAATTTACCACTCAACAGCCCGGCCTGCAACGGCTTTTTGACGCTCCGGGCGTATCCATGGATTTTCCTGCAAAGCGGATGAGGAGCAGGACCGGGAGGCCGAGCAGGGCGGTTATCAGGAAGAAGGCTTCATAACTCAGCGCCTCCACGATGGTTCCTGAATACCCGCCGAAGATTTTGGGAATAAGCATCATGAGGGAGCTGAAAATGGCATATTGAACAGCCGTGAACCGGATGCTCGTCAGGCTTGACAGAAAGGCCACAAACGCGGTGCTGGCCAGCCCTGCCGCAAGATTGTCTGCGGAGATGACGACATAAAGCATCAATACATTGTGCCCGGCCCTGGCCATGATCAGAAAAAGCAGGTTGGTGGCGCATGCCAGGAGCGCGCCGGTAAACAATATTTTGATCACCCCGTATCTGGCAGACAGGATTCCCCCGAGAAATCCGCCCGCAATGGTCATAAAAAGCCCGTAGGTTTTGACAATGCTGGCGATCTCCGTCTTTGTAAAACCCAGATCCTGGTAGAAAAGGTTGGAGATAACGCCAAGCACGATATCGGATATTCTATAGAGCCCGATCAGAAGGAGAATCAGCACCGCCAGGGAGCCCCCGTATCTTTGGAAAAAATCTCTTGCCGGCGCGATATAGGTGTCATCAATCATCTCCCTGTTGACGATCCGGCTCATGCCCAGCAGATAGGCTGTCAGCAAGGCACCGGAGACAGCGATGAAAAACCGTGCAAGCTCTATCAGAAATCCCGCCAGGTATTGATTGAAAAAAATCCTCTTCAGAAAATCCTTATAAAACGCGGCGGTATCTGCCGTAAAAAAAAAGCAGGCAATAAAAACCGAAGCAGCCAGGAGAAAAACACCAAAGGAGCACAGGTAATCCTTTGGGGCGTATTGATAATTGTTGGTATCTGCCCCGGTTTCCGGCTCGGGGATCAAAAGGGTGGTGAAAACGCCGATCAGCATAAGGGAGGCCATTATACAATAGGTATATTTCCAGGCATTGTAATCGTAATGCCCCATGCCCGAGCCCAAAATATCGGCAATAAAAAGCGCGCCGGCTCCGGCGGCGAGCATGCCGATCCGGTATCCGGCAATATAGGCAGAGGCCATCATCGCCTGAAGCTCGGTGCCCGCTGATTCAATCCGGTAGGCATCAATGACAATATCCTGGGTTGCTGATGAAAATCCAAGCAGCACTGCAGCCAGCGCCATTATGGAAACATGAATCCTGCCCTGCCCGGGATCGGTCATACCGATCCACAATACCGCGCAGATAATCAAAAACTGGGAAAAAAGAATCCATCCGCGTCTTCTGCCGAATTTTTTTGAGAGATAAAAAAGCGGCAGCCGGTCCACGAGCGGCGCCCAGACAAATTTGAATGAATATCCCAAAGCGGCCCAACTGAAAAATGTCACATCGGAGCGCTGCACCCCGGCTTCCCGCAGCCAGAGGGAAAGCGAGGAAAAAATCAGCAAAAGTGGAAGTCCGGCGGAAAAGCCGAAAAAAAACATGGTGACGACCCGCGGGTGGAGAAAGGATAAAGCGGCATTTTTCCAATCCCGGCCGTACGCGGCCGCTGGTGTGGTATACCTCATGCGGCGGTTCCCATCCGTTTCAGAGCTCTTCTGTTTTATACAGATCGGGGCAGCCTTTTTCAGAACCCCAAAAAACAGCATACTATTAACATGATTCCGTTTTTCTGTAATCGGATAAAGCGCTGTCTGCCGGTTTCAGCAGGAGTTCCTGTGTTTTTCCGATTGACACCGGGAGCTAACTATGCGAATGATTTTCGGGAAAAATAGGGGATTATTGTTTGGAAAGGGTCTTTCAACGGCGACCATCTGGAACGCAAACAAATGCACATGGGGGGGGAGATGGCAAAGCAAAAACTACTCATAATCGGTGCATTAATAACGGCTGCTGCATTTGCTGCCGGCTGCACCAGTGTTTCCCGGGGAATTGGCAAGGTAACAGCCAATAAATACGCTGAGCCCAGAAGCGGGACGGTCTGGGCGGTGCCGCCGCCGCAGCTGGATCCGCCACGGCCGGATGAGAAAAACGTCTATATCTCATTTAGAAACATCAGCGACGCCCAGTCGGTTGATCTGACCGATGAGCTGCGAAATGCCGCCGGGGAGCAGGGCTGGACCATTGTCCGGGACCCGCAGGAAGCCACCTATCGACTGCGCGCCTCGCTTCGGTATTTCGGAGAAGTCAAACCCGGATCCGGGGGGGCGCATGTAGCCCGGAATATGGGGGTT
Organism: uncultured Desulfobacteraceae bacterium; assembly: GCA_964635265.1. GTDB lineage: Bacteria > Desulfobacterota > Desulfobacteria > Desulfobacterales > Desulfosalsimonadaceae > M55B175. Next base: position 7,318 of record CAZWNV010000078.1, read on the forward strand.
ATCAGCGGGGCGGCTGTAGGTGCTGGCACCGGGGTCCTGGTAGCGGACGCTACGGACAGCTGGGGTGTCGGCGCAGCTGCAGGCGCTGGTGCCGGGGGGCTGGTTGGCCAGGGAATCGCCAATGCCTCCAAACCCCGGGAATGGGCCATGATTATCGATTTCGTGCTTGAGGAATACAGTGAGCAGCCCATTGAATATGAACTCATGCGGAATACCGGCGCCAGTACCCGGGATTCGGCCGGTACCGGCAACAGCCGGATGGCTGCCGGCGGAGGCACCCGCGGAACCAATACCAGCACGGGACGGATGACCAAAACCAGCAACTATTTTCCGCACGGCGTGCGTCTCTCCACCTGGGCCAACCAGATGAACATGAAGCAGGCAGAGGCCATGCCCCTGATCCGGGCGCGGACCCAAAAGGTGGTAACCCAGATGCTGCCCCAATAGCCGGGCCTGCTGCAGCCGGAACACATCGCCAACAAAAATGCCGCCTCGCTGAATTGCAGGGAGACGGCATTTTTGTTGGCGATGCGCTGTCCTGGCTCAAATATTGAATTCCTCATATTTCATGAACTTCCCAGTTTTCATCGACCCACAAGGTAATGACAGCAATGTTGAAGTGTTGACGAAGAAGGTCCATGGAATCCTCTAAATGCAGTAATTGCTCTTTTTTTCCGGCCGGATTGCCTGCACAGTCGTAATGTCCGACAATTGCGATTGCAACGGAATGATGCTTTTCAACGGAGATTTGCACTCTGGAAATAATTGATTGAACCAGGGTTTTGTTATCCTTTTGGGCCAAAATAAGATTGGGGCCCGGCTCTGTTATGGAATCCACGTAATCAACCTGAAAACGCGCCTTCAAATAGTTTATTACAGGGAGTTGAACGCGACCATCCATGCAATTGATTGCCGTACAAAATTTCATGATTTGCCTCCCCTTAAAATTTTCATCCTGCTGTGACGAAATTCCATGACCGACGCTGTTGCCCCGGAAATCCAGGATGCTATCAAAGGGGTGGGCAACAGCTCATGGCATGCTTTACTCCATGCACCGTGAGCACATATATCCCTTTTGCTGCGGCATTTTCGTGCATCTTGATCCAAAAGCCCAGTGCGTCTATTGTTCAAGCGAGTTTTGCTTGTGGGGGATTACGCCTTTAACAGCGTCCATATGCCGATTCCTATGAATCCAATGCCTGCAATATAATGGAGATGTTTTTCACTTACATAGTGAGAAACAGCACTTCCGGCAAGAACGCCAATGCCCGATGCAACTATAAGGGCCAATGACGCCCCAAAAAATACCGTGAGCTTGCTAACTTCTTTGTCAGCCGCAAACAACATTGTAGCCAATTGCGTTTTATCGCCGAGTTCCGCGATGAATACAGCGGCAAATACCGTAAGCAGAACTTGATATTCCAAATTGAATCCTCTCTGTGAGCTTGTTTTCCTCGGCAGTCGCCTGCAGCAGTTCCCCGCTTAACCAGGTCTCGCCCTGAACGCACATCGGCCGCTATCCCCGCAGGTTTTATATTAGCACTTTCGCCAGATCCGTACCCAATGTAAATGCTTTTTCCAGGGATTTGCCGTCCTCTTGAACCTTTCCCTTATCAAAAACCTTGAATATTGCCTGTTCCCCGATTACTTGATATCCGAGAGTTTCAAGGGGAATGCGCATTGCTTCAAGGGTAAATCCCATATCCTGCACATTCTCCTGTTCGCATATTGCGACCAGGACCGCTTTGCGGTTCTGGTCGGCCAACTGACTTGACCAGGCTCTTGGCCGGGTATTTTGAAAATTATAAAAGCAGTAGAGACGGTCAATAAATGCTTTCATCCAGGAGGTAATGTTATAGTTATGTGTTGGTGAGACAAGAACAAGACCTTTTGAAGTAATGATCTGGTTGTAGATCAATGACATTCCGTCATTTAAGCCGGTGCAGATTTTATCCTTCCTGCACCTTTCACAACCGATGCAGCCCTGGAACTGAATATCTCTCAACTGGATTGCGCTGCATTCGATGTTTTCCTGACTTACGCCTTTGAGCACCTGATGCAATAAAACATCCGAGTTTCCATTCTTTCTTGGGCTGCCAGCGACTCCCAAAACTTTATTCTCCGGCAGCAGGTTTTCATTATTTGCCTTGATTATTGAACTCAGCGTTTTCATGGCTTGTCCTTTGCTGTATATACCCGGGAAGTTCAAGTTAAATTTTTGTGCGCAAGCCAGCCTGCTGCATACCGTGCAATCTCCTGCCAGCCTGGCTCTGCAACAACCCGGTGTGAATTGTCCCAATACCACGGCCGGCCCCACATGCGGTGGGTCATGCGGTTGTTAGGGCTTTTGTTGATCCAGCTTTTTTGCGATATATACCCCATAACTGTAATACGCTTGATATTTTTCGTAGAGTTCGATTTCCCGATTTTCCGCTTCCACAATTGCGCGGGCTTCTTCACTGTTGCCGTTGCGGTGGAGAAAATCCGGGAAGCTGCTCTGCATGGGCCGATAATAATTTTCCAGCCAGCAATGCTGCGGCAAGACAAAATAGCCGGCCGGAGAATAGCCGTTTTTCTCCAGTACGCGGATCTTTGCGGATGCCACATCGATTTCGGGGTATTCTTCATCCCAATATTTTTGAAGTTCCGGCGGCCGGGAGTTTGTAATCCAGGTAATCTCCGAAACAACCAGCAGGCCGCCCACTTTGAGGTAGCGGCTCCAGTCTTTTATCCCTTTTTCAAAGCCGATATTGTATATCGCCCCCTCAGACCAGATGGCATCAAATTCCACGTCTCCAAAGGGCAGGTTCTCCATTGAACCGCAAAGGGGCGATATTTTTTCAGAAACCCCTATGTCTGCGGACCTGCTTTCAAGCACTGCAAGAAAATCCGGGAGAAAGTCCACTGCGGTTATCTGGGCTTCCGACAGTTGAGCCAGCAGCAATGTGGAAGCCCCCGTACCGCAGCCTATATCGGCAATCTGTAATGGCGCAGAGCGATCTGCCACAGACATGCTGATAGCCCTCTCCGTTTCTGTATCCCCTCCCGGACCCTGCCGTTTGGCATTTTTATGAAGGTCTATCAACAGTTGATAATCTTTCATTTGGCCATCCTTATCTGCCGTCTGAAAGTAAGGGGCGCAAGCGATGAGCTCACCTGCAGGTGGGTAGCGGCGGCGAAACGCCGGTCAGCCTGGGGCAGGGGACAATATAGAGCAAAAGCGTCATTCATCAAATTTCACCGGCGTCTTAAAACCAGGGGGCTTTACGGCAAGCACTGAACACCTTAGCTGATCGAGGATGGCTTCGGCGGTGTTGCCGATGATCAGTCCTGATATGCCGGTACGGGTGACCGTTCCCATGACGACCAGCTCCGCTTTTAACCTCTCCGCCAGAGGAGCAATCACCTTTTTTGCCGGTCCCTTGGGCAGGTGAAGGCCGGGCCGGAGGTAATCGTATGCCTCCTTGCCGATCCAGCCACGGAGTTGTTCGGCCAGTCGGTACAGTTCCTTTCTGTGGAGATCATTTTCTTTTTGAACGTAATCCGCCAGGCCTTCCGGCGACATGCCGCCCCTTGCCCCCAACATGCCCTCAAAAAGGGCTTCCCAGGCGTGAGCAATGTGCAGGGCCGCAAAGTCGGAAAGCGCCAGTGAGGCGGCCAGTTCTAAAATTTTGCGGTTTAGATCACGCTCAGAAGGCGAGGGCGCCAACAAATCGAAATCGACAGCCGCCAGGATGCTGCCGTAGTTCGATTTTTCAGACGGTTTGATGAGCCAAACCGGGCAGGGACACTTACGCAGGAGATGCAGGTCGTCGCTGCCGAAAAGCCTGCGCGTCCAACTCGGGTTCTCCGCGGGCTTGAGCAGAAGATCATGCCCGTTTTTCAGTACGGCCCGGATCGCCTCAAGGTAGGTCTTTCCAACCAATACATCCAGCCGAACCTGCAGACGTTCACGGAAGGGTTGGACCATGTGCTCCAGCGCCCTGCGACGATCGGATTCCACGGCGGCTCGCAGATCCCCGGATACCGGTGCTCCCGACGGCAGGCCGAGGCCTGCCGTGACGAGCTGGCTCGGGATTACGTCGACAATAGTCAGGTCCGCCTGATTGTTTTCCGCCAGCGAAACCGCCCGCGCTATAGCCGATTCCTGCTCAACGGCCGGTTCGTTTACATAGAGGATGTTTTGAAATCGTTTCATGGATAACCTCCCCTGCATGTATTTTTGAAGATATACACCCTAAGGGGTTTGGCCTCTAAAGAGGGGCGAGATTCTTAAGCTCGTTAATGGCCCCGGCCTTGCCGATAACGATCAGACAATCCCCGCCGTGCAATTGTTCGGAAGGATTGATCGCCGTGATCTGCTGCTGGTTTCTGCGTATGCCGACAAGGGTCGCGCCGAACTTTTGACGAAAATGAAGCTCGGCTAAAGACCTGCCTGAAAGACCCGAATCCTCCGACATCTTGATTTCGGCAATTTCAAAGCGGTCTTTGTCTTCCGCGTTTCTCTGCGCCTCGAGTTGATTCAGTATATTTTCCGCATCCTTCAAGCCATCTGGATGTCCCATGAGGAGCAGACGGTCTGAGGGAAAAATTCTGAATTCCGGTGTCGGTTCGTAAAAGATGCGTCCTCCCCGGCTGACTGCCAGAATGGATATCCCCGATGCTGATAAGGGCAGCTCCTTTATGGCCTGCCCCGCAGCCAAAGCATCCGAACGAATACGCAGCTCGAGAAACGAGACGGGCCAATCAATACTTTCCGGCAGAAAGTCCATCGCATAGGTCAACGCGTCGGTTGCTTGTTCTGTTGCATCCTTGAAAGGCCGAAACACCAAATTGGCGCCCGCTCTTTCAAACGCATCGGCTTCCTGGCTGTTGGTCGCCGTCAAGGCCACCTTTCCGGTATAACCTTCTTTCTTGAGGTTATGGATAAGCGCCAGGCTCATCTCCTTGGAACGAACAGCACTTATAACCCATCGCGCCTTTTTCAGCGGTAACTGCTCATGCATTTCCGGGTCAGCCATGTCCCCGTAAAGAACAGGCACCCCTCTCTTTCGCCACTTATCCAAAACGCCCGGGTCGAAATCAATCCCCACAATGACATTTTTCCGTCGTAAAAGATTTTCCATCAGCCCGCTGCCGTAATTGCCCAATCCCACCAAAATAACGTCAACCGCTTCCGTTTCCGCGAGCGTGTCGATAGCCGCTTCCCGGTAGGGATTTCGTCTTTCGAAAACCTTCAGGAGGGAGGAGAGAACATGATACAGCGGGTAGGAATAGAGGATCATGTAGGTGGACAGAAATATGGTGACCACTCCAACGAGGGTGATCAGCCCCATCGTCTCTTCGCTAATGTGGCCGATGCTCAATCCCAGGGCCGCCACGATCAACGAGAACTCGCTGATCTGGGCCACCGTGAGACCGGCGAGAAAACCGGTACGGCGGCGATATCCCATCACTCCCATGATGATCAGAACAATCAATGGGTTGCCGACCAGCACAAAAATCGAGAAAACAAACGATGCGCCCAATTGCGAGCCAACCATGGACCAATCCAATCGTGCGCCAAGATCGATAAAGAAAAACAGAAGGAGAAAATCCCGGAGGCTTGTGAGCCGCGCCCCAATCGAATCCCTGAAGGTCGTGGAGGCCAGGGAGACACCGGCCAGAAATGCGCCGACCTCCTTGCTGAAGCCCAAAAGATCGCTGCCGGCTCCGAGCAGGACCGCCCATGCGATGGCAAACAGCGTCAATAGTTCCAGCGAGTGCGCGAGACGCTGGGTCAGGTATGGAATGACATATTTCATCAGCAGAGCGACCG
>CAZWNV010000079.1:0-12797 GCA_964635265.1 uncultured Desulfobacteraceae bacterium
GGGAGCAAGGAAACCGGCTTTTCCCGATACCATCAGCATAAAAGCTACTTAGAAGAAGTTAGTTTGGATGGCAAAGTAAAAGGGGAACCCCCTGCCTGCCTTGACAGAGAGCCCCGAGAGATTTTTTGGAAAACCCAACATAAGGAGGCAAGCCCATGCGAGAGGCCATGCTGTATGAAAAACGCGATGAGGACAGTGTGCATTGTTTTCTGTGCAATCACCACTGCCGCATCCGAAAAGGGGAATTCGGAACCTGCGGCATGCGCGAAAACCGGGACGGCACCCTCTATACCCACGGCTGGGGGGAAGTCATTGCCGCAAATGCGGATCCCATCGAAAAAAAGCCCCTTTATCATTTTCTCCCCGGGAGCCGCTCTTTCTCGATTGCCACCATGGGCTGCACGTTCCAGTGCGAATTCTGCCAGAACTGGCAGATTTCCCAGACCAATAAAAGAAACGGCCAAAAACGGCGGGGGATGGAGCTTACCCCGGAACAAATCGTGGAAGAGGCCAAATCCCGGCAGTGTGCCAGCATTGCCTACACGTATACGGAGCCCACGGTCTTTTTCGAATACGCCTATGATACCGCCCGCCTGGCCAAACAGGAAGGCATCGCCAACGTATTTGTAACCAACGGCTTTATGACAAAAGAGGCCTTTGAAACGATCCAGCCTTACCTGGACGCCTGCAACGTGGATTTAAAGGCCTTCAGCAAGGATTTCTACAAAAACGTCTGCCACGGAAGACTGGAGCCGGTGCTCAATACCATCAAAAACGTAAAGGAGCTTGGCATCTGGGTGGAGGTCACCACGCTGATCGTGCCGGGAAGCAACGACAGCAAGGAGGAGCTCAAGAATATCGCGGAATTCATCGCCGGAGTGGATCCGGGCATCCCCTGGCACATCAGCCGGTTCCACCCGGATTACAAATACACCAGCGTGGGCCCCACCCCCCTGGCTGTCATGGAAACCGCCTATGAGCTCGGAAAAGATGCCGGCCTGCGCCACATCTACCTGGGCAATGTTCCCGGCCAGTCCCTGGATACACACTGCCCGGACTGCGGGGCGCTTGCCATCAAACGGACCTTCACCGGAGCACAAAACCTGCTTTCCGCGGACAACCGCTGCCCGCAATGCAACACCCGGATAAACGGGATTTTCCATACCTCCTGAGCGGCCGGGCCGCAGGCCGGCCGAAACGCCTGCGGGTTTTTCCGCTTATTCGGACAGCGTCTGCAGAAGGTGCGTCATATGAAACTGCTCCAGCCTGGGCAGCACGGTCTGCTCCTTGACCGTGTCCATAATGGTCCGGGCGGGATGGGGTTCGATCTCCAGGGCCGCAAGATTTTCCAGGAGCCGCCCGGCTGCCGCGCGGCACCGGGGAAGGCATTTCACGTAGCGGCCGCGGAAAATCAAAAGCGCCTCCCTGGCCTCGGGCTCCAGCGCAAAAACCGACTCCGGCCCGCCCTGCGGAAAGCCCGCCGCCGCGGGAACAAACGGCCTCCAGGTCTGCGGCCGGCTGTCCATGTGCTCCAGCATGGTCCGGGCAAAACCGGAGGCCTTTTCCGGGCTGCCATGCTGCTGCAGGGCCTCCCGCTCCTTTTTTTCCCACTGCAGCAAAAGCCTTAGCTCCGGCATGGTCATCTCGGGCCCGAAATTGACCTTTCCCGCCCCGAACCGCCGCAGGGCGGCTGCATCCGCGGCGGTGATATGATCCGAGTAATGCTGGGTAAACAAAATGGCGTGGCGCGGACTCCGGTATTTTTGGGCCACCCGGTCCAGAACCTGCACCTGCCCGGGCCGGAATCCGTCCTGCACCAGTTCGAAGGCCCCGTCCTGCTCATTATAATGGAGCTGCATATGCGTGCCGGTCTGGGCCACCATGAAATCAAGACCCGCTTCCTCCAAGCCTTCCTGTTCCATGCCGGATTGGAGCAGGCCGAGGCAGGCGTCAAAGGACCCGGGTGCGGTAAGTCCCCCCTGCTGCTCCTCCGAGCCCGCCTCATAAGCGATGGGACCGATATTCCGCCGCTTGCGTTCGGTTTCGCAAAACCTGATCAGCTCCAGGGTGGTCTCGGCAATCACGGAGACCGGGAGCTTTCCGTCCTCCAGTTCATCATCGCGGCCCGTGGTGCCGTCTGCATGCCAGCAGGTAAAGCCGGCTTCAAGATCCAGGCGGATATTTTCTTTTATCCAGGCCATCTCCTCGCTGCGGGGCCTGCTTTTATGCGAGGCCACAATAAACGGGCCGCCGTGATCCCTGCCAAACACGACAGGGCCGTCATAGCCCACCTCCCCCGCCAGGCCCTTGACCATATCCACAAAACCCGCAGCAGTCAGGCCGGCATAGCCGCCATCCATATTCACCTGATTGGTGGTCGCCAGAATCACGGGAACAGCGCCTGCCTCCTGACAGCCTTCCAGACAGGCCTTGAGGGGCAGCTCGTCGGAGAAGCAGAAAGCGACGATTACGGGGTGCGCCCTGCCTTGCGCCCGTATCGCCTGCACGCGGCGCAGCAGTTCGGCCATTGTCGGCCGGCGGAAAAAATCCGGTGAGAATCGCACATCCTGGGAAGCCATCTTATCCTCCCGCAAATATCAAGTATTGCCAAACAACCGAGGCATACCGCCCATGCGGCATACTCCGGCATTCCTGTATATATTCTATTGGTTACAAGCGAGTATGGCAAGGGCCGGGCCGGTCACAAAAAAAACCGGCGGCCCCGCGGATGCCTTGCGCATCCCGGGGCCGCCGGTGCATTTTGCGGCCGCTTTGCTGCCGCACGGATTAGTAGCGGTAATGCTCCGGCTTATAGGGCCCCTCCACCGGCACGCCAAGATATGCGGCCTGCTTCTCGTTCAAGCGGGTCATCTTTACGGAGAGCCGGGCCAGGTGCAGCCGCGCCACCTCTTCGTCCAGCTCCTTGGGCAGGGTGTATACCTGTTTTTCCAGGTCCTCACCAGCCAGCTTGATCTGGGCCAGGGTCTGGTTGGTAAAGGAGTTGCTCATCACAAAACTGGGATGTCCCGTAGCGCATCCCAGGTTGACCAGCCGGCCTTCGGCCAGAACGATAATGGAGCGGCCGGACTTGAGATGCCACTGGTCCACCTGCGGCTTGATATTGGTTTTCTCGCAGTTTTTCTCCAGATAGCTCATCTCGATTTCATGGTCGAAATGGCCGATATTGCAAACAATGGCCTCGTTTTTCATCTGCTCCATGTGCTCGCCTGTAATCACATCGCAGCAGCCGCTGGCGGTAACAAAAATGTCTGCATAAGGGGCTGCCTCCTCCATGGTGGAGACCTCGTAGCCTTCCATGGCGGCCTGGAGGGCACATATCGGGTCGATCTCGGTAACAATCACCCGGGCGCCGAAACCGCGCATGGAATGCGCACACCCTTTGCCGACATCGCCGTATCCGCAGATTACGATGGTTTTACCGGCCACCATGGTGTCGGTCGCCCGCTTGATCCCGTCCGCCAGGGAATCCCGGCAGCCATAGATATTGTCAAACTTGCTCTTGGTAACCGAGTCATTTACGTTGACGGCCGGAAACAGCAGCTCTCCCTGCCGGGCCAGTTGATAGAGCCTGTTGACGCCGGTGGTGGTCTCCTCGGAGACGCCCCGGATGTTTTTCGCCACCTTGTGCCAGTGCTGCGGATCGCGCTGATACGAGGCCCTCAGGCGATTGATCACGCACTGATACTCATAGACGTCGTATTCTTTCTCCAGCATGGAGGGGTCCTTTTCGGCCTTTACCCCTTCATGGACAAAAAGCGTGGCATCACCGCCGTCATCGACAATCATGTCCGGCCCGCTGCCGTCCGGCCAGGTAAGGGCCTGCTCCGTGCACCACCAGTAATCCTCAAGGGCCTCGCCCTTCCAGGCGAACACAGCGGCACTGCCGGCCTTGGCGATGGCCGCGGCGGCATTGTCCTGGGTGGAGAAAATGTTGCAGGATGCCCAGCGGATATCCGCGCCCAGCTGATAAAGGGTTTCGATCAGCATGGCGGTCTGGATGGTCATATGCAGACTGCCGGTAATTTTCATACCCTTTAAGGGTTTCTCCCGGCCGTACTTTTCCCGGACTGCCATAAGGCCGGGCATTTCGTTTTCCGAGAGCTCCATTTCCTTGAAGCCCTCGCCCGCCAGCGAGATATCGGCAATCTGGTAGGGAAGTGTGAGGTCAAGTTCCGGCACAATGGCCGTATCCTTTTCTTTTCCTTGCATTAACATGGGTCGTTCATCCTTTCGTTTTTTTTGCTGCATTTTCTGTCTGCTGTCCGCCCAATGCTTATTTCTTTTGGGCAGTGTAGATATTGAGCGGCAGATCCTTCTCCAGCCGGTACTGATCCACCACCAGGAGTTCAAAACCGTTTGCCCTGAGCCATTTTTCGACTTCCTCCCGCGCAAAACCCAGCCACCGGGCCCCGTAGCGGTCGCGGAGCTCCTCCTTGCCGTGCTGTTCAAAATCCGCAAGGATAAAATATCCGCCCTTTCCTACAATCCGGCCGACTTCGGCCACTGCCGCGGAAGGTTTCGAAAGATACTGCAGGGCCAGGGACATGACCGCAAAATCGGCCTCTGCATCGCTTAGCGGCAGATGCTCGATTTCGCCAAGCCGGATTTCAATGTTCTCCCCCGCGTTGCGGAACCGTTTTCTGGCTTCTTCCAGCATTCCGGGCGAGCTGTCCACGCCGATCGCCTTTTCCGCACAGGCCCTGATCAGCTCGAGCAGATCCCCTGTACCGCAGCCCAGGTCCACGCCCACCCGGCAGGGAACGGCATGCTGCAAAATCGCCTGGTTCAGGTCAAAGGAGCCGACAATCTCTGCCTTGAAAAGATCCCATCGGGGGGCGATCGTCTCAAAGAAGCGGAATGTGCTTTGCTTGCGTTCTTCAAGGACTTGCAGGGCCCGCCGGACATCGTTCTCATAAGCCGGGTCATCCTCGAACAGGTAGCGGACCGCGTCAATAAACCGCTTGCCCGGTCCGCTGCGGGCTATATGGTAAAATCCCCATACGCCCTCCCGTACGTTTTCCACGAGCCCTGCATCCGCAAGGATCTTGAGATGCCGGGAAATGCGGGATTGTCCCATTTCCATGACCGATACCAGCTCCCCGACTTTCAGCTCGTGATGGAGCAGAATGTTGAGCAGCCGAATCCGGGTTTCATCCGAGAGGGCCTTGAAGTATTGCAATCCATGCGTTGTCATTGGAACCAAGTATTCAATCAAATTATCTTGATATTTATATGCAAGAATATAGATAATTTTATATTTGTCAAGAAAAAAAATTCCGGAAGCACAAAAAGGCATAGAAGAAGGGGACAGAGAAGGGCCCGGGACTACCCGTAAGCCCTGGCAGAGCCGGTGCAGTCCCGCAGAAAGGCCAGGATATCCCCTGTCAGGCGGTCGGGCGCCTCGATGGCTGTCATGTGCCCCACGCCTTCGTATTCTGTCAGGCGGGAATCCGGGATATGCTCGGCCATCATTCTGCTGGAATCGATGAAAAAATCATCCTTTTCTCCGTACACAATCAGGGTGGGACAGCCGATATTGGCCAACCCTTCCCTGTACGGATTCGGATCCGTATAAAAGGAGCGGACAAAGGCGGCGACCTCGTGACGGTTGTTCTGCCGTGCCACCTCGAATGCGGTCTGCAGCATCTCCTCTGCGCGGGCCGATTCCATGATGCCCCGGAAAAAGGGCCCAGGCCGGGTTTTCAGGCCTTCAAAAATCGCATCCCAGGTGAAATTCTCAAACGAGCGGGCCAGGGCTTCATGAAACTTTCTGGATTTTTCCGCATCCCGGATAGGCGAAGTGGCGGAGCCGGTATCGGTGAGGATCAGGGACGCAAAACGGGTGGAATCTTTCATGGCGCGTCTGACAGCGGCAAATCCACCGGTGGAATGCGTAAGCAGATGAAACCGGGAGAATCCCAGGTGATCGGCCAGGGCAATAATATCGGCCGCAACGGTTTCCGCGTCATAGCCGGCAGGCTCTCCCGTAACCCGCGTGTTTCCATGGCCCCGCATATCCATGGATACCACATGATACTCGCCCGCCAGCCGATCTGTCACCCCGGTCATGCGCCAGTAGGCGCTGTTTTCCATCAGGCCGTGCACCGCAATAACCGGTGCTCCGCTGCCCTGCTCCGAAAAATAAATCCTGGCGTTCTCCCTTGTGAAATAGGGCATCTTCCTCTCCCTGCATCAAAAACGAACAGCCCGGCTTTGCTGCCGGGAACCGGAAACGAAGACCCCCTTTCCGGTCCCGCTCAGCCGCCGGCGCGCTTTACTGTATAGCCTTCTTTCTGCAGTTCCGCTATCAGAAGCTCCCGGTGATCCCCCTGGATTTCCACCACACCGTCCTTTACCGTGCCACCGCTTCCGCACCTGGATTTCAGACGCTTGGCAAGCTGTTTCAGATCGGCGTCATCAAGCGGAATCCCTGCAACCAGGGTGACGCCCTTGCCCTTGCGGCCCCGGGTTTCCCGGCTGACCCGGACGATGCCGTCGCCAGGCGCAGGCGCGGATTTTTGCTGCCCGCACGTGCATTTTTTCCAGGGGTTTTTGCATGCAGGGCACAGGCTGCCGCTCTCGGAAGAATATACCAGGCGGCTGTTTGCATCCTGATTGCGTGTCATAGGCTTTGGGCTGATCCTTCTGATGCATGTTTTGAATGGTTGGAAAAAGCGGGCCCCTCTCTCCGGGACCCTTAACTAAAATAAGCCCCTGTCCGATAAGCGTCAAAAAAAGTGCCAGAAAAAAGCCTTTTTGGTTTGGGGAATTCCGTTGACCCGAGCGCGCGGCCTGTGAAAGTATGGGGAACAAAGCCATGACAGAAGAAGAGCGGTCCATGAACAAAACTGCTGCATCCCGCTCGATCCTTTTCCGGGACCTGCCCTCCCACCACCTGGAGGCAGTGGCGGCCATTGCCGTGGAAAAGCGGGCGGAAAAACATGAGCTGATCTTCGCGGAAGGAGATCCGGGCAACGGCTTCTATATCGTCGAAAAGGGCCAGGTAAAAATCTACAAGCTCTCCGTTGAAGGAAGAGAGCAGATTCTGCACATCTTCGGCCCCGGTGAGCCCTTCGGCGAAGTGCCGGTATTTTCCGGAGACGTATTTCCCGCCTCCGCGGAAGCCGTTGAGAAAAGCGTCCTCCTGTATTTTCCCAGGGACCGTTTTGTCAACCTGATCACAGAAGATCCGACGCTTGCGCTGAACATGCTGGCGGTGCTTTCCCTGAGGCTGCGCCAGTTCACTGTGCAGATTGAGAATCTCTCCCTGAAAGAAGTTCCCGGCCGGCTTGCGGGCTACCTGCTGCTGCTGGCCGAGGAGCAGAAAACCCGCAGCGAACTCACCCTCCACATCTCAAAAGGTCACCTGGCCAGCTTTTTGGGCACCATACCGGAGACGCTTTCGCGGATTCTCAAAAAAATGAGCGAACAGGACCTGATTCGTGTCGATGGCAGAAAAATTCAGATAATAGACTACGCGGCACTGGAAACACTGGCAGAAAAAGGTGTTTTTCCCGATTCTCCTGTATGATAGGTGTACAGGGGGAAATCTGATACCCATTGCAACAGGCATGCTACTGACTCATGAAGCATCAAAAAACTGCCAACTCCCGGCGCCCCACCAACATCGAAGTACTGGGAGAGGTGCCCTGGGGAACGCACTGCTGTCTGCTCTATGACTCTGCGGAGGCCCTGTCCCGGATTGTGACGAATTTTTTCCGGGCCGGGCTGGAAGCCAATGAAGACTGCCTGTGGCTCACCTCCGGGGTTGTTCCGCAGCAAACGGCGGAAAATGCGCTGCAGCAGGCCGGCGGCGGCGGCCGGATCGAAATATGCGCCGCCATTGACAAATATCCCCGAATCGAGGATTTTGATCCCGAAGCGGCAGTGAACAACTGGCTCCGGCAGGCAGAAAAAGCTGTAGAAGCCGGTTATAACGGTTTCCGCCTGGCAGGCGACCCATTCATGCCCTCCTTTATGGACAGCCGGATCTTTCTCGACTATGAAACCCTTTTCAACCATGCTATCAGGGACTATCCCATTATCGCGCTGTGTATCTATCCCCTGCAGCAATGCGGGGCGGCCGATATTGCCCGCCTGAACAGCAGGCACCACTACACCCTGATTGCAGAAAACGGAACCGTGGAAATCAGCGGGAATCCGGACAAGAGAGAGCTGGCAGCGGCTGTGAAAAACAGCCGGGAGCTTTTCCACAGCCTGGTGGATCCCAACCCGGACGCCATGTTTATTGTGGACATGAACGGACGCATGCAGTTTGCCAACAGCGCCGCGGAAAACCTGCTCGGCAAAAGCCTCAAGCACCTGAAAAACCAGGTTTTCCCCTTTGCCTATGACTGTACCCGGGCCGTCGAGGCGGAGCTGACCACCCCGGAGGGCGCCTGTCTTACCGGAGAATTGCGGGCGGCGGAAACCATATGGCACCAGTACCGTGCAAGGCTTGTGACCATCCGGGATATCTCGGAGCGAAAGACAGCGGAGCTGATCCTGGAAAAGCAGCAGCAGGAACTGTCTGCCATTTATGAAAACTCCCCGACGCCCATGCTGCTGGTAGACAAAAACTTCAAGATCCGCAAAGCCAATACCGCTGCCATCCATGCCGCGGGCCGATCCAGGGATACCATCCTCGGCATGCAGAGCGGAGAGGCCATGCGCTGCGTGCACGCCCACGAAAGCCCGAATGGATGCGGATCCGGGAAAGCCTGTAAACACTGTGTCCTGCGCAGCACTGTCCTGGACACGATCCAGAGCGGCCGAAGTCATAAACAGCTTTCCGCCGAGCTCAGCCTCCAGCAGGAAGGGCGGACACGGCACTATCACTACCGGATCTCCACCATTCCCCTGCAGATCGATGAGCGCATGGTGCTTGTCTGCCTCGAGGATGTAACCGCGCTTACCAACACCCTGGAGTCCCTCAGGAACAGTGAAGCCCGCATCAGGAGCGTTTTCCAGGCTGCTCCCGTGGGCATTGGAACAGTGGTGCCCAGGACGGAAAACGGCAAAATCGTCTCCCGCGACATATGTGATGCAAACGATCATTTATGCTGGCTTTTGGGCTACAGCGAGGAGGAGATGCGGGGGATGGAGTCCAGGGTGCTATACGAGACCCATCAGGAATACGTCCGTATCGGCAAGGAGCTGTATGCCCAGGTAAGGGAGGAGGGCATCGGAAAGGTGGACACGCGCTGGGTGCGAAAAGACGGCAGCGTTATTGATATCCATATGTCCATGGCTCCCTTCAATCCCTATGACTGGTCCGGCGGGCTCAGCTTTATCATCCTGGATGTCACGCGCCTCAAGGAGGCCGAGGCGGAGCAGAAAAAACTGGAAGGCCAGCTCCGGCAGTCTCAAAAAATGGAGGCCATCGGCCAGTTGACAGGCGGAATTGCCCATGACTTCAACAACCTCCTGCAGATTATCAACGGCTACGGCGATATGATCAAAGAGGAGGTCCCGGCTGAGCATCCCCTGCGTGCCCCGCTCGATGAAATTATCAATGCCGGCAGCCGTGCGGCGGATCTGGTTCTGCAGCTTCTGGCCTTCAGCAGGCAGCAGGTCATGAAAATGGAGTATCTCAATATCAATGACCTGATCCGCAACCTGGCCAAGATGATCCGGCGCACCATCGGCGAGCACATTGAATTCGAATTTGTCCAGGGCCGCAACCTGGGCCTTGTCCGCGCTGATGCCGGCCAGATTGAACAAGTCATCATCAATATCTGCATCAACGCCCGCGACGCCATGCCGGAGGGCGGCAGGCTCCTGATCGAGACCTCCAATGTATTCATAGACAGCGAATACCGCAAAACCCACATCAACACTTCTCCGGGCCGATATGTGCTGCTGTGCATTTCCGACAACGGCATCGGCATGGACCAGGACACCCAAAGCCGTATCTTCGACCCCTTCTATACCACCAAGGAAACCGGTCAGGGCACGGGACTCGGGCTGTCCACGGCATACGGCATCATCGCCCAGCATGAAGGCAACATCAATGTATACAGTGAACCCGGACAGGGCACCCTGTTTAAAATCTATATCCCGGTGGTGGAACGCCGGGCGGTCGAGGTCGGCCGGGAAATCCCGAAAAGAGCCGAAGGGGGCAATGAAACCATCCTGGTTGCAGAAGACGACCAGATGGTGAGGGAACTTATGCAGACCATCCTGGAGCGCAGCGGCTATACTGTTTATACCGCAGAAGACGGGGAGGCAGCGGTGGAGCTTTTCGCCTCCCTTTCGGAACCGATTGATCTGGCCATTCTTGACGTCGTAATGCCCAAACAAAGCGGAAAGGCGGTCTATGACAAACTCAAGCAGATCAAGCCATCCCTTGCCGTTCTTTTTGCCAGCGGCTACAGCGAAAACGCCATCCATACCAATTTTATCCTGAACCAGGGCCTGGAGCTTCTGCAGAAACCCTTTGCATCGCAAGAGCTGCTAAACAAAATCCGGAACCTGCTGGACAAACCCGGATAGGCGAAGGAAGGCTGCTGCTGCAGGCAATAGCTGGAAAAAGGAAAAACAGGTGATTCGAGAAGAGTTTGTCGGTATACGCAAGCAGCTGGACAAAACCCAGCAGCAGATGGCCCGGCTGCTGGGCACTTCGGTCAAGGCTGTACGCAGCTACGAGCAGGGCTGGCGCTCCATCCCCCCCCATGCTGAACGGCAGACGCTTTTTCTGCTCTTCCTAAAAGAAAAAGACCACCAGGACGACATCCCCTGCTGGGAAATCCTGGACTGCCCGCTTTTCCTCAAGGTGCACTGCCCGGCATGGGAATTCCGCGCGGGCACTCTCTGCTGGTTTATCAACGGAACCATCTGCGGCGGCATGGTGCAGCCCAACTGGGCGGAAAAAATCAAAATGTGCAGAAACTGCCCGGCCTTTCCGCTCGTTTTGAAAAACGCACTACTCCTTTGAGCAGAGGCTTCCCTGCCGTTTCCACCGGTTTTCCCAAGCTTTCGCCGAAAGCTTACTGACCGATTCCTCACCCGCCTGTAGCGCAGGCCGGCGGCTTGAACCCGCCGCTTCCCGTGGGGATGCCATTGGGACGGATGCCGCATGCGGAGATCTTCTTTCTTACCTGCTCCGATTGGCACTTCGGACACCTGGGATAGCTTGTATCAGACAAAGACACCAGCTCCTCAAACTGGTGATCGCACTGCTCGCAGACAAACTCGTATATCGGCATAAATGCCTCCCTCTTTCTTCGCTCCAAATCCGATATGGGATGCACCATTGATTTTAAAAATCATAATATAGATCAGGCAGGGCCTAAAGTCAAGGCAGACAAAACCTGCTTTTCCGGAAGGAAGGGCCCGCCGGCCTGCCGGAAAACATGATGCCGAAGAACAATCCTTGTTTGCATGTTGACATCTTCCGCGGCGCGTGCTAATGAAACTTTTGTTACTGAATCGCGGGGTGTAGCGCAGCCTGGTAGCGCACTTGCATGGGGTGCAAGGTGTCGCAGGTTCAAATCCTGCCGCCCCGACCAAAAAAAATCAAGGGGTTACGGTTTATCCGTGGCCCCTTTTTTAGGTTTAAAGTTTGCTTGGGTACAAATTCGGGTACAAAAAAGCCACCCCATCTCCAGGACGGCTTCGGTGTGGCTGACTTAAAACTTTCGCAATTAACATTTATTCTCCGGCGGGTTCCCGGTCGCCCCGTATTTTAAAACTCAACTTCTCCGGTAACGAAGCCTTTGCCCCCTGTCGGCCGGAACGATTGTGGTTGTCGCCATTTTCCTCAAGGTTGGACTGAGCCAACACTAAGGCTCTTGCCATCAGCTCATCATCGGTCATTTGCGCCTGGCCCTTGATATAGCCGCCGTGCTTGCGGATGGAAGGCAAAATCTCTGAAGCCACATGATCTTGAAATTCGAGGGCTTCCGATTTATCAGACCGCAGGATCAGCTTGTAAAGACCGGATTCACTGGTACTGCATCCCTTGAATTTGCAACTCCCGCATGTCGTCAAACATCAATGGCCACAAACCAAGGTTCTCCCTGCTCTCCGCCATTGGCGCAACAACCGTATTGTTTTTCAGGAAAAACACCACAGCCGGTATGCTCTGTCGGCTATGCCTCGACTTTAAATGGCGCCATCTGGACAATGAACTGATTTATATATGCGATGGATGACCGCATGCTGAGTAGCAGGCTGATAGCTGGTATGGCAACACTTGTCCCGGCAATGTGCATCGGAAGGGGTCTTTGTTGGGGTGAGCCATGATAGCCGTAGTGTGCAATGATGAGCCCTGGAGAAACACCGACTGACAAGCCCTCCTGATTTCCTGATTTTTTTTGTATCCTTTCGGTAGGCGTGAGCAGGCTTCAAAAATTTTACTCACGCATACGAAGGGCGGATATTCGAAGGCCAAATTCTTTTGCATACTACTGTACTCTCTGATAGTTATATAAAACAAATATTCGGAAATTTAGATAAGTAAAGCAACATTATGTGCATTTATTTTTTATAAAAACTTCCGAAAAGAATTCCAGCCCTTTATAAAAGGCGTTTAAACCATAAGAATTTCTTCCTCTCTATATTCCGGAGAAAGTATGAGTGACACGAACGGCGGCGCAGGCAAACCCATCGCCAGTTCCAACACGGCCTACCTTCCCGATCCTGCCAAAATTCGTGAAGAAGCCAAGGAAAAAGCGCAATCCTCACCCCCTCCAGACCTGGACTCTATGACAAATGAAGAGATTCAGCAGCTGTTTTATGAAATGCATGTTAAACAGATTGAGGGGAATTTACAG
>CAZWNV010000080.1:0-12753 GCA_964635265.1 uncultured Desulfobacteraceae bacterium
CGCCGGCCATACCGGATCCCACCAGTTGAAGTGCCGGGCGTGATAGGGGCATGCGGCCATGCAGTACCGGCATCCGAAGCATCGGGTCGGGATCTGGCTGACAATGCCGGTCGAGTAATCGTAATCGGTCGCAACTGCCGGGCATACCGAAACGCAGGGTGAGTGGCCGTGTTTGCCCTTTCCGTCGCAGTGCTGGCAGGGAATCGGCAGATAGCAGATCTCCGTATCCGGATAGGGCTTGCCGTTTGTTATCTGTACCACCCGAATCCAGTTCAGGATGTCTAACTTGTCTGTCTCATCCTTTTTGAACGGAATGTTGTTCTCTGCGTAGCAGGCTACCATGCAGGCCCCGCATCCGGTACACTTGTCCAGATCAATGACCATGCCGTAGCGCTTGACGTGTTGATCTCCGTGTTGTTCTTTCATCCCAACCTCATCGCTGACTGTTGATCATCCCGGTTATTCAATTCCTGCGTCCTCGCCGCCGGGAGTTAGGCCCTGGTTATGCGTGCCCGGATGCCCCAGGCTGCGTTAAGCCCGGAGGCCGGATCCTCCACCGGGCCGATCAGATCGTTGCTGTTGACGCCTTTACCGGCCAGGTACTTGGAATATGCACTGTGGCCGAGTCCGCTGGGCATGGCCACGACACCCGGCTCAATGCCCTCAAAGAACCGGAGCCGGACTTCCGCCTTTGCTATGGGGGTTGCCACAGTTACCCGGTCGCCGTCAGAGAGCCCCGCATTCCTGGCTGTTTTCGGGTTGATCTCGACAAAACAGGTCTGCTCCTTCAGGACATCTGCGGGGATCGTCTTGGTCATAAAGGGCGGATTGCCCGTGCTGCCGGAAGCGATCCGCATGGAGTCGTAAGGGATCAGGACAAGCGGGTAGTCCTTGGTTGTGCCCTTTATAGGGATCTCGGTAAATCCCGGCAGTGCCGCCTTGTCCTCGGTGGCAGGGCGGGACTGCGCGCCGGGAGAGAATTCAAATTTGCCCGAGGCGGTATGAAATTGCCCGCTCTGCGGTTTCGAGGCGGATGCGGGGATATCGGCGAAGCCCTTTTCCGTCAGCTGGTCCCAATGATTTTTCAGGGCTTCCTTGAGATAGGATTTGTAGTCCTTCCAGGGGAATGCGCTTTCCATGAATCCGCCCAGGGATCTGCCCATCTGCATCACGACATCGCCCACGTGGCGTGTATCGTAGACAGGCCGGACAACGGGCTGCGTAAGTCCGACAAGCGGCCGTGCTGCGCCGGGAGGCGGGGGAACATCCGCAAATTGCTCCAGGAAGCTGTGGCTGGGCAGGATATAATCCGCATATTGGGCGGTTTCATCCATGCAGGAGGAAAAGCTCACCACAAGCGGTATCCGGTCAAAGGCAGCCTTTGTCGCGGCTGTGTCGGCAATCGTGTACAGGGGGTTGGCGCCGCCGCTTACGAAAAGGGCCTGCACGGGCGATTCGCCCTTGGCCTCGCTGATCACCTGCGGAAGCCTGTGCAGAAGATAGCGGGTGTTCGGGTATTTCGCGGTCCCGGCTCCGTCTACCCGGGGCTTTTGCAGCCCCCTCGAGGCTGTTTGATCGAATTTGACCTCCGGGGTTTTGCTGTAGTTCTGCTCTGCCAAAACCGTAACCCCGCCCGGCTGGTTAATGTTGCCGACAAGGGCATTTAAAGCATGAACCGCCATGCATTCATCCAAACTTCCCGAGAGGCCTCCTTTACCGCCGCTGCTCACGGCAAGGGGCTTTTTCGCCCGGGCAAACTCCCTGGCCAGGCCCGCAATGACAGCAGGCGCCAGTCCGGTCATCTGGCTTACGATCTCCGGCGGATAGTCCTTTAACACGAGGGTTTGAAAGCCAGTCCGCGTTTTCCCCTCCGCATCGGTCCAGTCCTCGAAGCCAAAGGTCTGCTGCTTGATGAAAGCTTTGTTGTAGAGCGACTCCTTAATTATGATATGAGCGATGCCAAGGGCCAGGGCACCCTCTGTACCCGGTTTGATCGGGATCCACTGGTCTGCCTTGGCGGCGGTATCCGAGAGGCGGGGCTCGATTTGGACAAGTTTGCGTTGTCCCTGTTTGCTCCCGTGGATGTTGAGCATATGCACGGGAGCGCCCCATCCCTGCAGCAGGCCGCTGCCAAAGCTCAGGATGTGATCGGCGTTTTCCATGTCAAAGCCGACGGTTCCCTGCTGCCCCTGCATCAGGGATACCGCCATGTCGTAGGCATCATGGGCGGCCGGTTCCCGAATGAAATTCGGAGAGCCGTAAGCATCCAGGAAGCGCTGGATCAACTGCGGTACTGTGCCGCGGTCCTCGTCGGCCACCCATGCCACCGTATGGGGCTTTCCCTGCTCCCTCAGGTCTTTGAGTTCAGCCCCGATCGTCTTCAGGGCTTGCTCCCACGATATTTGCTGCCATTTGTCTTCGCCCCGTTTGCCGGAGCGCTTCATGGGGGCCTTGACCCGGGAGGGACCATAGAGAAACTGCAGGCCGGAAAGTCCCAGGGGGCACAGGGTGCCCTTGTTGTTGGGGTGTTCCGGCAGGCCGTCGATTTTTACAGCCCGATTAACCACCCTGCGCACCTGGATGCCGCAGCCTCCGGGGCACAGGGTGCACACAGAGGTTTTGTAGGAGTCGGCGCCTTCTTTGGGCACCGGCGTCCAGGACCAATGCTGGGTCCATATCGAGATATCATCCATCAGTTTCCACGGAACCGGAGTGAGCGTGGTACCTGCAACGACTCCGACACCCAGTGAGATAAAGCTTCTGCGATCAATTTTCATGGACTTAACCCCTTATATCGATATCCAAATCGGCAGTAACGATTATTGATGACACTGGAAACAGGCGCCTTTGTGCCCGGTCTCCCTCTCGTGGCATTCGGCGCAGTCGTTCATTTTCATCCGAAGGCCATGTTTCGGCTTGCCTAACCGGGACATGCTGTAGCCCCAGATGTCGCGGCTGTATCCCGTAATCCGGTTTTCCTGGTAGGTGCGGGTGTGCTCGGAGCTTCCGACATTGCCGTGGCAGGTCTGGCACTTCATGTTCGCTCCCTTGACGTGGGCGGCATGGGAAAAATGGACACAGTCCGGCTGCTCGGAGTAGACCAGCCAGGGGACTTCCTTGTTGGGTTTTACGTACTCGTTGACAAATTTTTCCTCCTCCGGGTCGGTGCCCTGCACATACTGATGGCAGCTCGAGCAGGCATAAAGGTCGGGAACACCCGAGAAGCTGCCGTCGTCCCGGAAGTAGTGACAGCTCTGGCAGCCCTGGTAGACTACGCCCATATGCAGCTCGTGGTTGAAATCAATGGGCTGCTGCTTCTCCGAGTAGAGCAGAGCCGGAAAACCAAACCAGCCGCCCAGAATGCTGCCGGCCAAACCGATAACAAAAAACAGCAGAATGATCCAGCCGGAGCCGTTTTTGCGCTTTGCCGAGACATCTCCGCTTTCAGGGGATGCCGTACTGGAAACCGGGTGTTGTTGATCGTTGGTGTTCATGGGTACTCCGTTGTTCGCCGTTGATTTTTGTGGTCCTTGCCTGGCGGCCGCCCGGGGTCTTCGGGGAACCGTTCTGCCGTCGGGAAATTGCTGCCGGCCGGCGCCATATCCCGTTTAGTTGGCAGAATTCTGCCGGTTCTTACAAACTACCCTTGCTTACTAGATAGTTTAAAAGAATTGGATATCCAGTTTCAAGTCTGTTGTCAATAAAAATGTCCGATTTATTGATAGCTGTGCAGACCGGGCAGCAGATTCACACCGAAGTAGGTGAAAATCACGGCGATAAAACCTGCACAGGAAAGCAACGCGATGCGTCTTCCGGTCCATCCTCTCATAAGCCGGGCATGCAGAAGGGAAGCATAAATCAGCCAGGTGATAAGGGACCAGGTTTCTTTGGGATCCCATCCCCAGTAGCGTCCCCAGGCCTGATTGGCCCAGACCGCCCCGGTGATGATGCCGGCGGAGAGAAAAAGGAAGCCGAACATGACCATCTGGTGGTTCAGTTCATCAAGCATGTCTACATGCGGAATTTTATCGGTTATTGTCTGTCCGGGTTTGCTGCTGCCGGCCTTGATGAAGTAGAGGATGCTGATGCCGAAGGCCACGGCAAATCCGGCATAGCCGATAAAGCAGGTGATGACGTGGGCGATCAGCCAGTTGCTCTGCAGTGCCGGTATCAGGGGCTCAATGGAGCTGTTTACCAGGGAGGCGTAGGCCATCGCCAGAAAGGCGATGGGGCTTGCGACCAGGCCGACGATCCGGAGTTTGTAGCGCAGCTGCAGGTACAGGTAGAGCGTTGCGGTGCAGAGGGCGAAAAACACCAGGGATTCATAGAGATTGGAGAGGGGGGCGTGGCCGTAGCCCATCTGGTAGGACTCGATCCATCGCAGGATAATGCCTCCCAGGTTGCCGGCAATGGCTACAACGGTGGCCGCGGATGCCAGTTTTGCGGGCAGTTCTTTTTTAAATACCCAGGAAACGGCATAAAAAACAACTGCAAGCCCGTATATGAAAGTAATGATGGAAAATATGCCGGAGCTGGTAATCATGGTCTACCTTTCCCTGGATTGTAACTGGTTCTGCAACTGCAGGGCCACTTTACGGCTGGCGGCTTTCATGCCCGGCCGGTTCTTCGGTGATATGCAGGCGAGCATCATATCGGTGCCCTCCCTGCTCCCGCGCAATTCCACGCAGATTTGTTTGTGCTGCATAAAAAACGTAATATAGCATCCGATGATAATGATGGCAAAACCCACATACACGATGGGCACGCCGGGGTCTCTCGTGATCTGTAGTCCCGTATAATAACGGAAATCCACGTTTTTTGCGGAAATGACGAAATCCCCCTGGCGCATCCGGTCAAACCGGGGGTAGTTCAGCGGGAGGGCAAAAAAGTTTCCTGTTTGGCCGTCTTCCTCCTGCCCCCCGCGCTTTATGCGGCAGATAAAGGAATCCCCGATGTTGTGGCCCCGGAGGCGGAAATTATCCCGGAAGTCCTCGATTATCAGGGTTCCCTTGTTCGCGGGCATTTCGATTCTTGAGCCCAGCGAAGCCTGTTTTTCGTATGCGATACCCGATCCGGGGTCGGCGAAGACGATGGTAAATTTCTCCGGGATCCGCCCGTAGCTGGATTGGAAGATGTTGATTCCCTTGTAGCGCAGCGGATCGTTCACCCGGATATCCGCCTGGTGGACGGCCTCCTGATCCTTCAGGATTGATACGGTGGAGCGGTATTCCTTGGGCATTCCGGATTCATAGTGGCTGATGGAGAAGTCATCGCATCGGATGGCGAAAGGAAGGGTCTTTTTTTTGTTGCTGTTTTTCAGGGAAATGCGCTGCACGGCCTCGCCTTCCGAGACGTTGGTAAAACCCTCGAACCCGTAGAGTGATCCGATCAGGCCTCCGATTACCATAAGAAGAATGCTTGTGTGCACGGCGTAGACCCCGAGGCGGGTCCAGCGCCCCTTTTCGCCGAACACGAGGGTCCCGTTGTCTGTATCCTGGGTGGATACGTGGCGGAAGTGTCTGCTGACAAATTCCTTGCAGGTATTGAACAGTTGGTCCGGTGCGTCCCCTTCCCGCCACTCCACGCGTTCCTTGGATTTGCGGAAGCGCGAGGCCTGGAAGTTGATTTTTCGGGGGAAAATGATTTTCCAGGTTGCAGATAGCCGGTCGATGGAGCAGACAATGATATTGACTGTCAAAAGTCCCAGCAGCAGCCGAAACCACCAGGCATGATACATGTCGAAGAAGCCCATGGCCTTGAAAACAGGGTAAAGGGTATCCCCGTAGCGCTGCATATACATCATCGGGCTGGCGTTCTGGGGTATGAGCGTTCCAATGACAGAGGTCGCGGCCAGGGCGAGCAGAACAACCACGGAGAGCTTTACGGAGGCAAAGAATTTCCATACCCGGTTGACGGGATTGTTGCGAGCAGCTTGTTGATTCATTATTTCCGCCTGTGTGTCGTAATCCGAAATTTCGGTCATTCATAACAGATAATTTTTTTTCAGGCAATCAGATTCCATGCCTCAAGGGCTCTCTGCAGAGAGCTGCCACAGCCTCGAAAGGCTTGCCTGCCAAAGCGGTTCCGGGCTATACTGTCCCTGCGGGGGCAAGTCCCTCCCGGCCGGCGAAGGCCTCATTCTCGGGCCGGGGCCGGGATGCCGGGCGGCACCGGCGAAAAATCCCGAAAGAGAGCAGAAAATCCGGCAGGCAGTCCATGACAGAAAGCAGCCACAATGATCGTCTCCCCGGGCGGCCGGAAGCGGTGTCTGGGGACCGCAAACCCGGTGGTCGCTCCGATGGGTTCCACACGGTGTTCAACCATGCCGGCGCCGGGATGGTTCTTCTGGACCGCTCCGGCCGGATGCTCCAGGTAAACGCCGGAATGCGCCGCCGGTTGTTGTACGGGCAGGACGAGCTGCTCGGGAAGCCGGTTTTTCATCTGCTTTGCGAGGCGGACGCCGGGCCGGTTGAGCGGCGGATAAGCCGACTCGTCAACAGGGAAATCGGGCATTTCCGGCGGCAGCTGCGATATGTGCGAAAGGACGGGGCGCTCTTGTGGGGGGATCTGAGCGTTACAGCCACTTTCGATGCAGCCGGCGCGCTGGATGCGCTCATCGGCATCCTTATCGATATCAACGAACAAAAGGAGGCGGAAGCCGCCCTGCGGCAGAGTGAAGCCTATTACCGCCGCATGTTTGATAACTCCGGGGCGGCCTCCATCATAATCGAGCCGGACATGACCATTGTCATGGCAAACGAGGAGTTTGAAAAACTTACCGGCTACAGCCGCAGCGATATCGAAGGCCGTATGAAATGGTCCTCGTTTATCGCCTCCGGGGACCGGGAGCGCATGGTGCACTATCATTACCTGCGCAGACAGTTCAGCGGGCAGGCCCCCTCGGAATACGAGTGTCAGGTTGTCAACCGCTGGGGCGAGCAGCGGCATATCTTTATGAAGGTGGGGATGCTGCCCGACGGCAGGCGCAGCATTGCCTCATTCATGGATATCACCAGGCTCAAGCAGACCGAGCAGGCGCTTCAGGAGAACACAGCCAAGCTGCGCACGATTATCGAGGCGGCACAGGGCTATATTTATACCTGCAGCCGGCAGCTGGAGCTCGAATTCATGAACAAGGCCTTCATGGACCGCATCGGAAGAGATGCAGTCGGCGAGCACTGCTACCGGGTTTTGTGCGGCCTGGATGCTCCCTGCCCCTGGTGCAGAAGGCGGGAGGTTTTCGCCGGAAAAACCGCGCGCATGGAATTTGAGAACCCCGCGGACGGGCGGTGGTATGACGCCGTGATGTCGCCCATTGTGGATGACAACGGCAGTGTGAGCAGTATTGAGCTCTTCGCGATTGACATTACCGAGCGCAAGCAGGCCGAATCCGCACTTGCCGAGCGGGCGGCCCATCTGCGGGAGGAAAATGTCCGCTTGAAGTCGAGCATGCGGGACCGGTTCCGTTTCGGCGATATCATCGGCAAAAGCAAGCCCATGCAGACGGTTTACGATCTGATTTTAAACGCCGCCGCAACAGATGCCAACACCGTTATCTACGGGGAGTCGGGCACAGGCAAGGAGCTGGTGGCCAGGGCGATTCATGAAAACAGCCGCCGCCGCGGCGGGCCCTTCGTCGTGGTCAACTGCGGTGCCATTCCGGAGGCGCTGCTGGAGAGCGAGTTTTTTGGCTACAAAAAAGGGGCATTCACGGGCGCGGAGCGGGATAAGCACGGATACCTGGCGCTTGCTGACGGCGGGACCCTGTTCCTGGATGAACTGGGCGAGATCGGCCTCAACATGCAGGTAAAGCTTCTGCGCGTCATTGAAGGCAGGGGCTATACCCCGGTTGGGGGGCAGATTGCGGTCTACCCCGACATCCGCATTATCGCCGCAACCCACAGGAATCTTCGCGAGCAGGTTCGGGCAGGGGCCATGCGGGAGGATTTTTTCTACCGGATTCACGTTATTCCCGTCCGCATTCCCCCCCTGCGTGAGCGAAAGGAGGATCTTTTGCTGCTGCTGGACCACTTTCGGCAGCATTATCCGGATCAGGCCAGCCTCCCCCCGATTACCGGGCAGATCCTGGAGGCCCTCCATGATTATGAGTGGCCGGGCAACGTGCGCGAGCTGGAGAATACACTGCACCGCTATTTCACCCTCCAGCAGTTTGATCTCCTCCAGGCGCCGGCCGGGACAAAGCCCTCTCCCCCGGAAGAGCCCCCGTGGCCGCTTCAGCAGGCCCTGGAGCGGTATGAAAAGGATCTGGTGGAGGCAGCCCTGGCGTGCTGCAGGTGGCACCGGGGGAGGGCGGCTGCGCAGCTTGGAATCAACCGGCGCACCCTGTTCAAGAAGATGAAAAAGTATGGGCTTGATAATGCCTAATTTGAGAACATTTGTACCTATTATATTTTATATAATAATTTCAAAGAACAATATTGATATAAAAGTTTTTTGAGCACGATCATACCCATTCCCTCCCTTTTCTTCCACCCCTGAACATTCGGAATATCCCGAATTCTCCCGTGAGCTGCAGGATCCCGCGCTTTTTCCACGAGACTGGCACGGGTTTTGGATGGGAGTCGGGCAGTCGTTTGCCGTCCGGACGGCAAAGGGGTACACATTTCGCAAACCATTGCATCAAGTGGAAAGGAAAAGGGATGAAAGCACAATCATTGCGGTTCAAGTTAATCGCGGGCGGCGTTCTGGCGGTGTTGATTCCGCTGCTCGCGGTCGGGTATTTTTCCGTTAGCCGGTCTTCCGGCGCTCTTACGGAACTGGCCCGGCAGCAGGTGGTCAACCTGTCCGAGGACCTCTCCGGCATGACCCAGCTGGTGCTCAATGAGGAGTTAAAGCTCGCAAGACAGATCGCCGCGGAGGCGAAGCTGCGTCAGTCCGCAAAAGAAACCGTCCGCCGCGGCCCGGATAACGCCGCGGAGCAGGTGAAAGCGCTGGACGAACGCCTCTCCGGAGTCATGGAGACCATCGGCGGCGATTATGAAAGCATGTTTCTCGCCGGTCCCGAGGGAGTCATTTATTCCGACGGAAAGGGCGGATCCTATAAGGGGGTCTCGGTTGCGGACCGGCCTTATTTTCAAAAAGCCAGACGGGGTGATGCCCTTGTGGGCACCCCTATTGCCTCGAAAGTCACGGGACGGCCCGTTGTGCCGGTTGCAGCTCCGGTAAAGACCTCCGCGGGCAGTTTTATCGGCGCCCTGGTAGCAGTCGTGAAGACGGATTTTCTGGCTGATAAAATCACTTCCGTCCAGATCGGGGAAACCGGCTATCCCTTTATGGTGGATCAGAACGGGACGGCCATAGTCCATCCCGATGAATCCATTGTGTTAAAGGCCAACGTGGAAAAGCTGCCGGGAATGGAAGCGATCGCACGGGCAGCGCTTGCCGGGCGGACAGGGGTGCAACACTACACGTACAAGGGAGAAGAGAAGATCGGCGGTTATGCGCCGGTTCCGCTTACCGGCTGGAGCGTTATCAGCACCCAATCCTCTGCGGAATTCATGCATACGGCCACGGCGATCCGCAACTTTATCGGAGCAATGACCGTGATTTTCCTGGCAGTAACGCTTCTTGTGGTCTTTTTTTTCGCAAACGGCATCAGCAGACGGGTGATGAGCATAGTGGAGGGACTGAACCGCAGTTCGGAACAGGTTGCTTCGGCTTCCAGCCAGGTAGCCTCCACCAGCCAGTCCCTTGCGGAAGGCTCAAGCGAGCAGGCATCCAGTCTGGAGGAGACTTCCTCATCCCTGGAGGAGATGGCCTCCCAGACCCGGCAGAATGCCGACAATGCCGAGCAGGCGGATGGTTCGGTCAAGGAAACGGCCCGGGAGGTGGAAAACGGGGTCTCTTCCATGGAGCGGATGAACACCGCCATTAACGAGATCAAGGAATCCTCCAACGAGACCTCCAAGATTATCAAGACAATTGATGACATTGCCTTTCAAACCAATCTGTTGGCCCTGAACGCGGCGGTGGAGGCGGCCCGGGCCGGAGAGGCCGGCAAGGGATTTGCCGTGGTTGCCGAAGAGGTGCGCAATCTGGCCCAGCGAAGCGCAGAGGCCGCCCAGAACACGGCGCAGCTCATTGAGAAGAGCCAGGAAAACGCCAGTAACGGGGTGAGCGTGGCAGAGGAAGTGGCCGCACAGCTGGGCTCCATCAAGGAACGCTCCAGGGATGTCAACACCCTGGTCTCTGAAATCGCGGCCGCCTCCAAGGAGCAGGCCCAGGGTATTGACCAGGTAAATACCGCCGTCTCTGAAATGGACAAGGTGGTGCAGCAGAATGCAGCGGATTCCGAGGAATCGGCCAGTGCAGCCGAGGA
The DNA here is from genome assembly GCA_964635265.1 of uncultured Desulfobacteraceae bacterium. Taxonomy (GTDB): domain Bacteria; phylum Desulfobacterota; class Desulfobacteria; order Desulfobacterales; family Desulfosalsimonadaceae; genus M55B175. The sequence goes on from CAZWNV010000080.1 coordinate 10,340, forward strand.
ACTCTCGGCGCAGGCATCGGAAATGGAAAAGATGGTGGCCGAGCTGGAGGCCGTTGTTGCCGGCAGCAGCAGCCGGCAGAACGGCGCGGCAGGGAAGCAGGCCAAAACCCGGTCCCGCGAAGGCGGCCGGGGCCAGGCCCCGCAGCCCGCGGAAAAGCCCGGCAAGCACCTGCCGGCAAAGGCATCAGCAAAAGGCCGGCAGGGATCGCTTTCCCCGAAACAGGTTCCCGCTCTTGACAGCGGGGAATTCGCAGACTACTAGCCGCATCCCCGGCAGTACGGCAGCCGAAGAAGCCGGGCTGCTTACCTGTCGCTCAGGTGCTGTATGTTTCGCCAGTCAAGCCCCAGCATGCCGGCGGCGGCACGGTCCACGGCCATCGCGTCCCATCCCGCCAGCAGTTTTTGTACGGGCGGATCGCAGATCCGCCCGCCCAGGTGCTGTTCCGGGAGGCCGACGGAGGCATCCATGAGGGTCAAATCCGGGCTGCGGTAGCGGTTTAGGTCAATAACGGCCTGCTGCAGGTCCCTGTGGAGCGCCGCCTTGTTCCATACGCCGCCGGCGCCGGCGTAATGGGCCGGTGGAGCGAATCCCAGCATATTTTTCCGGCTGCCGGTAAAACCGGCGAGCGAATGGGCTTTTAAGACCGGCAGGGAAATGATGAAATACCTCCGGGCGGCTTTCGGCAGGTAGAGTTCGGGAAGCCTTTTGCAGGCGGAGTTTTTCAGGAGCTCCACCGGCTCCTGGTTCAGGTCCATGAGCGTCGCGCCTGTCTCCTTGCTGAGCTCTGTATATCCAAGTTTTGCAAAAACCTCCCAGGTGCTGTCCCCGGGATCGCCCGTTCCTTCGGCGATAACAATTTCCGCCCGGCTGCAGGCGCGGATGCAGGCAATCACTGCACGGCAGCAGGCGATCGCGGTGGTAACCGGATGCGGCGCTGCCGTAACCAGGTTCGGCTTGAGCAGGATCCGGCGCTCAGCGGCCAGGGTTCGCCCGGCACCTAAAGCGGCCAGCACTTCCGGCACGGACGTCTCGTAGCTGGAAAATGCGGTTGTCACCGGCTCCATCAACTTTTATCCGCTGCTGTCCCTTGTTTTGGCGCCGGTTCCTGCCCGTTTGCCGATTCTTCCGGCGTGATGATCAGTCTGGCGGCTGCCGGGTTTCGGAGGTAGTCCTCCGCCATGCGGGAGAGCTCTTCTGCGGTAATGGACTGGTAATCACTCAGGAAGCTCCGGCTCCATTCCAGTTGTTCCGGATGCCGGTACAGGCCCTTTAAGACGCTGTTTAACCAGTACCCGTTGGTTTTGATCCGCTCCCGGATGCTTGTTACAGCCGGTTTTACCGCGCGGTCGCGGGCCTCCCGGGACACTCCCGATGAAGCGAGATCCGAAGCGATGGCTTTTACTGCGGCGGCAACCCGTGCGGCATCTTCGGGGGCCACCTCCACAATGGCCTGATAGACGCCGTAGCCCGGATAGGCCCGGCTGGGGTCGTTATATACGTGATAGGAGTAAGCCGCACCCATGTCTTCGCGGATTTTTACCCGGATCCGTTCGGCCATTACCTCGGAGAGAACCGACAGCCGGCGGTTTCTATGGATGTCCCAGTAGTCTCCGGTGGGGTAGGCTACATCCACAAGTCCTTTTTGGATCTTGGTGGGCACCTGGATCCGGGTGCTTTTGCCGTTCGGAAAATTCGGGCCGGGCCGTTCTGCATGGCTCTTTTCCAGGGGTCTGCGCGGGCCGAGGGTGCCGAAATAGGTTTTGGCGGCTTCAATGACAGCCTCGGGGTCCAGATCGCCCACAACGGAAATCTCAATCGGCGCTTTTTCCATGGCATCGCCCACCCAGTTTTGGATATCCTCCAGGGTGTTTTTCCGCAGTTCGGCCAACCGGGGCATGCCGAAGCGGCTGTCGCCGCCTGCAAGGAAGCGTTTGCCTTCGAGCAGAAGAGCGCCGTGTATGGAATGGCGCCAGGATTGATATTGCTGCGCAAATCGCTGCATGGCAAGCTCGTAGGCCTTTTTGCGGAATCCGGGATCCTCCATTCGGGCATGCAGCAGTTGAAACAGGAGGGGGATTTCATCGGATACGGACCGGCCGGAGAAGACGAACTGGTCCTCCTCAATGTGGAAGCCGACGCTTGTGCTGGTACCGGCAAGGGCACGGTTGAGTTCCGTTCGCGTGTAGCGGCCCACCCCGCTTAGGTTGATGACCTTTCCGGCAAGGGGGGCAAGGCCCGGATTCTGTGCAGGCTCGCCCGCGCGGCCCCTGCCGAAGCCAAGAGCCGCAATAACCTGGTTCTCCTGGAAATCGGTTTTCTTGAGGTTGAGCCGGACGTTATTGGCAAATTTGATCCGGGTAAGGGCCGGATCCTTGATTTGCCGGGTTTCCGCGATTCGGGCGCTACCCTCGGG
>CAZWNV010000081.1:0-4757 GCA_964635265.1 uncultured Desulfobacteraceae bacterium
CGGGGCATGGCAAGCGCCCTCAGCTATATCCAGTATCTGCTCCGGCAGGGACACGCGGAAGACATCCTTGCGGTATGCGCCTCAACAGGGGATACCTCCGCATCTGCAGCCCTGTATGCCAGTTTTCTGCAGCCGTACGTCAAGTCGGCCGTCCTGCTGCCGCACAAGAAGGTCACGCCGCAGCAGCTTTCCCAGCCCCTGGGCAGCGGGGCGGCGGTTTTTGAAATTCCCGGCGTATTTGACGACTGCATGAAGATCGTTGAAGCGCTTTCCGAGAACTATCACGTGGCGCTTCTCAATTCCAAAAACGCCTGGCGGATCCTGGGCCAGGAATCCTATTCCTACGAGATCGCCCAGTATTTCGAATACGAGCTTGCCGATACCGTGGTCGTCGTGCCCATCGGCAACGCCGGCAATATTACCGCTGTTATGAGCGGGTTCTTGAAGTTCTACGAGACCGGCATCATTGATGCGCTGCCCAAGATCATCGGTGTGCAGTCCGAGCACGCCAATCCGGTCTACCGGTATTACCTGGAGCCGGACCCGCAAAAACGACATTTCGAGCCCGTGCATGTACAACCGAGCGCCGCGCAGGCGGCCATGATCGGCAATCCTGTCTCCATGCCGCGGGTGATTCACCTGGTCGAGAAATATAACCGCGTGGCCGGCTGTCAGCGCGTGCATGTTTCCGAGGTCTCCGAGCAGCAGATCATGGACTGGTATTTGACGGCAAACAGAAACGGCCATGTAATCTGCACCCATGGCGGAGAGTGCCTTGCCGGCCTGGTATCCGCCCGCAAACGGGGGCTGATCGATCCGCAGGAGCGTGTCATCCTCGATTCCACGGCGCATGCCCTGAAGTTTTCCGGTTTCCAGGAGATGTATTTTGAAAACCGGTTCCCCGAGGAATACGAGGTCTCACCCGATCCGGGCCTCATCAACGCCCCGGAACTTGTCCGGCCGGCGGATCTGGAGCAGGTTCCCGGACCGGGCCGCCCGCTTTCCGGAGCTGCACTGGAGGAATTTGTGAATCGGATGGCGGCGGAGATCGCGAGCGTTCTGGATTTGAAGAAGGTGTTTTTTTAGATGAGAACCGGCGGCTGCTGCGCCTTTGCTTCTGCTTTGCTCTTTCTGTTCTGCTGCGCCTCCCTGATTCTGCCCTCTTCTGCCCACGGGGTTTTCTTCAAAAAGGAATTCCGGGTATGCAGGGACAAAGGCCGCGATATTTTGTGTGATCCTTATGTACTCCAGGAAAATGACTACGTAATCAAGCTCTTCAAACAGCGGGGGAAAATCGCACGGGAAGATTTTCCGCGCTTTTTAAAGATATTCAAGCGAATCAATCCCGAAATCGACGATATCGACAAGATCTATCCCGGTCAAAGAATCCTTATTCCCCTCCGGATTCTGCCTCCGGGTACGCTTATGGGCCAATCATCGGGAACGGTGCGCCTTCCGATTGTCATGATCTCTGACCTGCCCGAACTGATGGAAAAGAATTCCGCGGTCTACGAGGTCAGGGCCGGGGACACGGTATGGGAGCTGATGGTCGAGCGTTTCGGCGGCCTGAGTCAGCGGGAGTATTTGAAGCTAAAAGAGATGGTCAAGTTTATGAACCCGCAGCTCTCCGACATCAACCGCATCGATGTCGGAGACCGGATTCGGCTCCCGGACTCCGCGGTGCGCAATACCCTGTGGTATGATGCCATATTTGACAAATCCGGCGAAATCCGCAGCCGCTCCCGGGCAAGTGTTGCAGCAGCGGGGCGCTCCCGGAGGAAGAAATCGGAAAAACCGGCAGCAAATCCGGACTCGGGTATAGACAATTCCCGGACAAGCGCAAGCTCCGAAAGCGGCCAGGCGGCAGCGGATGCGCAGAATACGGGGCCCGCCGCGCAGGGCCAGGGCAGGAAATCGCGGGAGGCCGCCTCGCCGTCGGTTTACCGCAAGGCGGCGCGCGTGTTAAAAGCGGATCTTCTGGATCAGGGGGATTTCTTTTTCCCTCGCGGCAATCGCCCGGATGTGCGGGTTCGTCTGGATGAAACGCCGGTTCTGCAGCTTCCCGGCGGTATGCGCCTGCTGCTTGACAACCGGGGCAGCATTTCGGAGGATGATGCTGCGGCAATTCGGAAACACTGGCCGGATTTTTCCCCGGTGGAGGTCAAGCGGGATGCATCCCTGCGCGATCTGTTCCGCAGAATCTGCCCGCACCTGGATCCGGACGGCTGTGAAAACCGCCTCGCGTTTTCCGACAGGGGCATGCATGTGACGGTACGGGGCGAGTTTATTTTTGAGCGTCCCGGCGGCGGGGGCAAGACGTGCCTTACCTTTGTTGATGGGCAGAAGGAGCGGACACCGCCGGAGATCTGTCGGTACCTGGGCCACCACTGGATCGAGGTGGCGGATTGGGTTAACCGGCCGGACCGGTTCGCCCCTGCCCGGGCACGAACAAAAGATTCCATGATCGTCGAGAATGCCGTAACCCTCTCCCCGGAGTCTGCAGCCGGATTTGTCAAGCGTTTTGTCCAGCTTCTGGGCTACAAGTATCAGGAGGACGTGGAGGTTTCGTTTCCGTATGCGGACTTCCAGGTGAAGGCCACCCTTGACCTGGTATCCGCAGGTCCGGAGCGGAATTTTCTCGTGGATTACGGCTGGCTCCATGGCGATGCCGCGGAATCCATTGAAGCCACCGGGCTTGCCGTGATCCAGATTGAAAAGGAGGCCGCTTTTTACCGGATTGCCGAGCAGCTGGTAAACGAGTTTCCGGTTCGGCAGAGCCGGCCGCAGCTTTTCTGGGCGGCTGACAGAAGGCGGATACACAATACCTCGATCCGCATTCCCGGGACCGTTATCCATCTTCCGGGGGAGGCCGGCAAGGAGAAGAAGATTCTGCTCTCCAGGCGGGAACTGCCCCCGGAGATTCAGTATTTTCTTGGCGGAAAAGCGTTCAAACTGATTCAGATACATTCTGAACCCCCTGAAAAAAGGTGACAAATGGATATGAAAGCAGGAAAATGGCATATTGGCGGGCTCTGTTTGCTGCTTGTGGTTATCATGGGTGCATGCGCAACGGGAGAGATTGCCCGAAAGAAAGAACGCGCGCAGGCTTCCCGGGAGCTGGGTGAAGCCTATATGCGGCAGGATGCCTACACCCGGGCCCTTGGCGCGTTTCTTAAGGCGGAAGAGATTTATTCGGAAGATCCGTTCCTCCATAATGATCTGGGATTGGCCTATATGGCGAAAAAGCGCTACAAAAAGGCGATCCAGCACTATCAGGAGGCCCTGGAGCTGGACCCGGGCTTTTCCCCCGCCAGAAACAACCTGGGTGTCGCCTACATGGAAAATGAAAACTGGGATCAGGCCATCGAATGCTTCAAGGCCGTAAAAGATGATCTTTTATATGCTACGCCCCATTTCGCGGCCACCAATCTGGGCTTTATCTATTATCACAAGGGCGAGTTCGGCAAGGCGGAAAATTTCTACAAGGAGGCCCTGGACCTGATGCCCAAGTTCCCCAAGGCCCTGCACGGCTTGGGGCAACTCTATCTCAAGCAGGGGCGCTGCGACAAGGCGGCAAAGTTTCTGAAGCAGGCTGCCGATAAGGCCCCGAAGCAGGCGCGGATTCTGCTGGACCTGGGCAAAGCCTATCGCTGTATTCATGAATACAACAAGGCGTATACCACGTTTAAGAAAGCGGCTGCCATGGGAGCGGGCACAAAATGGGAGAAAAAGGCGCAGGAGATGGCCGAGGCGGTCTGGCGTTTTCAATAAGAGTCCAGAAGCCGCGTAACGGAGCCCAGATCTCCGCTGTTCTCCACGGCGAGGTCCATTGGAGGGCCGGCTTCCTCCGGCAGGGGAAAGAATTCGGTTGTGCCGTAGATCAAAAGGCTGATGCGGTCGATGCGCTCGATGGTGCACAGGGCCGTATCAACGCGGATCGGCGCAATGCTGGCGCCCTGCATGATAAGCGCTTCCACCGTGTTTGCGGCAAGCGCTTCCCGGCTTTTCCGGGCTGCGCTGATGGCCCGGATCAGCATCTTCTTGTGTTCCATGAGGGCTTGGTAGATATCTGTCTCCGCCCCGATCTGCTCGAGCAGGTAGACGGCAAGATCCAGTGTCTCCCAAAACTCCTGCGATCCCTGGGGCAGGACCTCTATAAGGGTGCCCAGAAATTTTGTGTGGGCAAAGGATTCGGGTATACGGGCGTTTCTTAGCCGCACCCGAATCCGCAGGGCATCATCCCGGCTCTCGCTGTTTTCCGCGATGGAGAGGCGTATTTCCGGGGGCAGGCAGACCGTGAGGTTGAGACGCGAGATGAGCTGGGTGATGGCTGTGTCGGGCACGGAAAGCGAGGCTTCACCGCGGCCGTCCGGCAGGCGGATGGGCGCGGTGATTTTTTGGGCACACAACTTCCCGATCATATCGGATACGGTTTTTTCGGAAAAATCCGCTTTTTCCGTAATCGGCTCGATTCTCTCCTGCAGGTCCGCATCCGGGAAAAAAATCAATTCCAGGGCGGTGTCCGCCTCGCAGTTATCCGGCGAAGTGAGTATATCCGCCAATTCCCGCGCCGATACCGGCCCGAAAGTGGAGTCGAGGAAATGGACGACCTCGGCGGAGAGTTCCCATCCGCCCGAGAGTTCCCGGGTGAGCGTCTGGATGATTTCTTCTGACGGCTCCATGAAAAATCCTTTTTGCCTTTGTTGATCGATTTCTGTTGGCGAAAATATAGCCCCTGTATGCGGGGAATGCAACGT
>CAZWNV010000081.1:4857-12651 GCA_964635265.1 uncultured Desulfobacteraceae bacterium
TTCTTCCCCCGTTCTGCGGCACAGGAAGCCTCTTTTTTTCCGGCATGCCGAGTAGATAGAAAATTTTAAAATTTCAAAATGTTATAATCTAACATGGCCGGGGGTGCGCATCTAAAGGCGCCTTTCAAGGGAAAAATTCCTTCTACTGAAGTTGACACGCGCCTCAAAATATCTTAGGGAAGTGGTTAACGGCAATGATCGGTGTTCCGGCAGAGGAGGGCGTGAATTTCCGCGGCAAAAGAGGGCGTTGGGGCAAAGCTGCAGTGGAATTTTTTCTCATGCAGATAGAACCGGAAACGGGCGGATATGCATGAGACGCCAATAGACGCTGTAGTTCATCCTGATGGCGGCTTTTTCCTTCTTCTCAAAAACCTGCGCAAGCGGAAAAATTTCGGCCCGGAAGTTCGTTTTGCGGAGATGATGTAAACAGAAATTTATTCGGTAAACATTGTTTTCGTAAACTCATTCACAGACTCCGGAATTTTCGGATAAAATTTCGTAAATGATTCCCCGGGGGCCCTTTTGGGTCGACTGCGGGGCAAAGCGGTACAGCAGATTCCCGGCGGATCTGTGTTTTTCGGGAAAGGAGGTGATAAACAGGGATTCGGAGCGTGATAAGAGCGGAGGGGTCCACGGAGGTCGAAAGGTTTTGATCAATCCAACCATACCGGAGAAAAGGAGTTTTTGCCGATGAGAAAATTAACCTGGTTTACAGGCGTATTCTTTTTTGGTGCATTGTTATTGACGGCCGCTGCCACGGCTGCACAGGGTACCGATATTGCGGAGGACCCGCTCTCAGGGCCCGGCACCATCAGTGTGGAGACAAAAAGCAACATCATGTTGAGCTTCGGCAACAGAACCCGCATCATCCCCACCAGCGAAGGCGACTGGGACTTTGGAATCGACGAGGATTTCGAGGGGACGCCCATGGCGGGAACCCTGCTGAATGGCTTTGGGACCGATTTTTTTCAGAAACACAAAAATGAATCCGGATGGGTACAGGACAACTACATCCGCATTGAAGAGCAGGTGTATTTCAATGCCATGCCCAGGAGCCGCAGATGGAGTTTTCACGGGGCCCTCGAGTTCGATCGACCCGTGGATACCCTGACGGTGGATGACCGGGGCGGATACGACAGTGAAACAAGCAATTTCGGTATGGAGCGGCTCCACGGCTCCTATATGCTCAGTGAGAATCTGCGGCTGCACGCGGGTTTTGATATCTGGTTCATGGACGATCCCGCCGGGCTGACCTACGGCGATGATGCCCCGGGCTTCTGGTTAAACGGCAAATATGATTCCTTCGATTTCAGTCTGGCCTATTTCAAGGCCTCGGAACAGAACTGGGGCGCAGGCGCGGATGACCTCCCGGAGATGTCCGGCAGCAAGGACGCGGACCGGGATATCTATGCCGGCTACATGAATTACCACCTGGCGGAAGGGCATAAGCTGACCGGTATGTACATGTATGATCGGATCCGCCACGTTTCCTCGGGTTCGATTGAGCAGAAGCTCACCGGGCTGAACGGATCCAGGCCGGATACGGATGTGCACTACCTTGGTGCCGTATACAGAGGCAAGGCCGGCATGCTCAACTATTTCCTGGAAGGTGTCTACCGTTTCGGCGAGGCAGAGGAAGTCAACGCCAATCTCGCCATCAATCCCAAGATGACACGGGACGACTATGATATCAGTTCCTATGCCGCCGCCGGTGACGTGGAGATGGATCTATCGGATTCGGTCGGCATGGGATTTAAGCCGCATCTGGGCTTTATTTATACCTCCGGTGACGACGATCCGGATGACGGCGATCTGGAGGGCTATGACGGTGCACTCTCCTTCCAGCGCTTTACCCGGTTCGGCGGGGAAAACACCATTGTAGCGGATACCAACATTATGATGGGATCGGGCGTTTACAGTTTCCTGCCGGCCCTTTACGGAAACGGGACGCCGATCATCGCCGGCGGTCTGGCCAATGGTAATCCTCTCGGCCTTTCGCGCGGTGATAACCCGGGCCTGACGATGGCAGGGTTCGGTTTCAGCCTCAAGCCCCGTTTTGACATGACCTTTAAGACCAACGTGAACTCCTTCTGGTGGAACGAGGATATCAGCGTGGCAAGCTTCGCCGCTCCGCCGCTGATTCCCGCGGACAACCCGAACAATCCTTTTAACAACCCGCTGGCAGTGCAGAACACCAGGGTGGAGAGCGACTATGTGGGGACCGAATGGGACAATGAATTCACCCTGGCCATGAGCCGGCACTCCTTTATCAAGGCGCAGGCCGCTCTCCTGTTCCCCGGAGAGATGATCGAGGACGCGACCGCGGCAAGGACGGCTACTTTGGGCGCGTTTGATCCCCAGACCGGCCAGATGCAGGTCGTTCCCGGCGAGGAAAGCGATGAAGTGGCCTACCGGTTCGGCCTCGAGTTCATTTGGCAGTTCTAGGCGCAAGTCTTTTTTTCAGTGACTCCCATCATGCGGCGGCCAGCCTTCCGGCGGCCGCCGCATCTGCATCCGCGCGGGCCTCTTTCTCTTCCAAGATCCTTGTTGCTTTTCTTCCTGCATCCGATTATAATACAATTTACTTAGAACCTGCCGCGGCCCTGGTGCCGCTTTTGTTTCCCCAATCAAGAAATGGGCCGGTGCGCGCGCATGCAGACTGCATATTATGAAAAAGATCCCGCAATAGAGCACCTGCGCGATATTTCCGCATGGGTTTCCCACGCGCACGACCTCAACCAGCTTCTGGAGCTGATCCTGGAGACCGGCAACCGCATGATGCGGGCAAAAGCGAGTTCTTTGCTGCTTCTGGACAAAAGAAAAAACAGCCTGTTCTTCAAGGTGGCCACGGGCAGAAAAAAGGAGGCGGTAAAGCAGTACGAGGTCAAGCTGGGCCAGGGCATCGCCGGATACGTGGCGGAAAAGGATGAGCCCCTGATCATCAAGGATGCCACCAAGGACCGCCGGTGGTACGGGCACATAAGCGATCAGATCGGGTTCAAGACACGCTCCATTGCCTGCATGCCCATGCACGTCCAGGGCAAAGTGATCGGCGTCATCGAGTTTATCAACAAGTCGGACGGCGGCGTTTTTCGTGAAGAGGACCGGGAGCTGCTAACGGTGTTCGCGGATCTGGCCGCGGTGGCTATCGGCAACGCGCGAAAATTCCAGTCTGTTGAAAACGAAAACCGGGATTTAAAGGCCGAGCTCGAGCCCAGGCAGGAAATTATCGGGGAGAGTCCGGCCATCCGCAAAGTGGTGGACCAGGCCCTGCGGGTTGCTGATTCCATGGCCAGCACCCTTATTCTGGGCGAGAGCGGGACCGGAAAGGAGCTTCTCGCGCGTCTGATCCATCAGAACAGCTCCCGGGGGCAAAAGCATCTGGTCACCCTGAACTGTGCAGCCCTGCCCGAGTCCCTGCTGGAAGCCGAGCTGTTCGGGTATGAGAAGGGAGCGTTCACCGGCGCTACCGCCCAGAAGATCGGCAAGTTCGAATTGGCCGACGAGGGCAGTCTGTTTTTGGACGAGATTGCCGAAATGAGCCAGCAGATGCAGGCCAAGCTGCTGCGTGTCCTGCAGGACGGGATTTTTTACCGGGTGGGGGGCAATACGCCCATTTCCGTGGATATCCGCGTGATTGCGGCAACCAACAAGCAGATCGGCGAAGAGGTCGCACAGGGGCGTTTCCGGGAGGACCTCTACTACCGTTTAAATGTGGTGGAACTCCACCTCCCGCCCCTGCGGGAGCGGAAAACGGATATTCCGCTGCTGGCCCGCCATTTTGTCCGGCTTTTTCAAAAGGAAAGAGGCGGCGCGGAAATCGCAATCTCCAGGGAGGCAATGGATAAGATGGTCCAATACGACTGGCCGGGCAATATCCGTGAGCTGCGGAACGCGCTGGAGCGGGCGGTGGTGATGGGAAACGGCTCTGAGCTGGAAGCGGGGGATCTGCCCCTGCTGTTTTCTGCATCCACGATCATGAATGATATTTCCGTCGGGTTAAGTCTCCAGGAGGCGGTGGATGAATTCAAGAAGAAGTTTATTGAGCTCACGCTGCAGAACACCGGCGGCCACCAGAGCCGCGCGGCCTCCATCCTGGGAATTCAGCGCACCTACCTTTCGCGGCTGATCCGCAAATACGGGATCAAAAAACCGGGCTCCGGCAAAAAATCCTGAAAAAACACGGTTTGCTGTACTCCCCCGAAAAAATGAACCGCTTTCCCAAATTTTTTTGCGTCTGTATCTGATTTGTACCCTGCCTTTTTATATAGTGCCCTAAGCTGGAGAAGCAGTCTCTGTAAACAGCAAGGCTGCAGGCAAAAACGGCACGAAAAGGAGGTAAGGGTATGAGACGCACTGCAATGTTTCTGCTGGCAGCGGTCATTTTTCTGGCCGCTTTCCTGGTGGTCGGCGCTTCCGCGGAGGATCCGGCAGACCTGGAGGCCCGCTACAATGCGCAGATCACCAAGAAGATCGCGTGCTGCAAATGCACGGCACAGCTTTTCAACACCTGCTGCAACCCCCGCATGCAGCAGTTAAAGCAGATGCGGGCGGAGCAGGCCGCTTTTTACGAGGCCAACCGGCAGTCCCTCGTAAACGCCATGATAACGGACAAGGTGAATCCACGGCCGGATGCAGTGGACTATTACCTGATCACACGGTTTCAGAAAAGCGGACTGCGTGCCAGCCGGTAGATCCCGGCTTGAGCAGGAGCCGCCCTTGCAATCTGCTTGTTTTCGATTATACTAATGAAAGGAGGTGGCGAAAAGCATAGCAAACAATCGCTGCAGCGCCGGCGGAAAGGAAAAGGGGGCGCATTTGGGCTGGAAAAAAAAGAGCGGGATTATTGCCGCCGTTTTGGTTCTACTCTACACGCTGGCCGGGTTTGTCGTCATTCCCCTGACCGCGGAATCCATTCTGCCGGATAAACTGAGCGAAAAGCTGAACCGGCCGGCTTCCGTAGAAGATGTCGCTTTTAATCCCTATACGCTTACCCTTTCCCTGGAAGGCCTGAAAATCCGGCAGAAATCGGGACAACAGGCCTTTGTCGCTTGGGAGCGGCTCTTTGTCAATCTGCAGTGGGCCTCGCTCTTCCAACTATCCCCGGTGATCAAAGAGCTGCGGCTTGAGGATCCGCTGGTACGGATTGCCAGGGTCTCCGAGACGGAGATGAGCTTCTCCGACCTTCTTGCCGGCGGGGCGGAAAAGGATCCGCCGGCTGCGGCGGAAGAAAAAGAAAAAGCACCCTTTCGGTTCTCCATTGCCAATATCGCGGTCTCCGGGGGAAGATTTGTATTCCGGGACGCTCCCATGGACAAAACCCACCGGTTTACCGGCATCAGCTTCACCCTGCCCCTGATCTCCAATTTCACAGACAACATCGAAAGCTATGCCAAGCCCGTGCTGCAAGGCAGTTTCAACAACACCCGCATAGAGGTGGATGCAGCCTCCAAGCCCTTTGCCGAATCGCTGCAGACAGAGCTCGACATCTCGCTGCAGGGTCTGCAGCTCCCCTACTATTTTGCTTATGTGCCGGCCCGGCTGGGGTTTTCCGTGACCGGGGGAAGCCTGGATCTAAACCCCAGGATTCGTCTGCAAAAAGGGGAAGACGGCCGGCTCCGCCTGCGCGTGTCGGGTACGGCCGCGATTACGGGACTTGTACTAGAGGACAAGGCCTCCACTGAAATTGTTTCCGTACCGCAAATTCATGCGGAAATGGCGCCTTCCGAACCCCTTGAGGGCAATATCCGGATTGCGGAGCTGAGCCTGACGGAGCCTTCCGTGACCATGGTGCGGCGCGCCGGCGGGGGGCTGAATCTGGCGGAGCTGGGGCCGCCGCCGGCCCCGGAGGAGGACGAGGACGCGGTGACAGCGGCGGAAAAAAGTGCGGAGAGCGAATCATCTTCTTTTCTATTGGAGCTGGGAGAGTTCTCCCTGGATTCCGGAGAGATCCGGTTTCGGGATTATGCCGCCCCCCGTGTTTCCGACTCGCCGGTTGCGGGACCGGTGACGATGCGGCTGGAGAAGCTGGATCTTTCGGTTTCGGATTTTTCCACCAAAAGCGGCAGTCAGGCAAAGATGGAATTCTCCGCCGCGCTTCCCCCGAAAACCTCCCTGTCGGTTTCCGGCGGTTTCGGGGTTTCCCCGCTATCCGCCGACCTGGCCATAGATGTTCGGGATGCAGATGTTACGCGGATTCAGCCCTACTTCCCAAAACCCCTGAACCTCGTGCTGACCGGCGGACGCCTGCACATGGCGGCCGATGCGCAGATGAAGAAAGGCGGGGGGAAGGGGATAAGCGCCCGCGTTCGGGGAGATGCCGGGATCTCGGATTTTTCCCTCGCGGAAGAAAGTACCGGCCGGGATTTTCTCAAATGGAGCGCCTTTGATCTGAAAGGCCTGCAGGCTTCCTGGAATCCGGCCCGCTTTGAGCTGGAAGAGTTGTCCCTGGCCGGCCTGGAACAGCAGGTGGTGGTGGACAAGGAAGGGCGCCTGAATCTGGGGCAGATCTATGAGAAACCGTCTGCAGGCCAAAAGCCTGCGGAAAAGCCCCGAGAGGGCGGAGCGAAGGGAAAAGAGAAGGGGGATGCAGCAGAAGATGGCGGGGGTGGGCCGTTTCCCATATCTATCGGGCAGGTGACGCTAAGCAACCTGGCCGTATCCTTTCGCGACTACCAGATTGATCCCCATTATGCCACCCGCCTGACGCTTGCGGAGGGCAGCATCCAGGGGCTGTCCACCGAGAATTTTGAAGGCGCGAAACTGCGCTTGAAGGGTGCGGTGGACGAGCATGCGCCGTTGTCTGTGTCCGGCCGGATCAACCCCCTGCTCCGGGATCTGTTCCTGGATGCGCGTTTTGATCTGCAGAATCTCGAGCTTTCCCCCTTTTCCACGTATTCCGGCAAATACATCGGCCGCGCCATTGAGAAGGGAAAGCTCAACCTGAACCTGGACTACCTGGTGAAAAACGATACGCTGAAGGCGGAGAACAAGCTGCTCCTGGACCAGTTCACCCTGGGCCGGAAAGTCGAGAGCGAGCAGGCGCTGAACCTTCCCGTGGGGCTTGCGGTTGCGCTGTTAAAGAACCGGCAGGGGGAAATCGACCTGGATCTGCCAATATCCGGCAGGCTTGACGACCCGCAGTTCAGTCTGGCCGGCATTATTTTCCAGTCCTTGAAAAACGTTGTCGCCAAGGCGGCCACTTCGCCTTTCTCCCTTGTCAGCTCCATCGTTTCCGGCGGCGAAGAACTGCGCTACATTGAATTTCCGGCCGGCCGTGCCGAAATCCCTGATGCCGCCAAAGAAAAACTGGCTTCGATCCGGGAGCTTCTCTACAAGCGCCCGGAGCTGAACCTGGAGCTCACCGGGTATGTGAATCCGGAAACGGATCGGCAGGCGCTTGTCGATATGGCTCTTGAGCAGAAAATCCGGGCGGCTGCTTGGGCCGGCAAAGCTGCGGCGGGCGGTGAAAAGGCCGGAGAGATGGATAAGATGCAGTTAACGGACAAGCAGTACGGCAAATTCCTCCGGCAGGTCTATAAAAAGGAGGTCCTCTCCGGACCGGATGCCCCCGAGGATGCCAAGCCCCTCTCGGATGAAAGCCTGAATGCCGGTGAAATGAAGGATGCGATCCGGCAGGGGATTTCTGTAAGCGATTCCCGGCTCCAGCTTTTGGCCCGCAAACGCGCCAGGGCGGTAAAGGGCTATATCCTGGCCGATGAGCGGATCGCCGGCAAGCGCTTGTTCATCCGCGAGGCAGCAAGCCTTGCACCCCGGGAGCCCGGAAAATTCCGG
>CAZWNV010000082.1:0-12450 GCA_964635265.1 uncultured Desulfobacteraceae bacterium
CGGCCCCTGTCATCTTGGAGAAATCTTTTTTCATGGCCTTATCCCTCCTTGAGCCAGGTCTTGACCACCTGGGCCGGCGTTACGCTGTGATCGGCCACCTCGCTGCGAAGCTGCGCCGGTCCGTCCAATGCCTTGGTGCCCGGTTCATAGCTGCCCTCCAGTTCCTCCGGGGGCTGCTGGCCGGGCAGGGCTTCCCGCCGCAGGGTCTTGACCATGGGGCGCACCAGCGCGAGATAGAGCAGAACCGCGCAGATCAGCAAAAGCAGGTATTTGACGTAGGGAAGGTATTTGTACAGGGAGGGGCCGCCGCCGGATTTTTCCGCCGGCTGCAGCATCTTTTCCGCAAAGGGCATGGAAACCACCTCAATTTTATCGCCCCGCGCCATGTCCAGCCCCAGAGCCGTGGAGACCATTTTCCGGATGGAGGCCAGTTTTTCTTCGGACAGCGGCACGTGCGCGCCTTCTCCGCCGTTTGCCGCCGGATCGAAGGGCTCGGCCACCAGTACCGCGGCGGCCACCTGTTCCACGGATCCAACGGGCGTATTGATCTGCTTGACGGTCTTGCTGATCTCGTAGTTGATCACTTCCGAGCTTTTGCTTGTGGGGATGGCCCCTGTACTGCTCTGGCCGCTCTTGCCCAGATTGGACTCCACCCCGGGGACACCGCCGGATTGGTTGTAGCCGGACTCGCTCTCCGTGATCTTCTCGCTCCTGGGCACCAGGCCGTCCGGGTCGTACTCCTCCTTGGTAATGGCTTCCTGGGTAAAATCGAGATCCGCCGTTACCCGGACAATGGCATCGCCCTTTCCCAGGGCCCGGTCCAGCATCGACTGGGCCCGCTCCTCCAGGCGGCTCTCCAGGGTTGTTTTAAACTTGAGTTTCTCCGGCAGTCTGGCCATGGCCGCATCCTCGCCGCTGCTTTTGCTGAGCGTCCGGCCGCTGGTATCGATCACGGTCACCCGGTTTTTTTCCAGCCCCTCGATACCGCCGGCCACGAGGTGCACGATGCCCCGGGTCTGTCTCCCGCCGAGGCTGCGCCCCGACTCCAGGTCCACGACCACCGAGGCCTTGGCCTCCTCCTGCTGCTCCTTGAGCAGGCGTTTCTCCGGCATCACCAGGTGCACCCGCGCGGATTTCACCGCATCCAGCGCCCCGATCGTGCGGGCCAGCTCTCCCTGCAGCGCCCGCTGCAGATTGATCTTCTGGGTAAACTTGGTCACGCCGAAGTTCTGCTCGTCAAAGATCTCGAAACCAACGCCTCCCTGACTGGGAAGGCCCGCTCCCGCCAGGTTCAGACGGGTCTCATACACCATGCCGGCCGGCACATAAATCGAGCGGCCGCTGTTTTCCAGCTTGTAGGGAACTCCGTGCTCCTTTAACCAGCTGGTCACAGAGGCGGCCTCCTGCTGCGGCAGTTCGGTATAAAGCGGCTGGTATTCCGCCCTGTTGGTCTGAAAAATAATTACGGCAAACAGGACAACAGACAGGGTGGCCACCCCGGCAAGCGCCAGTTTGCGGGAAAGAGGCCAGGCCCGGAGATTGTTGAGGATATTTTTATACGATGCTTCCGCCATTGCCATTCATCCGCTTTTGGGTGCAGGGGGCAGCACCCCCCCGTTGATTTTCTAAAGCAGTGCAGCGCAGACAGGGAACTTTCTGCGAAGCCATCAGACCTGCATGCGCATGATTTCCTTGTATGCATCCACCGCCTTGTTGCGCACCTGGACCATCAGCCGCAGGGAAATATCGGCCTTTTCCATGGCAATCATGGCGTCATGCAGATTCGCGGGGCCGCCGGTGTTTACCTGCAGTGCCGTTTCATCGGCTTTTTCCAGGTTTTGGGCAGCCTGATCGAACATTTTCTCAAAAGCCTGCGCCGGTGCCTGGCCCGCCTGCTCTTTTTCCGCGCCTTCCGCCGCTTTGAGGGCCTCCAGGTTGTTTGCTATCAGATTGATATTTCCCGCCATCTTTTACCCCCCGATCTGCAGTGCTTTTAATGCCATGCGCTGGGCCGCCTTGATGCTGGTGACATTGGCCTCGTAGGAGCCCTTGGCCTGCATCAGGTCCGTCATTTCCTCGACCAGGCTGATATCCGGCATCTTCACATAGCCTTCTTCATTGGCATCCGGGTGCGCCGGATCATAGACCTCCTTGAAGGCCCCCTCATGGGTTTCGATCCGCTGCACCTGCACGCCCTGTGCCGGATTGCGGCTGTTCTCCGCCCGGGCCAGTTCCCCGGCAAAACCGCTTTCCAGGGAGGAGAAAACCACGGATTTTCTCTGATACGGCCCGCCTTCAGGGGTGCGGGTGGTCTCCATGTTCGCCAGATTCGAACTGATAACGTTTACCCGGGCAGTCTGCGCCTTTAAAGCCGAATACCCGATATTCATCACTCCCAGAACATCCATTGCGCCCTCCTTTATGCCTGTCCGCGAATCACCATTTTCAACATGTTGAACCTCTTGCTGAGCATCCGGGTTGCGGCTTCATAGCGGATCTGGTTTTCGGCCAGGTCCACCATCTCGCGCTCCAGGCTGACATTGTTGTTGTCACCGACGCCCGTATGCTGCATATCCCGGTAGATATGGGCCTCCACATCCGCGGCCCCGCCGCCGGGGGCGGAGCCGAAATGTTGCGGATGGGTGGCGGTCTGCGTGGTCGCACTGCCGGCTGCCGCCTCGCGCAGCGCTTCCTCGAAATCCATCCGGAGCCGGGAATAACCGGGTGTTTCCGCATTGGCGATGTTGGCTGAAATCGTTTCCAGTTTTTTTGCCCGCAGATCCAGTGCGTTGTCCAGGACCCGGATTGTTGTGCCGAACATGTTCTGCCCCGCCATAATCCCATTCCTTCCCTATTGCATTTTTTCGATCGCTACGGTTTCCGAAGCCAGCTGCAGCCACCTGCCTTCTATCTCTTTTTCGGCCAGCCGCTGGTAAAGCTTAAGAGCCTCCCGCCTGCGCCCGGTTTCAAAATACATCTGAATCAGCCGGCAGCCGGCGTGAGCGGCAAACTGCGGCTCCTCCAGCAGAGAACGGTAGACCGGGACGGCCTTTTCATACTCCTGATCGGCAAACAGCATCTCCCCGAGTTTTAGCCGGTACCCGGGATTTCCTCCCTTGCGCTGGGGGTCCGATGCCCAGGTGAGATAGAACTCGGCCAGATCGGTGCGGCCCGTGCGCAGAAACAGCTTGCCGGCAAGATAGTCCAGCTTTGGGGTTCTCGGCCGGTTTTTCTCGTCAAGCAGCCCGGCCAGGCCTTCGAGCTTTTCCCGCTGCAGCAGCACATCCGCATAATAATAGGTAACATCCGCCCGGTCTTTGCCCTCCGGATACAGGCTCAGATACGCGGATCCATACCGGAGCACCCTGTCGTATTGCTTCTGTTCATGACAAAGCCGGATGAGGGGCAGGTAGGCACCCGCTTTTCGCGCTTTTTCCTCTTCAAAGTCCAGGATATAGAGATAGGTTTCCGCCGCCTGGGAGAGAAACCCCGCGCTGCTGTAGCTCTTTGCCAGGTCAAAGAGAAAGTCATAGCTGATGTTGGCCTGGGCAAGAAGGTCGCGGTGCCGGGAGACCAGGGTTAGCGCTTCAAAATAGGCCTGCTGCGCAACAAGGGCCTCCGCGGCATCCGGAAAAATCTCCACCAGAAGGGCCCGGGCCTCGGGCATCAGTTCACCCGCCCAGTAATCCTCCATAAAACGGCCGGCCAGCTTTACCGCCCGCAGCTTTTCCCCTGCCAGATGGCAGGCAAGAACCTGCTTGAAAAAGGCTTCCTCCCGGACCTGCCGGCTGGTGCCGTTATCCCTGATCTGCCGGTATTGCGAAAGAACCCCCTCCAGCTCCGGGGGACCGCCCCCGAGCCGGTCCAGGTCCATCAGCTTCAAACGGGCCCGATAGGCGGCCTCCGTATTGGCAAACTTCTCCTCGATGTCCCACAGCGCAAGCCGGGCCCGGTCGGTGCGGCCGGAGCGCAGCCGGGCCATGGCCGCCCAGTAGGCAGCAAGGCCCTGTTTTTGGGGCTGTTTGTCCTCCAACACATCGGCGAGCAGGCAGTAATGCCGGAAGGCTTGTCCGTACTGCCCTCTGCGGTACAACACGCCCGCCCAGCCGGAAAGCGAGCGGGGATAGCGCTGCAGCAGCTGCAGATCCCGTGCGGTTTGCCTGTATAGATCATGGGCGGCATCCGGCCTGCCCGCAGCAAAAAGGGCATCCGCCCGGCGCAGGCTGTAGACGGGGGCCAGTGTCTTGGCCTGCGCGCCCGCTCCCGCCTCCAGCCGGGAATGCGCATTTTCGGGACTGTCAACGGCAAGATCGAGTTCCGCCAGCAGCAGCCGGTACCAGGGAGCCAGGGTCTGGTGCTCCAGGCAGGCCTCCCTGTTTACCTCCAGCAGGCGGGCTGCCTGAAAATAATTGCCCCGTGCCGCCCGGGCAAAGGACTGCAGGTATACCTTCCAGCCCCCTGCCGGTTTTTGGCATCCCTGCCCCTGAACCCCGGAAAGCGCCTCAATGGCAGCGCCGGCTTTGTTCTCGCGCAGGAGGCAGCCGGCCAGCAGCAGCCGGAAATACTTTGCCTGCATGCCTCCGGCGGAGCCCTCCAAAAGCTTGCGCAGCCTGCCCGCAGCCGTATGCCATCGGCCTGCGGAAGCCGCTGCCTGCACCTCGTCCGGGACAAAATGGGCATGCCCCCGGAGCATGGGGCCCGGACAGGGGGGGAAGGAAAAATGCAGCTCCGGCGCCACCCTGGCGGGCCATTCAAATTCCCGGAAAAACCGCAGCCAGTCCCCCTTGTATTCCGAGGAAATCATCCGCTCGGCCGCAGCGCCGCCTTTTATCGGCTTAAGCCGCCCGAGCTGCTTGTCCATAATCCCCGGGCGTCTTCTTCTGTTCTTCTCCTGCCAGACCACGTTGACACTAAAGCGCGAATATTTCCTGTCTATGGTTACATCCACAAATTCGGGAACAGACCGGAAGTAGAGGTCGATTACGCAGCCGGCACCGCTCCTGCGGGCTTTGACCTGCATCAGGGGAGCACGGACTTCCTCCCTGCCAAGCGGTTGAAAGGAGCTGGAAAAGGCGGTATCCTCCACGCGGACCCGCACCCGCTGGCCTGACTGATCCACCGAAAACTCCGGGATATGGTCAAAAACAAAATCGATGTGGTTCATGGCGGCATCCCGGCTGTTTGCCATGGCCAGCAGCTTTGCGGAGGCGGCCGGACACTCGGGCCGTGCAAGAAAGACAGACAAAACCGATAATACAGCCACCCAGGCGATTGACTTCATAATGGCCTCCTGTTGGTCTCTTCAATGCAAAACGGAGGCCAAATACAAAGAGCCGGGGCAAAACATGTCGCTCCGGCGCGGCGCAAACAATGAAAAACCGCGAGATGCAGCAAAACAAGAATCCCGACCGATCCCAACTCCCTTCTTGACATTTCCCCTCCATGTCAGTAATTTGACTTTTACCTGCGCTAGTAGCAGCCGGGCGCAATGGTTTTACCTCATATACCGGGAATCAAAAAGCATGCTAAATGAAATCCATATCCTGGTCGCAGAGCCGGGAAAACCCGAAGAAGGTTCCCTTACCGCACATCTGCGAAGCGCGACCGAGGCCTCTGTCTTTCATGCCAAAGATCCGACAGAAGCCCTGGAGCAGGTCCATGAAAACCAAAGGATGGAGCTTTTGTTTACCGACTTGTTCTTCCCGGACAAGGCGGGGCTGGAACTCATTCACAAGGCGGTGGGGGCAAACCCGGCTCTTGTTCCCGTGGCGATCATGCCGCCCGGCAACCGCGGCAATATCGTAGAGTCCCTGCAGGCAGGAGCCTTTTTCTACATCAACACCCCCCTTGACGGGCAGGAAATCCTGGAAGTCATCAAAGTGGCCCTGCAATACCAGAAGCTGCTGCGCATGAGCCTGGAGCAGCAGCCCAGGCTCCGCAAGGACGACGGGTTCTCCGGCATCATCGGCCAATCCAGACCGATGATGCAGCTTTTCCAGACCATCGAGCGAATCGCGGCGAGCGGTCAGGGAAATGTCCTGGTAAAAGGCGAGTCCGGGACCGGCAAGGAGCTTGTGGCCCGCGCCATCCACGACCTGACACCCAAACGCAGCCACTACAATTTCGTGCCGGTCAACTGTGCTGCAATCCCGGAGGAGCTGCTGGAAAGCGAGCTGTTCGGCTATGAAAAAGGCGCCTTTACCGGCGCCAACCGCGCCAAAAGAGGAAGGCTGCAGCACGCGGACAAGGGAACGCTTTTCCTGGATGAAATCGGGGACATGAAGCCCGGCCTCCAGGCCAAGCTTTTGCGGGTGCTGCAGGAGCAGTCCTTTGAACCGATCGGATCGGTGAAATCCATAGAAATTGATGTGCGCGTCATCGCGGCCACCAACCGGGACCTGGAGCAGGCGGTTGCCGACGGCGCCTTCCGGGAGGACCTGTTCTACAGGCTCAGCGTGGTGCCCATTACGCTGCCTCCGCTGCGGGAGCGGCCGGAGGATATTGACCAGCTGGTGGAAAAATTCCTGCTCCTCTACAACCGGGGACGGCAAAACGTCCCGCTGGGCTTTACCAGGCAGGCGCTGGAAAAACTCAAAGCCCATGACTGGCCCGGCAATGTGCGCGAATTGCAGAACCTGGTCCAGCGGATGTGCATCCTGCACAGCGGCGACACGGTGGATGTATCCGCACTGCCGCAGAAATTCCAGACCCTCGGCGATACAACCGAGGAACCGGTCGATGAGCCGGGCCGGGAATCCGAACCCCTGGACTTTCACACCATGACCAGCGAATTCGAAAACCGCCTGATTCTCAAAGCGCTCTACAGTACGGACTGGAACAAAAAGGAAGCGGCGCGGATGCTCAACATGAAGCGCACCACCCTTCTGGAGAAAATCAAAAAACGGGGGCTGGACGAGCACAAGATCAATTGAGCCGCCGCCACCGGGGAGAAATCCTAATTCCGGGGCAGATACTGCCGGATGATGAGTTCTTCCGTTTCCGCCCGGTCCTGTGGCGGGGAGAAGTAGAAGCCCTGGCCGAAGCCGCACTGCATCTGTTTGAGCTTCTCGAGCTGCTCGGACTCCTCGATGCCCTCGGCCATGACCCGGAGGTTTAACTTCCGGCACAGCTCCAGCATCGAGGCCACGATATTATAATTGGTTTCATCCTCCAGGATATTGCTGATCAGCAGCTTGTCTATTTTCACGTGGTCAATGGCGAACTGTTTCAAATACTTCAGGCTTGCGTAGCCCGTGCCGAAGTCATCGATGGAGATGGAGATCCCAAGCTCCTTTAAGCGGTTGATGGTTTCGATAACAGGCGCCGTATCCTCGATAAAAACGCTTTCCGTGATCTCCAGCGTCAGATGGCTAAGCGGCATGCCGGCGGATTCTGCAATCTGCCGGATGTCCTCCACAAGCTCCTGCTTGACCAGCTGCTTGACCGAGATGTTGACGTTTAGATACAGGTCTTTTGCCTGCGGGTAGAGCTCCCGCCACACGGCAAAATCCGCCATGGCAAGCTCCAGGATTTTGCGGCCCAGCGGAATGATCAGACCCGTCTCCTCGGCGATGGGGATAAAATTGGCCGGCCCGATCAGCCCCAGTTCCGGATGCTGCCAGCGCACAAGGGCCTCCACGCCATAGAGGCGGTTCTGGGAGAGATCCATGAGGGGCTGATACGCAAGGTGGAACTCGCCTTTCTGAATGGCCTTCTGCAGATGGCTTTCCAGGTGCAGCTTCTCCTCGATTTCTTTCTCAGCGATTTCATGGGCATATACCACCCGGTTGCGGCCCAGCTTCTTGGCCTCATACATGCTCATGTCCGCAAGACGCACCACGTCCGTTTGTTCCACAGCCTGCCAGCCGCCGAGGAGCACGCCGATACTGAGCGTTACAACGATTTCATGGCCGCCGATATGAACGGGTTCGGCAAAGCGCTCCAGTATCCGCTGCGTTACCGCCTCGGAGGCCGACTGATCCGGGATGTTCTCCAGCAGGATCAAGAACTCATCTCCCCCGTAGCGGGCAACCGTGTCGACTTCCCGCACCGCGTCGGAAATGCGCCGGGCCGTCTGCATCAGCAGCTGATCCCCGATGTTGTGGCCCAGGGTGTCGTTAATGCTCTTAAACCGGTCCAGGTCGATGAACACGACGGCGAAGTTGTAGCCGCTGTAGCGCTTCTTTTTCTTGATCGCCTGCGCCAGCCGGTCCTGGAAAAGCACGCGGTTGGGCAGATGGGTGAGCGGGTCATGGAAGGCCTGGAACTCGAGCTGCCTCTCGGCTTCCTTTATGGCCGTGACATCATTTAAGGAAACAATGTAGCGGTTTTCCACTTCCAGGGGCGAGATTTTCAGGAATACGGTTCTGCGCTCGCCGCGGAGGTTCTCGAAACTAAACTCGGCGGGTTCACCGAAATCGTCATTTCGGGACTTTGCAAGCAGCTCGGCGAAATCCACACGCCCCGGGCCGGTGATAAAATCGGCGAGGTTTTTCCGCTCAGTAAGATCGGCACGATCACAGGCGGAAAACGCCGCAAACTGGCTGTTGCAATAGGTGAGAAGGCCGTCGGCATCGGTTATCACCGTCGGATTCCCCGTATTTTCAAAAGTGTTGCGGTAGAGAAGCTCCGAGCGCGACAACTGGTTGTTCTTCTCGGTAAGGGCCGCGTTTTTCTGGTCGATCTGCTGGTAGAGATCAAAATTTTCCAGGGCATAGCACGTGGACTTGCAGATAATGGTGATCATCTTGTCCACGATGCGCCACTCCAGCGGCTTTTTTTCCAAAAAGCAGAAAAAGATGCCGTAGGGCCGGGAAGTGGTGGCAAGGGCGTGGATCAGCAGGTGATAGCCCCGGTCGTGGGACCGGGCGGTAAGGGTCCGCTTCTCGCGAAACGCAAGGGCCACCACCCCTTTTTCAATGAGGTGCTCCACGCTCCTGCTGATATAGTCCTTCTGCTCCGCTGCATCACAGTGCTCCAGGCCGATGTCGAGCTGGCTCTCATCCACTGCATAAAAGGCGTAGAAAGAGATGGGAATGACCTGCCGCAGCCCCTGGACGGCGCGCTCAAAGATATCCTTGCGGTTTTTGAACTTGGTGATCGAACTCTGGTAGTCGCCCATGGAGGCGCACAGCTCCAGCGCCTCCATGGCGTGCTCGGTCACCGTCTCCAGCCGCTGCATCAATTCGGTAGCGCGTGCACCGTCATTATTCGGGGATTCCATAGATAATCTCGAATATGTCGCCAAGCTGGTTGTCGATTTCATTGACCACGGACTGCAGCATCTCCCTGTCCAGGTTGATATCCTGGCAGACGTTGGGCTCAATGACCGGGACAAAAAATTCGCCGCTGCTGCCGATCTCAAGGGCGTTGACAATAATGTCGGCCAGGTTGATGATGGCCGATTCAAAAAACGCGCTGTCCTGGTCCGGGAAATGATGCCTGCGGATCATGCTGACCAGGTTTGCCGGGAGATTCCACTGCTGGGCCAGCTCCGCCCCGATTTCCGCATGGTCCGCCCCGAAACTCTCCTTTTCCGCCGTGAACAAAAACACCTCTTCGCGCCGCGCCTGCTGAAAAATTTCGTAGTAGCGGCCGGCCAGGTTCTGGACCAGGATCATGCGGCCGATATCGTGCAGGAGCCCGGCCACGAAAAACCGCTCCGCATCCATTCTCTCCGGGTAGTAGCTGGACAGCAGCTGCGCGGCCGTTCCGCAGGCGATGCTGTGCTCCCAGAAAGAGACCATGCTGAGGAGCTGGGAGGGAATGTTTTTGAACAGCGACACGGCCGAAACACCGCTTACAATGGTCATCAGCTGATTGGTGCCGATCAGGGCAAGCGCCCAGGTAAGCGTGTCCACCTTCTGCTTCAGGCTGTAGAAGGAACTGTTGACCAGCTGCAGGACCTTGGCCGAGAGCGTGGTGTCCTTGCTGACAATACCGGCGATGTCGTCGAGCGAGGTTTCCGGGTTGTTGATCGCTGCAATGGTTTTATAATAAACGTCGGGCATGGCCCCCATGTGCAGGGTTTTCTGGATCAGGTAGTCCACATTGACCTTTTTGCGCGTAATCGGCACATTGCGTTTTACAGGGGGGGCTTCCGGCTGAAAATGGTCAAGGGGCTCTTCTTCGGGATGGTTCAGGAGGTATTCGGCCTTTCTGCCGACCGCAATGTCGAACAACTGGGCCACAAAGGGGTCGTTTAAATCATTGAACTGGAAGCGGTACTTGACGAACTCCTCCGCCTTGCTGCGGATCCCGGGGGGAATTTCCGGGGCTTCTTCAGCCGGGCGGCTGTCGGCCTCCCGGCCCTGGATTCGCAGATCCCCCGCCACGCCCCAGATCTTGAACACCCGGATCAGCTTCTCTGTGACCTCCTGACCGGCCGGGGCCAGGAGACGGCCGCCCGGATCCTTGACATCCTGGCGCAAAACCATGCCCGGACTCAGTTGATGAATGCCGACGGTATGCATACCCCTAAAACGAGTTCTCCTTTTTGGATTTGAGCAGCTCGTAGCCTTCATTGATCAGCGTCATGGCCTGTTTGTTTCCGCCCCTGTCCGGATGAAACTTCTTTGCCATCAGGCGGCGTTTCCAGGCGAGATCCACGGCTTCGTCAATTACCGAGTCCAGGTTGAACAGATTGTTGAAGGCCTCTTCCCGGTCCTCGTGACTCAAGCGCTGAATTTCTTCAAAAAACGTGGGGGAGAGGTTCTCGATATAAACGGCGAAGCGCCGCTTGCTGATCTTTTCCCGCAGGGCCTGGCTGGTGACATAGCGGACCACGAATTCAAGAATGTTGCGCCTGTCGAACTGGCTGAAACGGCCGAGCGCCTCAAACTGGTCCATGATGTCCGCATCCTGGACCCAGAGGATGCAGTAGTCCCTGCTGGCTGCGCTCCACGTGACCCGGAAATTGTAGTTGTCAATCGAGACTTCGGTCAGGGTTTCATAATACTGCTGGCCCATTCCCATGCCTTCCACGAGATGTCAAAAACCCGCCTCCCGTTTTTCCGGGCTATTTTGCGAGGGCTTCAAGAAGCGGGGAATGTTCCGCCCGTTTCTGGATAGAATTTATAAAGTATACCAGATCATCCTCCTCCAGGTCAAATTCATGCGCAATCTTCTGCGCGTAGCGGGGATAGGCATTGCCGGAGTCTCCCAGCCCGGAGGCGTTTGTCAGCAGGTTGGCCAGGTAGGTCAGCATCACCATCTCCCGGTACTTCGCAGGGGCATTGTGCGGGCTGTGATGCCAGCGGATGACCGCCAGGACCGGGGCCGACAGGTTCCATTTCTCTCCCAGCCAGGCTCCGGCGCGTGCATGATCCACCCCCAGAATGCGCTCCTCGGCCGCGGAAAGGGAGATCTCCCGGCTGCGGCTGAGTTCCAGGGCTTCGACAAAACGCCCGTGAAAATACTGCTCAAAAATGATCTTGCCGATATCATGGAGCAGGCCATACAGATGCAGGTCGTCCGTATCCACCTCCAGCCCGCCAAAGCGCGGAAGTTCGCTGCGGAGGCGCTCCGCGGCGATCCCGGTGCAAATACAGTGGCGCCAGAACCGGCCGCGGTCAAATACCGTGCCCGCCTGCGGCGGGAATGTGGAAAACACGGCTGCCGAAAGCGCGATATTGCTCACACTGCGAAATCCCATCCGCACAATGGCCGAACGAAGAGAAGCCGGAGCCTGGGCTCCCTGGTAATAGGCGGAGTTGACCACTTTCATGATCCGGGCCATAATCGCCGGATCATCCCGGATAATCCCTGCAATCCGGTCCGCCTCCACCTCCGGGTCCCGGAGGGCCCGGCTCAGGTTCTCGATCACCACGGGCAGTGTCGGCAGTTTTTTCAATGAATCCAGGCGATCCTGAATGTCAGCAGGCAGCTCCATCAGTCCGTGGCCCCCTGCTCGGCCGCCCCGGATGCACCGGTCGGCTTTGCCCGGACCCGGTGAATGGCTTCCCGCACCGCGCCGCGGATATTCTCGTCGCTGACCGGGTCGTTTAACACAATGGTAAACTCCTGCGCATACCGGGCCGGCAGGAGGTTGAGCGCCAGGGCATAAATGTCCTGGATGGCCAGAATATCCGGCTCAAAATCCGGGTATTCCGGCAGAAGCGCCTTCATCTGCGTAACGACCCGCCGCTCGTTGCGGTTGCGGATGCGGCTGAGATCCACTCCCCTGACCTGCCAGCGATCCGCCTTCTTGCCGCTTGCCATAACACCTCTCTTTCCCAATCGGCCGGCAGGGACGTGCCCGTTCGGTTTGCGTCCCCCGGCTGGCCTGGACTCACTGATTTTTTTCGTTTACGAACTCTATAATCTTGTTCGGAATCCGGTTTAAGGGCAGAACGGACTCCGCCGCGTTTAACTGGATGGCTTCCTTGGGCATCCCGAAGACCACGGAGGTGTCCTCGTCCTGGACGTAAACGGTCCCCCCATCGTCCTGGA